>WGLQ01000002.1:0-300000 GCA_016125495.1 Hyphomicrobiales bacterium | reverse complement strand
TCGAAGGCCTGCATGTATCGAAGGACGACGGAGGCGAATGCCTCGTTGAGTTCGAAGAGATCGATATCCGCCTTCGTCATGCCGGCCCGCCGCAGCACCTTTTCCGTGACGTCGACGGGTCCGGTCAGCATCAGCGCCGGCTCGGAGCCGATCGCCGTGAACGCACGGATGCGCGCCCGCGCCCTGAGGCCGGCGGCATCTCCACCCGCGCGCGATCCGATGAGCACGCCCGCCGCCCCATCCACGATGCCGGAGGAATTGCCGGCATGGTGCACGTGCTCGATCGCCTCGAGTTCGGGATGGGCCTGGATCGCCACCGCATCGAAACCATAGTCCACGCCCATCTGCACGAACGACGGCTTGAGGGCCGCGAGCGCCTGCATGTCGGTCGTCGGCCGGACGGTCTCGTCGCGCTCGAGAATGGTGAGACCGTTGACGTCGACCACGGGCACAACGGAGCGCGCGAACCGCCCCTCGGCCCAGCTCGCGCCCGCGCGCTTCTGGCTTTCGACGGCATAGGCGTCGCAGTCGGCTCGCGAAAACCCGTACTTGGTCGCAATGAGATCGGCCGAAACGCCCTGCGGCATGAAATAGGAGGGGATCGCGATGCGAGGGTCGACCGGCCAGGCGCCGCCGTCCGATGTCATCGGCACGCGTGACATGCTCTCGACGCCACCGGCGATGACGAGGTCGGATGCGCCGCCCGCGACCTGTCCGGCGGCCATGTTCACCGCTTCGAGCCCCGAGGCGCAGAAGCGGTTGATCTGCACTCCGGCCGTCTCGTTGCCATAGCCCGCCCCGAACACCGCCGCCCGCGCGATGTCCATGCCCTGCTCGCCGATCGGCGCCACGCAGCCGAGGATGACGTCGTCGACGAGCTTGGTCTCGAGCCCGTTGCGGTCCCGGATCGCGCCGAGCACCTGCGAGGCGAGCGAAACGGCCGTCACTTCGTGAAGACTGCCGTCTTTGCGGCCCTTGCCGCGCGGCGTGCGCACCGCATCGAAAATGAATGCGTCCGTCATCTCGTATCCCTCCGCATCGACGGTCGGCGGGCCAGCCACGTCCACGCCTCGGCCATAGGATCGCAGATCGCCGGCCCCCGGTCACCTCCGCGGCGCACACGAGCGCGTGCACGCCTCGTGCAGGCCGTGAGCCGGGGTGCCAGGCATCGCCGGTCCGCCGGGACAGATAATTTACGTTAACGTCAACGTCAATGATCGATGAACCTCGGTCGACATCGGCCGATGGAACAGGTGCATGGGTGGCCATGAGGGCCTAGCCCGCACGCGGGCGGCCCGCTATAGCCGTTGCAGAGAGCTGGCGGATCCGGCACGCCCGCGCCGACGATCGCGCGTTGCCTGCCAAGAACGAACGTCCGCTGTCGGGAACCGGGACTGACGCGACGCACCGAGGAGACGAGAGGCATGTCGACCAACACCAATCTCATTGCCGATGCAGCCTGGCCGCGCCCCGCCGCCTCGGGCGCGCTGCTGCGCGACGTCCTGCTCGTGCTCGCGGGCTCGGCGCTCATCGCCGTTTGCGCTCATATCAAGGTGCCGATGTACCCCGTGCCGATGACCATGCAGCCGTTCGCCGTGCTGCTGGTCGGGCTCGCCTTCGGCTGGCGGCTCGGCGGCCTCACCGTTCTCGCCTATCTCGCCGAGGGCGCCTTGGGCCTGCCGGTCTTCACCGGAGGCGCCGGGCTCGCCTATATGGCGGGCCCCACCGGCGGCTATCTGGTCGGCTTCCTCGCCGCCGCGGTCACGGCGGGCTGGCTTGCCGGGCAGGGCTGGGGTCGGCCGGCCGTGCGCGTGTTCCTCGCCATGCTGATCGGCACGGCGGTGATCTACGCATTCGGCTTGGCGTGGCTGGCATTCGGCCTCGGGCTCGGCCTCGAGAAGGCGGTCACCGTCGGCATGCTGCCGTTCATTCCGGGCGACCTGGTCAAGGCGGCGCTCGCCGCCGCGCTGCTGCCGCTCGCCTGGCGCCTGATCGGCCGCTGACGGTAGAGCGCGCCGGGGGCGCTCAGAAGCCGCGCGTGAACGTCACCTCGACCCCGTGCGAGGTGTAGTCGTAGATGTCGATGTTGCTGTGCCGCCGCGCCACGCTCAGCCTGAGCTGCGGCGCGGCGCCGAAGATTTCGAGGTCACGCTTGGTGACCTGGATATCGCCTTCCAGCACCCTGTCTTCGCGCACCGTGCCGGTGAGGCTGTTGGCCAGATCGTATTGCCGGTGCCGCGCCCGCGCCTCGGCAAAGAGCGTGATGCCGAAGGGCAGTTCCTTGTAGCCGCCGATGCCGATCATCCGCTCGCCGTATTCGCGGTAGGGGGCCTCCGACCAGGATTCCTCTCCGCCGATCGTCAGGCGCGCGAAGCTGTCGCTCGAAAGCGCCTGGTCCAACACCAGATCGAGTGAGCAGGCATGCCCATCGCGGTCCGTCAGATCGATGCCCTGCCAGTCCCCGTCGTGACGCGTCGCAAAACAGTTCGCCACGGTCGTCGAGGTCAACGTCGGTGCCAGTTTCACGCGGGCCTCGGCGCGCACGCCCGCAGCAAAGCTCAGCGCCTCGTCGGCGGACCAGTGCCGTTCGGCAAAGAGTATCAGAGCAGCATTGCCCCGCTCGAAGTGGATGCGCGGCCCGATCGAGGCGGCCGCCTTTGCGTAGTTGAAATCGTCCTCCCGGTAGCGCCTCGCCAGACCCCGCAGGTCGACCTCGAGGTCGATGTCGGGCGCTAGCGTGTGCCGCAGCCCGATCGCTCCCCCCGCCGCCAGCCCGATGCCGCTCTTGGCCCGCGAGGAATCGTCGATGACGAACGGCAGGCCGGCGACCGTGATGACGTCGCTGCTGGTGCCCTGGTTGATGTTGCTGGACGGCGCGAGCGAAACGAACGCCGAGGCACTCCACCGCCGGCGCTTGTCCATCTCCCGAACGAAACCGTTGATGACCTGCGAGACGACCGGATCGCCGCTCGCCGAGCGCACCAGTTCGAAATGATGCCGCGCGCCCTCGTCCTCCTCGAGAAGGAAAAGCGTGTGCGCGAGATCGAGGCGCACACGCGTCAGGTCCGGGCGCTCGGCGAGAATGCCGCGAAACATCGCGGCGGCGAGTTCGAGTTCTCCCCGCCGTCGCGCAACGAGGCCCCGCAGATGACGTGCCGTGAGCGCGGCGTCGGGATCGAGCGCTCCGGGATCGGCAACGAGCGGATCGAGGAGGCGCGCGGCCTCGTCCATGGCACCGTTGCGGTAGACCTCCGCCGCTTGTTCCAGCACGTGCCGGCCGGTGGTCGCCGCACCATCTCCCGCGACGGCCGCGATCGGCGAAAGGAGGCCGATGAGGAGGAAGGCGATCGCCGCCAGGACCGAGCCCCCGCGAACGGACGTCGGCACGCGCCGCAACGCGTGCCTCACGAGCCGTGCCGATCGCCGCTCCTGCCGCGCCATGTCCGCTCCGTCCCCTCGCCAACCGGATTCAACGCTTGGCGCCGAAGGCACCCCAGAGTTCGACCCTCGTGGCGTCGTCGATGATCGGGTTGACAGCGATCAGTTCGCCCGAAACGGTGCCCGTCAGTTCCTCGCCCTTCGGGCCTTGGAACTCCGCTTCGATGGCGGTGAGACCGCCGATACCGTTCGGCGAGAGGCTGTTGGTCGTGCCGGGGGCGACGACATTGAAACCGCCGAAATAGCCCCGTTGCAGGTTCTGCGGCGTCCCGGGAATGAAATTGAGGTTGGTGGCGACGCCATGGAGATCGAAATTGGCGGGCACCACGGGACCGGCCGCCGATTCGTACTCGAGGCTGTGGATGCGGGTCGTGGCGCGATGGTTGTCGAAGTCGGCAACGACGTTGACGGCACCCGCGATGGCCTGCGGCGCATAAGGCTGGCCCGGCTTCTGGACCTGCCCGATGAATGCGCCATTGTAGGTGGCGGAAGAGCCGACGGCCGCCGCCACGTCCGATGTGAACGAGCGCTGGCCCGCGGTGTAGAAGCCACCGGAATAGTGGTGCCCAGCGTTGTTGATGAGTTCGAAGAGACCATAGCGGGCGAACTGGAGCTGGTTCGCCGCACCGACACCCCCCGGGGTCGACGCGTTTGTCAGGAGCACCCGTTCGGGGCCATTCGCATAGAGCGTCGTGGTGCCGTTGGTCGAGACCTGCTGGAGACCGGTGGTCTCGGGCAACCGCCCCTGAGGGATGGTAATCGCGGTCGGCCGCTCGGGCAGCGCGTTGGGATCGATCGGGCTCGCGGAGACGTATTCCAGCTCGAACTGGCTCGTCGACCCGCCTCCGAGACGCTCGGTCAGCGTCGGCAGGATCACATCGGCCGTCGTCGAATCGTCGAACGCGACGCGCGTGATGCGCATGGTTTCGTTGTCGTAGAACGTGAACGTGTTGGGCGTGGGCGTCGTCCCGCCGCCACCGCCACCACCAGCTCCGCCGCCGCCGCCTGCGCCGGCACCTCCGCCGGCACCGGCACCACCGCCACCCGAACCACCGCCACCGGAGCTACCACCGGACTTGCCCAGGATCGGACCGATGCCGAGGTCCTGCAGCTCGCCGCTCGGACCCGATCCGAAACAGCCACCCAACGTGACGGAAAGAACCACGGCGCCGAGCACCGGCGCGACACTGCGCAACTTCATGGCCACACGATCCTCGCTTGACGGAACAGCCGAACGCGCAACCAGGTCGGGACACTCGTGAGCCTTGTTTAGCGCACCTTCTCTGAAGATCGGGTTAAGCGGTGTTCCAAATTGCGCCGCAACCTTTCCTGCATATGCAATTCGAGCGGCAGCCTGCGCCTTGGACGAATGCGGCCTGTGAACAAGATGCGAGATGGCGTGGGCGCGCGGCTGCTCGCGGCCTCCGCCGAAAGGTGCAGGCACCACACTCGATGTCTGGCGCTCGAACGAAATAAGGAGGCCGGCCGGCGGCCGCCTCCTCGTCTCGGTATCGCGCTTACGTCGTGGCCCTGCGGCCTGCCGTCAGGCCGCGACCTGACCGTTGCTCGTCGGATCGCGGAGCACGTAGCCGCGCCCCCACACGGTCTCGATGTAGTGCTCGCCACCGGTCGCCGCCGCCAGCTTCTTGCGCAGCTTGCAGATGAAGACGTCGATGATCTTGAGTTCCGGCTCGTCGAGGCCGCCGTAGAGATGGTTGAGGAACATTTCCTTGGTGAGCGTCGTGCCCTTGCGCAGCGAGAGCAGCTCGAGCATCTGGTATTCCTTGCCCGTCAGATGCACGCGCTGGCCGCCGACCTCGACGGTCTTGGCATCGAGATTGACCTCGTACTCACCGGTCCGGATCACCGACTGGGCATGGCCCTTCGAGCGCCGCACGATGGCGTGGATGCGGGCAACGAGCTCGTCCTTGTGGAAGGGCTTCGTCATGTAGTCGTCGGCACCGACGCCGAGACCCTTCACTTTGTCCTCGATGCCCGCGAGGCCGGAGAGAATGAGGATCGGCGTGTGCACCTTCGAGACACGCAGTGTCTTGAGGACGTCGTAGCCGCTGACGTCCGGAAGATTGAGATCGAGTAGGATGATGTCGTAGTCGTAGAGCTTGCCGAGATCGACACCCTCTTCGCCCAGATGCGTCTGGTAGACGTTGAACCCTTCGGAATTGAGCATCAGCTCGATGCTACGAGCCGTCGCGCTGTCGTCCTCGATCAGCAACACTCTCATGTCGATCCTCTTTCCTCTGACCCGGCCACAACCGCTGCCCACGGTTGTGCTGCTGTTTCGGCCTGCTGCGATTAACGTCCATTGCTGAAAGCTAACCGCAGCTGGTTACCAAATCCTTTAACGCCGCTGCCCTGCGGACCCGGTTCGCTACGATTTGAACACAAGTCACACCAGCATATCGCCGAGACGAGCAACGACAGGCCGAGACGGCCCGGTGCACCGAGCCAGCTCCGCGATCCGGCGAACCGCAGCCCGCCCACCCCGGCGAGAGCGATTCGGAACCCGGCAAGTCGTTCGAATCGGCGATCCTCGATTCCTAACAGGATTCGTCACCCGGCGTCAGCACGATGTGCGCAACAGTGTTTGTCTTCGTCAACGTTTACAGCTACTTAAATAAGGGCGTGTAAGATGCTCTTCGATCGGTGTGTTGCCCCTCGGGGCAAGCGGCTCGGGGGAGCCGAGACCGGTCGATCAGGCGCGACGTGCTGGCCCGAGAACTGGCACGGAAGTTGATAACGATAACGTGCCGATCTTTCGAACAGGTAAGGGGTATCGAACCATGAAGTTGCGTGAAAGCCAGCTGCGTCAGCGGCAATTCGAGGTGAACGAAAAGCGTCGCCGGGTCACCGATCTCGAGACGATGATCGGCGAACTCACTCGGATGGCCGAGGATCTCGACCAGCAGATCGAAGCCGAGGAGACTCGCACCGGCGTGCGCGACGTCAATCACTACTCCTATCCGCCCTTCGCCAAGGCCGCTCAGAACCGCCGCTCGAACCTCGTCGACACCGTCGCCGATCTCAACGATCGCCTCGCGGACGCCCGAGCCGAGGTCGATGCCGCGCTCGAGGAGCTGCGCAAAGTCGAAGCGATGGGTGATCGGGCGGTCGAAAGCCTGCCGACCCCGCGTCGCGGCCGTGGCCTCGGCCGCTCGCACCCGCGATCGGCACCGCGCCCCGTCTCGCGCGCACTCTGAGCCCGACTTCAACCGCCCGCCTCCGCCACCCGGTCCGTCGGAGCCGTCGATCGATCGGCCCCGCGACCAGGGCACGCGCCCACGCGCGCGCATCAACAGCCGTCTGCGCCACACCGTTTGCATGCCGGACCCGATCGACCGATAATGCCGCCAGCCGGCGCCATGCCGGTCGGATCGTGGTTCGAGGCGCCCGCAAGCGCGGGTCGGTGGCATCACGGATGCGAGCACGCACATCGATGGCCGTGCGCGGCGCGGTTTCGCCCGCCCTGGCGCTGCTCTTGACCTTGCATGTCGCGGGTTGCGCCGGCACGCCGGGCTTTTCCTCGATCGGTGAGGCACTGAGTTCGGCGACGTCGGGGCAGCCGGTGGCACCTGCGGCACCAGCCGTTTCGGACCCGGCCAACCCGGGGGGCGATCCCGAGGCCGTGCTGGCCAGCTCGGTCGACGAGGCCCTCGGAGAAGCGCCCGCGAGCTGGAGTGTGCCCGGCGGCGCAACCGAGATCTATGCGCGCATTGCGGGCGGCCTCAACCGTTGCCACCTCGGCTACGGCCGCGACCTTGCCGGCACGCACATGCTCTTCGGCGAAACGCCGCCGGACAGTGGCCGCGCCACCATCCGTATCCACCAGCGTTCATCCGAGAACCGCCACGGCCTCATCGCCTTCGTGATCGAGCTTTCCACCGTTGGCGGGGAAACACGCGTTCTGAGCGAAAACAAATCGTTCGACCGGGTGCGTTCGCGCCAGATCCGGGCCGGTGCCCACGCCTGGAGCCGGAACCGGACGGAGTGCGAACCGCTGACCTCGAGCGAGTTGACCATTCCGGGCAGCACGACGGCGCAACCGGCGCCGATCCTGGTGCGCAAGCCCTGAACCGCACGCGAAAGGGTGCGCGGCCGGCCACACGTCGGCGCGCCGCGCCCCACACAACGGGGGCGTCGGCGTTCCGCACGCTGATCGGTCAGTGCCAGGAACCGGTCAGTGCTTGTCGCGGTAGCGCTGGATCTGGGTCGCCCGAAGCCCGGCGAGCCCGTGCCGGTCGATGGAGCGCTGCCAGCTCAGCAACTCGTCGACGGTGAGCGTATAGCGCTCGCACGCCTCGTCGAGACTGAGCAGCCCGCCGCGCACCGCGGCGACCACTTCGGCCTTGCGCCTGATGACCCACCGCTTGGTGTCGGGTGGGGGAAGATCTGCGATCGTGAGCGGACTTCCGTCCGGCCCGATGACATAGCGGACACGCGCCCTGTACTGTTTCTCGGTCATTTTACTCGATACATTACCTGACCAGCTTCAGAAGAGCCTAGCAAATAGCAATTAATGTGCCGCTAATCGCGGCCGGCGAGTTTCGCCGCGCGAAAAGCCCCCTCCGACTGCCTCGCCCCGCGTACCGAAGCGCATGGCGGGCGTTGCACATTCGCCCGATTACGCCCAGATAGTCGCCTGGTGCGGGCGCCCCGGCGCTGCAACGCCGCCCACGGTTGCCCCGGTCCCGGCACATGAAACACAGCAATTTCTTGAGACTGCTCACGATGAACACTGCGAACGAATTGCACATCGACAAGCCGCCGGCGGGGACGCGCGTCGTCGTTGCCATGTCGGGTGGCGTCGATTCCTCCGTGACCGCCGCCCTGCTCGCACGCTCGGGCTACGAGGTGATCGGCCTCACGATGCAGCTCTACGACCACGGCGCCGCGACCACGCGCAAGGGCGCCTGCTGCGCCGGCCAGGACATCCACGATGCTCGCCGTGTCGCCGCGACGCTCGGCATCCCACATTATGTGCTCGATTATGAGAAGCGCTTTTCCGATTCGGTAATCGCCGAATTCGCCGACAGCTATGCCGCCGGCGAAACGCCGGTGCCTTGCGTCGTCTGCAACCAGACCGTGAAGTTCCGAGACCTCCTCGGCGCCGCCCGCGACCTCGATGCCGACGTCCTCGCCACCGGCCACTATGTCGCGAGCCGCCCCGGAACGCACGGCTTCGACCTCTACCGCGCCGGCGACCCGGACCGCGACCAGAGCTACTTCCTGTTCGCGACCACGCGCGAGCAGCTCGGATTTCTGCGATTCCCCCTCGGCGAAATGCGCAAGGCCGACGTTCGGCGGCTGGCGGGCGACTTCGGCCTCGCGAACGCCGGCAAGCGCGACAGCCAGGACATCTGCTTCGTGCCGACCGGCCGCTACACCACGATCGTCGACCGCCTGAGGCCGGACGCCGCCCGGCCCGGCCGCATCGTCCACGTCGACGGTCGCGACCTCGGCGCCCATTCCGGTATCACTGGCTTCACCATCGGCCAGCGCCAGGGGCTCGGCATCGCGACCGGCGAGCCGCTCTTCGTGGTCGACATCGATGCTGCCAGTGCCACCGTCGTCGTCGGCCCGCGCGAGGCTCTGCTGACTCGTCGCATCGCGCTGCGCGATCTCAATTGGCTCGGCGACGCGCCCGTCGCCCCGGGCACCTCGCAGGATGTCTGGGCACGGGTGCGCTCGACCTGCCCGCCGCGCCCGGCCCGCCTCGAGGTCGCGGCGGACGGTGCCGTCACCATCCTGCTGGTCGAGGGCGAGCACGGCGTCTCGCCGGGCCAGGCCTGTGTCCTCTATGCCGACGACGGTCCCGGCGCCCGTGTGCTCGGCGGCGGCTGGATCAGGCGCGACCCCGGTGCCGGCGATCGACCGGCGCACGCGACCCCCGCTCGCCCCGCCCCGGATGCTCCATCCCCACCGCCGTTGTCATAGCCGCACGTTGCGCAGCCGGAGCGCATTCGAGATCACCGACACGGAAGAGAGACTCATGGCCGCCGCAGCCAGCATCGGAGAGAGCAGCATCCCGAGGAAGGGATAGAGCACGCCGGCTGCGACCGGCACTCCGAGGACATTGTAGCCAAAGGCGAAAAAGAGGTTCTGGCGGATGTTGCGCATGGTTGCGCGCGCCAGCCGCCGCGCACGCACGATGCCCCTGAGATCGCCCCTTAATAGAGTGATCCCGGCGCTCTCGATCGCCACGTCCGCCCCCGTTCCCATGGCGATTCCAACATCGGCCTCCGCCAGCGCCGGGGCATCGTTGACGCCATCCCCGGCCACCGCCACCTTGGCTCCCGCTTTGCGCAGGGATCGCACGATCTGCGCTTTGTTCTCGGGTAGCTGCTCGGCCCAGGTCTCGTCGATGCGCAGGCGCCGCGACACCGCCGCCGCTGTCAGCATCGCATCACCCGTAACCATCACGATCCGGATGCCGTCGGCCCGCAGCGCCTCGATCGCTTCACCCGCTGTATCCTTGATCGGATCGCTGGTCGCGACGAGACCTGCGAGCCTGCCCTCGATCGCAACGGCCATCACCGTGCGCCCTTCGGCCCGCAATCGCTCGGCAGCCTCGAGGCGCTCGCCGACATCGATGCCGAGAGCCCCCATCAGCCGCAGATTGCCGAGCGCAACGGACCGCCCGGCGACCAGCCCGGTGACACCGAGCCCGTGCCGGCTCTCGAAATCCTGCGGTCCGACCAGTTCGAGCCCGCGCTCGTGCGCCGCTTCGATGATCGCTGCCGCCAGGGGATGGCCGCTCGCCATCTCGAGGCCGCCCGCGAGCGCGAGCAGTTCGTCCTCGGCCACCCCCGGCTCGGCGAGCACGTCCGTCACCTTCGGCCGGCCGAGGGTCAGCGTCCCGGTCTTGTCGACCACCAGCGTGTCGATGTCCGCCATCCGCTCCAGCATCTCGGCATTGCGGATCAGCACGCCTTCCTTGGCGCCGCGCCCCGAAGCGACCATGATCGACATCGGCGTTGCGAGCCCGAGCGCGCAGGGGCAGGCGATGATGAGCACCGAGACCGCCGCAACGAACGCATAGGCAAGCGAGGGTTCCGGACCGAAGACTGCCCATGCCGCGAACGCCAGTACGGCCACCGCGAACACGGCCGGCACGAAATAGCCCGCAACGACATCGGCCAGCTTCTGGATAGGCGCACGGCTGCGTTGTGCCTCGCCGACCATCGCGACGATACGCGCCAGCGTCGTCTCGCTGCCGATGCGCCGTGCCTCCATGATGAAGCTGCCGGCCCCGTTCAGCGTGCCGCCGGTGACCTCGTCGCCCGGGGTCCGCTCGACCGGCACCGCCTCGCCGGTCAACATCGATTCATCGACCGACGAATGCCCTTCGAGCACGACGCCGTCGATGGGCACCGCCTCGCCGGGCCGCACGCGCAGCCGGTCGCCAACCCTCACGTCTCCGAGCGATACCTCGCCCTCGCTGCCGTCCGATGCGATCCGCCGCGCCATTTTCGGTGAGAGATCGAGCAGCGCACGGATGGCGTCACCGGTCCGCTCGCGGGCTTTCAACTCGAGCACCTGGCCGAGCAGCACCAGCACCACGATCACCGCGGCGGATTCGAAGTAGACCCCGATGGTCCCCTCCGCCCCACGCATCGAAGCCGGAAAAACCTCCGGCGCCACCGTCGCGACGAGACTGTAGAGATAGGCCGCCACGACACCGATCCCGATCAGCGACCACATGTTGAGGCGGGCACTCTCGAAGGAGACCCAGCAGCGCTGGAGAAACGGCCTTCCGCACCAAAGGACGATCGGCGTCGCCAGCGCGAGTTCGATCCAGTCGGCCACCTGGGCGCCGAGCCAGGACCGCACCGGCACCCCGACGTGCGGCCCCATGGCAATGGCGACGAGCGGCACCGCCAGCACAGCTCCCACGATGAGCCGGTGCCGGAAATCGAGCAGCTCCGGGCTCGGCCCGCTCGGCGCGGCCGTGGGGTCCATGGGTTCCAGCGCCATCCCGCAGATCGGGCACGGTCCCGGTTCGTCGCGCACGATCTCCGGGTCCATCGGGCAAGTATAGAGCGTGCCCTTTGGCATGGCCTTGGGCGGCGGCGGCCCCTCCGCGTACGCTGAGGGATCCGCCTCGAACCGCTCCTTGCAGCGCGGGTTGCAGAAATAGTGCACGCCGCCGCCAGCCAGACTGATGTGCTTGGCCGTCGCGATGGTGACCGTCATGCCGCAGACCGGATCGATCGCCTTGCCGGGCTCGAGCCCATCCGCTCCGGCACCATGGTTCGCACTGCCCGCATGATCGCCACAGCACCCTGCCCCGCCGGCCTTTCCGCCCGTGTGTGTGTGTGCCGCGACCGTCTGCCCATCGATCGACCGCATGACGAACCCACCTTTCCGTTGGGACCAGTTCGAACACGACTGATACGAGATGTCAGGCAGATAGGGTTTCCAGTTACTGGAAGGTCAAGGTGTGCGCGTCCGTGTGCCGCATCGCGAAGCTTTCCTTCGGTGTTGTGGCAGGGGCGCCGCCGACGCATAATCCCGATCGAAACTGCGGCAAATGCTGCGGTCACGATGCAGACCGGCGCCGTGTGTGCCGAAGGTGAGGGTGGTTTGGCGATGACGAAGGTGAGCTGGAAGGGTGTCTTCCCGGCCCTGATGACCGAGATGACCAGGGACGGGGCGATCGACCTCGAGGCAACGCAGCGTCACGTGCGCTCGTGCCTTGCCGCCGGTTGCGAGGGCTTCATCATGCTCGGCACGCTGGGCGAGAACTGCTCGCTGTCGCGCGCCGAAAAGCTCGAGGTGGTGGCCGCCGCCCGCGATGCGGCGGGCGGCAAGGTACCAGTGCTCTCGGGCGTCGCCGAATACACCACCCGCGATGCCGCCTCGTATGCCCGCGAGGTCGCCGAGGTCGGCGCGGACGGCCTCATGGTGCTGCCCAGCATGGTCTACCAGCAGGACCAGCGCGAGGCGCTCGCCCATTTCGGCACCATCGCGCGCGCCACCGACCTGCCCATCATGATCTACAACAACCCGGTCTCCTATAAGCTCGACGTCACCGACGAGACGTTCGCCGAACTGGCGCAATTCGACACCATCGTCTCGGTCAAGGAATCGAGCCACGACAGCCGCCGCATCACCGACATGATCAACCGCCTCGGCGACCGCTACGTCATCTTCTGCGGCGTCGACGATCTCGTGCTCGAGAACCTCGCTTTCGGCGCCTCGGGCTGGGTGGCGGGTCTCGTCAACGCCTTCCCCAAGGAATCCGTCGCCCTCTACAAGCTCGCCAAGGCCGGCCGGCTCGAGGAAGCGCTCGCCATCTACCGCTGGTTCATGCCGCTCCTGCACCTCGACGTCGACGTCAAGCTCGTCCAGATGATCAAGCTGGCCAACCAGATGACCGGCGAGGGAGCGGAATGGGTGCGTGAGCCGCGCCTCCCGCTCGTCGGCGAGGAGCGGGCCCGCGTCGAGGCGATCGTGCGCCGAGGCATCGAGACCCGCCCGAAGCTTCCCTCGGTCTGAACCGACGAGTAAAGGAACAGGTGGCGGATGGCCGGAGGCGGCTGATCCGCCACCGGCGAACGTCCACCAGCCCCTAGTCGAGAGCGGTGACCACGATCTGGCAATCCCGCCGGGGATCGCCACCGATCCTGACATTGTATTCCCGTCCCTCGGCGGTCGGGAAGACGCAGGATTGCACGCTCGAACGCGATGCTTCGTCGCAGGCCGCCCCCGCCATGTCGTCGCCCGCCCCGGCATGGCGCGGCGCGACCGTCAGGCGGAGTTCACCTGCCGTCGGTGTGCAGTTGACGGAAACCCTGAGCCGACCGGCATCACGCGGCGCGCGCACCCCATACCCGCCTTCGACCGCGCGACTCCCCGGCGCGCCACAGTCGCGGCAGTTGTAACAGATCACCTGGCGCGGATTTCCGCTCCTCACGCTGGCGCGTGACGGCGGATGGCGCGCCAGTGTGCGCTTGAGCCAGTTCCGGTTGCCGAAGACGTCGACCTCGTAGGCGGCAGCGCCCGGGCGGCAGCTCGGCCCACCGGCGGTCGCCACCCCCGCCAACAACCGCTGCCCGCGGTTGTCCGTAACGATCAGCGGACCGCCAGAATCCCCGTGGCAGATCGAGCCGAGCAGCCGGCCGGCCGAGGCCCTGCCATAGCGCCAGCAGATCAGCTTGTTCCAGAAGGCCTGCTGAGAGCAATGCCCGACCTCGATCTGGCCCTGCAGCTTGAGTCCGGTTGCGAGATTGACCTCCCAAGCGCTCGTCGGACCGCCGTCGGCACCGATAGGGTTGTAGGCGCCGAATCCGACTCCGACCCCGCTGTCACCGTCGGTGAGGCGCCGCGCGGTGTTGAGTTCGAGCGGCGCCACGTCGACCACCGGCTCGCGTAGTATGAGAAGCGCGAGGTCCGCCCGGGGCCAGCGGTAGTCCGGAGGGATGACGACCCTCTCGATTTCCTGCCGACCGACATGCTGAAGAAAAAAGCTGTGCCCGACGGGATCGAGCGCACCGACCCGTCGCCCCTCGTGCACGCGGCTCGCCCTCGCGCAGCCTGCCGCCGTGCGGTGGAAGGTTCCGCGCCGGTCCTTGAGCCCGCCGGTCTTGCAGAAGCAGTGCGCCGCGGTCAGCACCGCATTGGGGGCAACCAGCGTCCCCGTGCAGATCGCGATCGGCCCGCGCCGTCCGTCGTCGTAGAGAAGAGCACCGACGGCTGGCTGATGCGGCGGGGCGGTTCCGTCCGACGCGAGTGGCTCGGCCTCGCTGCCATCGAGGCATCGCGCATCCCACCTGAGGGAGACCAACGTCGCACCGGGGAGGAATTTGTTGGGGCCGAAATCACAACCGCGATCGATCTGCGTCTCATAGAGCCTCGCGATCTTCTCCGCGAATGCGGCCGGCGAAAGACCTCGGGCCTCGCGCACGAGCGAATCGAGAAGTGCGATACGCTGGCGATGGTAGGTGTCGAGCTTTTCGATGACGCACGAGACGTAGTCGCCAGTCTCACCCCGGGTTTCCCCGCTCGCCACCGCGAACCCGGCGAGCCGCGGGTTTTCTTCCCCTTCCTCCTCGACACCGGTCCAGCCGATGTCGCCGATCGCCTTTTCGAGTCCGCTGGCCGCCTCCCATGCCGAACGCGTCCGCGCCGCAGCGAAAGCCTCGAGCAAGTCCCCATTGTCGGCCGGATCGCGCATGAAGCGCACGAGAGCCCGATCGAGCGCGATCCGCCCCGACCGCCACTCCTCGGCGAGGTCGTCACGAGCGCGCTTCACGCGCTCGACCGCAAGGCGGCGCACCTCACGCTCGATGCCGTCCTCCTCGGCCCTTGAACCGTGCGACGCGACCGTCACGCCACCGACGAGCGCAAGCATGATGGCCAGCCCGAACCGGAACGCCACGCCCCGCCCCGCGCTGCGGGCGCCCGCCCACAGACCCCATGCGCCAGCCCAGATGCCGGACCAAAGACGCATGACGACGCACCTGAGGAATGTCGATCGATTTCCGCCGATGGGCGCGGAGCGAGAAAGCATCACGGACTCAGGTGCCGCTTCCGGTGCAGCGTACCGTAAAGAGCCCATCGCCGACGCTGGCCGCGCCATCGGAGATCCCCGATTCGCGGATCGAAGCGAGGCTCGCCTCCAGGTTTTGGATCTGGGCCGTGTTCTCCGCAAGCTGCTTGATCATCGCGACTTGCTGTTCCGCCGGAAGCCCGCCGATGTTGGCGAGCAGTTTGCCCGGTGCCGCGAGCGCGGAAGTCAGAACCGCGTCGTAGACGGTGAGCGGCAATTGCGCGACGGCCAGCACCTCGCTCGGTTTCGAAATCGCGACCGACTTAAGCACGCCGCCGTCGAACCCGAGCTTCGTCACTTTCTCGACCATGAACGCCCTGGTGACGCCGACGTGGCCGACGATCGCCTGGTTGACGACGTCGGTGTGCGCGCTCGAACTGTAGCCGCCCGGTCCGGACAGGAGGAAGCGCGTGGAGACCGCCGTGCGGTAGCAGACGGCGTCCACCGGGCAATTCCGATAGCCCTCCTGTCCCCGCATGGCCGCCGCATCGGGAACGCTGAAGCGATATCGTGCCGCCCCCTCCGCCCAGTGCTGGCCATAGGCCGCCACGATCCGCTGGTTCACCGCCTCGACGTCGCGCGGATCGAGTGGATCGATGGTCATCACGAGCTTGATCGCCTCGAGCGGTCCGATCGTGCTCTCGTCTTGACGCACATCGGCCGTGAACGCGGACGGACCCGCGAGCCGCCCGAACAGCTTGGCGATCGAAACGATGATGTCGTCGGTCTTGTCGTCGGTTGCAACCTCGACGAACTGCAACAGACCCTTGTCTGCCGCAACGCACAGCCGGTCGTGCGAGAACCGGCTGGCATCGTACTGGAGCACGTAGGGATACCGGATGTCCGGCTTGTTTTCGGGGCTGGCGACGTCGAGGACGAGATGGTCGATGGCATAGATCGGGCCATCGGCGTCCTTGCCGGCCCGCCCCCACGGCGTGATGGTTACCTCGACCAGGGTTTTCGGAAGATAATAGATGATGCCGTCCTCGCCGACATCGAGCGAGTGGAAGACGGTGCAGGAGGCCATTACACAAACGGCCATGACCATCGCGAGAGCAATGCGCAACTTGCCGAGCATGGGACTCCTCGGAACCTTATCGCCGAGCCTTGCCGCCGCGCCCCCGAGCCGCAGGCCTCACTACGAGACTAGCCGAGCGGATCATTCGATGGCTGTGGAAAAATTCATTCGACTCTGTGAATGAATGGGGCAGTTGCGCTGACAACACAGATTCGTGAGGCGGCACCCGAGAGCCGCTCGCAGCCAATGTGATCGCCTTGCGATGCGACGACAAAAGGGGCGCCGAGCCATCGCCCGGCGCCCCGCTTTCGCTCGTCCGCTCCTGAAACGGAACTACTTCTGCAGCTCGGTCCAGATCGCCGTATAGAGCGCTTGCGCTGCCGGCGAGCAGGTCGGGTTGAAATGACCGGCTGCCTTGAATTCGGCCGGAATGACGACCTCTGGCGCGGTTTTCATCTCCTCGGGCATGTAAGCTTCCGACCCCGAAATGCCGTTCGAATACCGCGCGAAGGCCGAGATCATCGCGGCGTTTTCAGGCAGCATGATGAAGTCGAGGAACAGCTTGGCATTCTCGACGTTCTTGGCGTCGGAGAGGATCCCGGCCGAGTCCATCCACAGCATGTAGCCTTCATTGGGATAGCCGTAGACGACATTGGGGTTGACGAGGCGCGCTCGCATCGTCGAACCGCTCCAGTTCACCGACGCCGAGACGTCGCTGTTGCCGAGCTTTTCCGTCATGCCGTAGTCCATGCTCATCCAGTGCGGCTTGGCGGCCATGAGGAGGTCGCGGACCTTGCGCAGGACGTCCTTGTCCTCGGTGCAAAGCTCCCCGCCGGCGTAGAGGATGGTGAGCGGGATGACATCCATCATCTCCGGCACGACGTTGATCTTGCCCTTGAGCTCGTCCGGCGGGTTGAGGAAGATGTCCGAAGTGTTCGGATCACCGGCATAGACCGACTTGTTCACCGCCACGCCGGTGCTACCCCACTGCCACGGCACGGTGAACTTGCGACCCGGGTCCCACGTGACATCGCGCCACTCGGGGGCGATATTGCCGTGGTTCTTGAACTCGGCCGGATTGAGCTCCATGAGCAGTCCCTTGCCGGCGAAGATCGGCACGTAGCTCGCGGACGGCACGACGATATCGAAGCCGTGACCACCGGCCTCGATCTTGGCCAGCGCCGTGTCGTTCGAGTCGTAGTCGGTGACCGTGACCTTGACCTGGTAGGTCTCCTCGAACTTCTTGATGAGATCGGGGGCGGTGTAGTTACCCCAGTTGAAGATGTGCAGCTCGCCGGCCGCCTGGACCATGGTGGTCCCCGCCAGCAGTGCTGCGATCGTCAGCGCCAGTTTCCTCATTGCTTTTGGTCTCCTTGTTGCTTGGGGCGTTTTTCCTAGGCTCGCTTCCTGGTGAGCAGGAAGAAGGCCGTCAGAAGCAGGACCGTGAGGGCGAGAAGCGCCGTCGAAATGGCGTTCACCTCCGGTGTGATGGCGCGGCGCATCTGGCCGAGCATGTATGTCGGCAACGTGTCCTGGCCGGCCGATTTGACGAATTCGGTTATGATCACATCGTCGAGCGAGATGACGAAGGCGAGCATGGCCCCCGCCATGATGCCGGGCGCCATCAGCGGCAGCGTGATGCGCCGGAAGGTGCTCCAGGGCGTCGCATAGAGATCGGCGGCAGCGGCTTCGAGGCTGAGGTCCATCCCCTCCAATCGGGCGCGGATGGGGAGATAGGCGAATGGCACGCAGAACGCCGAGTGCGCCAGGATCAAATAACCGAGCCCGCTGTAACCGGTTGCCACCTTGATGCTGGCAAAGAAGATGAGCAGCGCCACCGCGGTCACGATCTCCGGCACCATGAGCGGCTGGTTGATCATGACGTAGATGAAGGTCTGGCCGCGGAATTTGCCCGTGCGCGTCGTGCCGAGCGCGGCCATCGTGGCGACCAGCGTGGCGATCGCCGAGGCGGCAACGGCAATGATGAGCGAGCGTATCGTGGCGTCCTGCACCGCGCGGTTTTCCCATGCCGCGTGGTACCATTGCAGGGAGAACCCGCCCCAGACGGCGACCGACTTCTCGGCGTTGAACGAATAGACCACGAGCGTGATGATCGGCAGATAGAGCGCAACGAACGTCGCCAGCGCAATCGCCGCGAAACCGGGCAGCCGCGTGACGGAAAACTGCGCGCGCGCCGCCATTTCAGCTCCTCTCCCCATCGCGCATCGCCGCCCGCACGTAGATCAGCAGCGCCCCCATGACGATGATCAGCAGCAGCATCGAGAGAGCGGCCCCGAGCGGCCAGTTGCGTCCCGCCCCGAATTGCAGCTCGATGAAGTTGCCGATCATCATGTTCTTGCCGCCACCGAGCACGCGCGGCGTGACGTAGGCTCCGAGTGAAGGAATGAAAACCAGGATCGAGCCGGCGATGATGCCGGGTTTGACCATCGGCAGGATGATCCGCCGAAGCACCTGCAGCCGGCCTGCATAGAGGTCGTATCCGGCTTCCACGAGACGCATGTCGAACCGCTCGATCGCGGCATAGAGCGGCAACACCATGAGCGGCAGGTAGACATAGCTCATGCCGATCAGCACGGCCGTGTCCGTATAGATGAGCCGGATCGGTTCTCCGATCACCCCGAGCCACATGAGCACGGAGTTCATGATCCCCTCGTTCCGGATCACCTCCATCAGGGCGAAGGTGCGGATGAGGAGGTTGGTCCAGAACGGGATGGTTATGAGGAAGAGCCAGGCGGCCCGCGTCTGCCTCGGCCGCGTCGCGATGAACCAGGCGGTCGGGAACCCGATCAGGAAGGTGATGAGGGTCGTCGCCAGCGAAAGCTTGATCGAGCGCCAGAATATGGTGAGGTGCGCGTCGGCGAGTTTCAGCGTGTCGTCGAAGATATCACGTTGGAGGAAAATGTTGAGCCATGCCTGACCCGAAAACTCCCAGACGACGTTGCCATAGGCTCCCGGTTTGAGGAACGAATAGAGGGCGACGATGAGGAGGGGGCCGGATGCCCCGATGACCAGGAGGGTCAGCGCCGGCGCGACCAGCATCCAGTTGCCGCGGACCCGGTCACGCTCCGCACCCGCTAGCCTACCAACCGCCACTCCCGTGCCGTCGACCGCTCCCGCCATTTCAATCCCTCAGCACCTGAGCGGCATCGTCGGGAACCAGGACGCCGACCTCCTCGCCTTGCATGATCCCGTCCTCCTCTCCACGCCGGTTCTGGCGCCGGACCGTGAACGCCTTGCCGCCCTCGAGCTGCAAGTGCACATGCGTGTCCGTACCGAAATAGACGACGTTCTCGACCCTCCCCGTGAGCGTCGGCGAGGCCCCGGCCTTGACGATCAGCGCATGCTCCGGCCGCACGACGATCGAGACGCGATCGCCGCGCCCGGGCGCGCCCGTGCTCGCCATTGTCGCCCGAATCTCCCTATGGGCGCCCCCGGCACGCACCCGGGCCCAGCCATCGCCCGTCTCGACGATCTCTCCCTCGAGGAAATTCGTGTCGCCGATGAAGTCGGCGACGAAATGGTCGGCCGGCCGCTCGTAGATGTCGTGCGGCGTGCCGACCTGCAGGATGCGCCCCTGGTTCATGACCGCGATGCGGTCCGACATGGTGAGCGCTTCTTCCTGATCGTGCGTCACGAAAATGAATGTGATCCCGGTCTCGTGTTGCAAGCGCTTCAGTTCGATCTGCATCTCCTTGCGCAACTTGAGATCGAGGGCCGAGAGCGGCTCGTCGAGCAACAGCACCTTCGGCCGCGGCGCCAGCGCCCGGGCGAGCGCGACGCGCTGCTGCTGCCCCCCCGAGAGCTGCGAGCTTCGCCGCGACTTGAGCGCCTCCATGTGCACGAGGCGGAGCATTTCATCGACGGTCGCGACGATTTCGTCGCGCGGTCGCTTCAACATGGCGAGCCCGAACCCGATGTTCTCCGCCACGGTCATGTGCGGAAAAAGGGCGTAGCTCTGGAACACCGTGTTGACCGGCCGCTTGTAGGGAGGCAGCCCGCTGATGTCCTCGCCATCGAGCAGGATCTCGCCCGAGGTCGCGTTTTCGAACCCGGCGATCAGCCGCAGCAGCGTGGTCTTGCCGCAACCGGACGGACCGAGCAGCGTGAAGAACTCGTTCGGCCGAATGGCGATCGAGGCGTCGTCCAGGGCGCGGACCTGATCCGCACCCGTGCCGAAAACCTTCGTTAGCCGACGACCTTCGACCGCGAATCGATCCGTTGGTGCTTCCCTTTGCATGCCCTCCACCGTCTCATAGCGCCCCCACCCGATCCGAAGGCTATTGGCGATCCTGACGGTCGTAAAGCACCAACTGCGACCTCCAGCAAACCGCCAGACAGGAACCCGCGCGCCGGATCGCCAACCGGCACCACCCGGACTCGCCGAACGCTCCGGGCACATATCCGATTGCCGAGCCGGGCCACTGGCGATATCCGATTGACCCGGAGCGCGAGCGGAGCCGAGCGAGCCATGGCGAGCCACACATTCTTCTGTATCGACGGGCATACCTGCGGCAATCCGGTGCGGCTCGTCGCCGGCGGCGGACCGCGGCTCGAGGGCGACAGCATGAGCGCCCGGCGCCAGCATTTCCTTTCCGAATTCGACTGGATCCGCACCGGCCTCATGTTCGAGCCGCGCGGCCACGACATGATGTCCGGCTCGATCCTCTATCCCCCGACCCGCGACGATTGCGATATCGGCGTGCTCTTCATCGAGACATCGGGCTGCCTGCCGATGTGCGGCCATGGCACCATCGGCACTGTCACGATGGCTCTGGAGAACGGCCTCGTCGTGCCAAAGACCCCCGGCGTGCTCAACCTCGACACCCCCGCCGGCCGTGTCGTTGCGCGTTATCGCCAGGATGGCCGCTTCGTGGAGGCGGTCCGCCTCACCAACGTGCCCGCCTACCTCGATCGTCGAGGCCTCGAGGTCGAGGTCGAGGGTCTCGGCGCCGTCACCGTCGACGTCGCCTACGGCGGCAACTTCTATGCGATCGTCGAGCCGCAACCGTCCTTCCGCGATATCGCCGACCATTCGGTGCAAGAGCTGCTGACCTGGAGTCCACGCCTCAGGGCCGCCCTCAATGCCGCGGCGACTTTCGTGCACCCCGAGAATCCGACGATCCGGGGCCTCAGCCACATTCTCTGGACCGGCGCCCCGACCCGTCCCGGCGCCACCGCACGCAATGCCGTCTTTTATGGCGACAAAGCAATCGACCGCTCACCCTGCGGCACCGGCACCTCGGCCCGCATGGTCCACTGGCATGCCCTCGGCCGCCTTGCGCCGGGCGACACGTTCCGCCACGAGAGCATCATCGGCTCGATCTTCGATGGCCGCATCGAGGCCGTGACCGAGGTCGCGGGCCGCCCGGCCATCGTCCCCTCGATCGAGGGCTGGGCGCGGCAAACCGGCCTCAATACGATCACCATCGATGAGCGCGACCCCTATGCCCACGGCTTTCAGGTGCTCTGATGCGTGAAATGACCACCCCGGGCGACACCATCGTCATCGGCGCCGGCGTGGTCGGCACCTCGACCGCGCTCGAACTCGCCCGCCGTGGCCGGCGCGTCGTGCTGATCGACCGCGACGAGCCCGGTATGGGCTGCTCCTACGGCAACCTCGCCGGCATCGCCATCACCCAGATCATGCCGCAGGCGACCCCATCCACATTGCGCAACATCCCCGGCTGGCTGTTGGACCCGCTCGGGCCAGTCACTTTGCGCTGGCGTGATCTGCCCTTCCTCGCCCCCTGGCTCTGGCGCTTCGTGCTGAGCGCCAACCGCCGCCAGGTCGAGGCCACCACGGACGCCAACGCGACCCTGCAGTTGCGCGCCGCCTCCGATACCGAGGCGCTTTTGCAGAGCCTCGGCAAGCGCCACATGCTCGGCGACCGCGACTGCCTCGCCATCTGCACGACCGAGGCCGAGATCGTAGCCGCCCGCCCCGACCTCGCGCTGAAGGCCCGCTACGGCCTGCCTTGCCAGCCACTCACCGGCAACGAGATGCGCGAACTCGAGCCGGAACTCTCCCCGGCGATCCCTGGCGGCTGGGCCTACACCGGCTGGCGCCATGTCTCGAGCCCGATCGCCATGACGCGTGCCATGGTCGAGGCACTGCGCCAGCAAGGCGGCACGGTGCGCCGCGCCCGTGTCACGGGCTTCGGGATGGACGGAGCCCGCGTTTCGAACGTCGCGCTCGACGGCGAGCCCGCGGTTCCCGCCGGCGAGGTTGTCATCGCGGCCGGCGCCTGGTCGGCAACCCTCGCCGCCATGCTCGGCGACCGCATTCCGCTCGTCGCCGAGCGGGGTTACCACACACTGTTCGAGCGCTCGGGCGTCAACTTGCGCCACGGCCTCCTCGTACCGGCCCATGGTTTCGGCATCACCCAGTGCGAGGACGGCCTGCGGGTCGGCGGCAGCGACGAACTGTCACATCCCGACGGCGCACCGAACTTCAGGCGCGCCAAGCCGCTCGTCGAGAAGGCGCGACGGTTGCTGCCGAATCTGGATGCCAGCGACGGCCGGGAGTGGTCGGGCTGCCGTCCTGCGACACCGGACACCCGCCCCGTGATCGGGCGTGCCTCGCGCGTTCCGAACGTCCACTACGCGTTTGGCCACGGCCACCTCGGACTGACGATGGCGGCCACCACCGCCCGCTTGCTGTCCGAAAGCATGACCGGCGCGCCGATGAATTTCGACCTCGCGCCATTCCGGCCGGATCGCTTCTGATCGCCGTGTCCCGCCCGAAGTCGGCGACCGTCGGGGCCGATCACCCGATTGCGCACATCCGTGCGCCCACTTGAACGGCGGCCGCGATTGACGTGCAGGGCCTGCTGCGTTCTATGGACGGGCGACCAAATCGCCAGCCGGAGCATCGCAATGACACCCTCCATGTCGCTGATCTGGAAGGCCGCCCTTGCGCTGGTCGTCGTCTATGTCCTGGTCGTCGTCGCGATGTATGTCGCCCAGCGCCGCTTCGTTTACGCACCGGATCCGACCCGCGTCGCCCCCGCATCGATCGGCATCACGAACGTCCGCGAGATCACCCTGCCGACCCCGGACGGCGAGACCCTGGTCGCCTGGCGCGCCGACGCCCGCGGCACCAACCCGACGATCCTCTATTTCCACGGCAACGCCGGCAATCTGGCCTCGCGCCGGGAGCGCATCGAAGCCTATTCACGCGAAGGGCTCGGCGCCCTCATGCTCGCCTACCGGTCGTACGCGGGAAGCACCGGAACGCCGGACGAAGAGACCATCGCCGCCGACGCCCGCCTCGCTTATCAGCACCTGATCGACGAGGGCGTGCCCGCGGGCCGCATCGTGGCCTACGGCGAGTCCCTCGGCACCGGCGTTGCAACGCGGCTCGCCAGCGAGCAGCCCGTCGGCGCGCTCATCCTGGACGCGCCGTTCACGGCCCTGGTCGACGTGGCCGCCCGTGAGCAGCCGGCGCTCCCGGTTCGCTACCTCTTGACCGAGCGCTTCGAAACGGTGAAACGCTTGCCGAACGTGCACGTCCCGGTGCTGATCCTGCACGGCGCGCGCGATCCCCTCGTGCCAATCGACATGGGCCGCGAGGTTTTCAAATTGGCGAACGAGCCCAAGGAGATCGTCGAGTTCCCCGCCGGCGCGCACAGTGACCTCTACGATCACGGTGCCATGAACGCGATCCGCTCGTTCCTCTCGCGGCACGTTCCGGGGGCGCGGACGGTGAGCAGCGACTGACGGGGCCTGCGGCCGCCGAACCGCACGGAGCGCAAGCCCCTCACGCCCTCAATCGTCCGCCTCGTCCTCCTCGCCTGTCCGACGCTCGCCGCCCACCGCGCCTTCGCCACGCGTCTCGAGATACCGTCGGAACGAGACTTCCGCACTGAGATAAGGCTCCTGACGCTCGACGCTCCAATAGCGCAGGTCGTCGACGGGGATCCTCTGGCCGGTTACCGCACAGACGACGTAGTCGCCTGCAACGACGACCTGATACTCCGCATCGAGGTAGCGCAGCTTGGCCTCGCCCTTCCTTCCCAGGAACTTCTCGAACCGATTCATGAGCCTGCCGACCGTCTCTCTACCTTGTTCGCAGGCAACATAGGTCGGGGGCGTGCCAAAGACCAGTCCGTTGCCGGCGCCAAGGACCGGCAGCCGCTCACCCGCCAAATCGCACCGCCGCCCGGGGCCCGACGTTCGCCTCGCAAGCCCGCGCCAGCCTCGGCCCGTTGCTCAAAAAAGTTGGCCCTGATCGTCCGGCTCGGGCTTGCGTTCGCGCCGGCTTCGCTTGGTTGCCGCGGTCGGTCCCCGCTCGGCGACTTCGCGGCCCTGCCCCGTCCCTTCACCACTCCCGCCTGTCGGGCCCTCGGCCACCGCACCGATCCGCCCGTCGGCGAGTTCGATCTCCAGCCGGTCGCCTTCGCCGATGCCCGCGACACGCGCGACGGGCACCCCCGAGGCATTCCGCACGACCGCGTAGCCACGCGCCAGAACCCCCTGGTAACTCAGCGATTCCAGCAGCTTCCCGTTCGCTTCGAGTTGCCGCCGCGACTGCGCCAGGAACCCGGCGAACGCCCGTTTTCCTCGAGCATCGAGCGCGATCAGGCGCTCGTCGAGATGGGCGACGCGCACGTTCAGCGCCTTGGGATCGAGCCGCGCGGTGACCCGATCGAGCCGCCCGCGATGGGTTTGGAGGGTCCGTGCGAGACCTCCGAGACGCGTGCGCTCCAGGGCCGCGACACGCTGACGTGCCGCCGACAGACGTTGTGCGAGCAGCACGGGCTGCAACCGGCCCGCCACCCTCGCCAACCGGTTGGCATGACGGCCGGCCCCCGCGATGAGGCCGCGTTCGAGGCGTGTCGCGGCGGTATCGAGCCGCTGGCGGGCGAGCGCGACGAGGTCCACCGGTCGCGGCAGCCCGCGCGCCGCGGCAACGAGGCGTGTCCGCAACCCTGCGAGATGGCGGACCTGCGCGCCGCGTCGGCGCTGCTCGAGTTCGCCGATTCGCTCGATGAGTTCGAGCCGCTTGGGCACCGCCCATTCAGCCGCTTTCGTCGGCGTCGGGGCTCGCGCGTCGGCAACGAGGTCGATCAACGTCCAGTCCGTCTCGTGGCCGACCGCCGAGATCACCGGGATGCGGCTTTCCGCGACCGCCCGCACCACGATTTCCTCGTTGAATCCCCAGAGATCCTCGATGCTGCCCCCGCCCCGAGCCACGATCAGCACGTCGGGGCGCGCAATCGCCCCACCCGGCACGATCGCGTTGAACCCGCGCACCGCCCGCGCCACTTCCGCCGCCGATGTCTCGCCCTGGACGCGCACCGGCCAGACCAGCACATGGATCGGGAACCGCTCCATGAACCCGTGCAGCATGTCACGGATCACCGCGCCGCTCGGCGAGGTGACGATGCCGACGACGCGCGGCAGGAACGGCAGTGGCTTCTTGCGCTCCTCGGCAAAGAGACCCTCTGCGCCGAGCACGCGCTTGCGCTCCTCGAGCAGCGCCATCAGCGCCCCGACGCCTGCCGGCTCGATCGCCTCGACGATCATCTGATAGCGGCTCTGGCCGGGAAAGATGGTGAGTCGCCCGGTGGCGATCACCTCGAGCCCCTGCTCGGGCTGGATCTTGAGGCCGCTTGCGACCCCCTTCCAAACGACGGCCGCAAGCACCGCGCTGTCGTCCTTGAGATCGAAGTAGAGGTGACCCGAGCCCGGCCGCGACACCCGTCCGACCTCGCCCCGCACCCTGACCCGATCGAAGCTGCCCTCGATCACCCGGCGCAGCTCGCGCGCCAGCTCGGAGACCGTGACCTCCATCACGTTGCCGGCCGCCCGACCGGCCTCTGACGGCGATGTGCTCACGAATCGGCTCCCGGTTGCCTCCGACCCCACTGATGCTACAAGGCTTGCGCATTCAAGAAAGGCGCCCGCGAGGCGTTTCAACAGCGTCGGCTCGGCCCGACCGTGGAACACGGCCCCATCATGAGCACCGCCAAGACCAACGTCCTGATCATCGGCGGCGGCGGACGCGAGCACGCACTGGCCTGGGCGATCGCGAAAAGCCCGCGCCTCGGCAAGCTGTATTGCGCCCCCGGCAATGCCGGCACTGCGAGTCTCGCGCGCAATGTCGATCTCGATGCCCGCGACCACGCCGCGGTCGTCGCGTTCGTCGAAGCCAATGCCATCGACCTCACCGTCGTCGGTCCCGAGGCGCCGCTCGTCGACGGCCTCGCCGATGCGCTGAGCGCGGCCGGCGCCCGTGTCTTCGGTCCCTCGCGTGCCGCCGCCAGTCTCGAAGCCTCCAAGGGCTTCACCAAGGACCTTTGCGCCCGCGCCGGCATCCCGACCGCCGCCTACCGCCGTTTCCACGACGCCACAGCCGCGCTCGCCTACGTCCGCGAGCGCGGCGCCCCGATCGTCGTCAAGGCCGATGGCCTCGCCGCCGGCAAGGGCGTCACCGTCGCCGCGACCCTCGAGCAAGCCGAAGCCGCGATCGCCGCCTGCTTTTCCGGCGCCTTCGGCGCGGCCGGCGCCGAGGTCGTCGTCGAGGAAATGCTGGTCGGCGAGGAGGTCAGTTTTTTCGTCCTCGCGGACGGCGAAACGGCGTTAGCGCTGGCGAGCGCCCAGGATCACAAGCGCGCCTTCGACGGCGACGAGGGACCCAATACCGGGGGCATGGGCGCCTACTCCCCGGCCCCGGTGATGACCGAGGCGCTCGCCGAGCGCACCATGACCGAGATCATCCACCCGACCCTCGAGGCACTCGCCGCAGACGGCACCCCGTTTCGCGGGGTGCTTTTTGCCGGCCTCATGATCACGGCGGACGGCCCCAAGCTCATCGAATACAATGTCCGCTTCGGCGACCCGGAATGCCAGGTGCTGATGGCCCGACTCGCGAGCGATGCCCTCGAGCTTCTCGACGCGGTCGCCTCGGGCCGTCTCGCCGGTCTCGAGCCGCAATGGCGGCCGGAACCGGCCGTCTGCATCGTCATGGCCGCGCGCGGATACCCCGGCTCACATGAGAAGGGAACGGAAATCAGGGGGCTCGTGGAGGCTGCCCGCATCGAGGGCGTGGAGATTCTCCATGCCGGCACCCGGCGCGACGGCGTTCGGACGATCGCGAACGGCGGCCGTGTGCTCGGTGTGACTGCCCTCGGTGCGACCGTCGCCGAGGCGCGTGAGCGGGCCTACCGCGCGGTTGACCTGATCGACTGGCCGGAGGGCTTCTGTCGCCGCGACATCGCCTGGCGTGCCATCTCCAGGTCGGCGGGTCGCCAAGGCTGAGGACCTTGAGGAGAGACAGGCAGGCACGACCATGACCGACATCACCGCACTATTCCCCGGCTTCGAGGAACGCACGGTTCGCCTGCCCGGCGCCGAAATTTTCTACCGCATCGCCGGCAGCGGCCGGCCACTCGTCCTCCTGCACGGTTACCCCCAGACCCACGCCATTTGGCACCGCATCGCCGGCCCGCTCGCCGAGCGCTTCACCCTGGTCCTTCCGGACCTGCGCGGCTACGGCCGCAGTCGGGGCCCTGCGGCCGACCCCGCCCACGAGAACTATTCCAAGCGCGCCATGGCCGGCGACATCCTCGCCCTGATGCGCTCCCTCGGCCACGAGCGCTTCGCCGTCGGCGGTCACGATCGCGGCGGGCGCGTCGCCTACAGGCTCGCCCTCGACCAGCCGGACGCCGTCACCCACCTCATCGCCGTCGACATCCTCCCGACACTTGAGATCTGGGAGGCAATGGATGCGGACGCCGCGATCTCCGCCTATCACTGGCCCTTCCTGTCGCAGCCCCATCCGCTCCCGGAGACACTCATCGCCGGCGCACCCGAGTATTACGTCGACCACACCCTGGCGAGTTGGGCCGGTACACGCGACCTCTCCCCGTTTTCGCCCGAAGCACTCGCCGACTACCGCGCCCTGCTCACCTCCCCGCATGGCCGCACGGCCGTCGCCGAGGACTACCGCGCCGGTGCGACATACGACCGGGCCGCCGACCGCGAGGACCGTGCTTCCGGCAGGAGGATCACCGCCCCGATGCTGGTGCTTTGGGGTGAAGACTACGTCGGCGCTGGAAAGACTTCCCCCATCGACATCTGGCGCCGCTGGGCCGCCGACGTCACCGGCGTTGCCATCCCCTGCGGCCATTTCCTAGCCGAGGAGGCGCCCGAGCGCACCCTCGGCGCCATGCTGGCCTTCCTCGAAGACCGCCCCGAGGTGCCACAATGAGCGACCCGAAATACCCCGCCACGCCCGCCGCGCCGCGGGATGGAACGCTCGCCCCCCGGCAGGACCGCTCCTTCGCCCTCGCGCTCGGCGGCGGCGCCGCTCGCGGCCTTGCCCACATTCCCCTCCTCGAGGTGATCGACGAGTTCGCCATCCGACCACGCGTCATCGCCGGCACCTCGATCGGCGCACTCATCGGAGCGGTCTACGCGAGCGGCATGCCCGGCCGCGACATCCGCCGCTACGCCAAGGACTTGTTCGCCTCCCGCACGGAACTCGTGCGCCGGCTCGTCACGCGCTGGCCCGGCTCGATCGGCGCACTCTTCAACCTGACGACGCCGGCGATCGTCAATCCCGAAACACTCTTTCGTATCCTCCTGCCGGATACGCTCCCCGAAACCTTCGAGGAGCTTTCCATTCCGCTCCGCGTCGTGGCGACCGACTTCCACGCCCAGGCCGAGGTCGTGCTCTCGAGTGGTCCGCTGCTGCCGGCCATCAGCGCCTCTTCGGCCCTTCCGGCGCTGCTGACGCCCGTTCGCATCGGCGATCGCATCCTCATCGACGGCGGCTTCGTCAACCCCACCCCATTCGACCGCATCCGCGACGCCGCCGATCTCACCATCGCCATCGACGTCACCGGCCAGGCCGGCCGCCGCAAGTCCGACATGCCGAGCTCGATCGACACCTGGGTCGGTGCCGCCCAGATCATGCTTCACAGCATCGTGACGGAAAAGCTGAAGTCGGAGCGGCCCGACCTGCTCGTTCGCCCCCACGTCGCCCCCTTCACAGTGCTGGACTTCTACCGGATCGACGAGATTCTGGCGGCGGCCGAACCCGCCCGGGACGAACTGCGCCGCGGCCTCGAGCGTCTGCTCGTCGGCGCGCCGGATGCGGGCGGGCCACCCGATGTGATTTTTCTGCCCTCCACATGACATCGGCGGGCTTGCGCCCGGAGCCCCTTCGGCGCACCTTTCGTCGGGCGGCCCACCGAAGAGGAAAAAAACATGTTCGACCCGGCCCCGATCCGCGCGCTCGCCTTCGACTATTACGGCACCATCGGTGACAAGCATGGCCTCGGCGCGGCCATCGACCGGCTCGTGCCCGGTGGCAAGGGGGCGGCACTCGCCAAACTGTGGTTCCTGACCTGCCAGCGTTATTGTTTCCAGATGGGGATGATGGAGCGCTACCGGCCCTGGAACGAACTTACGCGCAGCGCGCTCGACTATGCCGCCGCCGATCTCGGCGTCATCCTCGACGATGCGGTGCGCGATGAACTGCTCGAGGCGGATCGCAAGGTGCCCGTCTACCCGGAGGCGCCGGCCGCGCTGGCCCGTCTCGCCGCTCGCTTTTCCCTCCACGTCCTCTCGATGGGCGCCCCCTCGATGATCGAGGCCTCCCAGGAACGCGCCGGCATCCGGAAGCATTTCACCTCCATCCTGACCACGGAGCCCGACCGTGTCTACAAGCCGGGCAAGGCCGCCTATTCCGTCGGCGTGCGCGGGATCGGTCATCCCGCCGAGGCGATCGGGTTCGTCTCCGGTAATTCCTTCGATGTCATCGGCGCGAGCAACTTCGGCTTTCCGAGCTTCTGGGTTCGCCGCTACGGTCAGCCGCTCGATGCCCTCGGTCCCGAGCCCGATCTCGTCGTTGCCGACCTTGCCGCCTTGGCCGACGCCCTCGGCGCCTGAGGGCGTCGGCGGCCCCGACGTCAGGATCCGTCGTCGCGGCCTGCCCGCCGCACCGAAAAGAAGTCGACCAGCAGCGCCCGCGCCTCGCTCTCGGCAAAACCTCCGAAGTGCTCGGGCGCATGGTGGCAGGTCGGCTGCGAAAAGAACCGCGGCCCGTGCTCGACCGCCCCGCCCTTGGGATCGTCCGCACCGTAATAGAGACGCGCCACCCGGGCGAACGAGATCGCCGCCGCGCACATCGCACAGGGCTCGAGCGTCACGTAGAGTTCGGAGCCGACGAGCCGCTCCGAGCCGAGCCGGGAGGCGGCTGCGCGGATGACCAGGATCTCGGCGTGCGCCGTCGGATCGTGTCGCTCTCGCATCCGGTTGCCGTCCGCCGCCAGCACCGCGCCATCCGCCCCGACCAGCACCGCCCCGACCGGCACCTCACCACGCGCCGCCGCCGCCATCGCCTCGGCGAGCGCGCGTTCCATGTGGCTCTCGGCGCACGGCGGTGTCATAAGGACCTGGCTCCCGTTGCAGCGGCGCGGAGCCGCGAGCTGGAGGCATCAGATGGCGGACGACAGGGAACGTCAAGGTCGTGGCAGAGGCCCGCGCGGACCGCGACCGGGCAGTGCCGACCGATCGACGGAAAGGCCCGCATCGAGGCCGCGCCCGCACGCCAAGCGCCCGAGGCCACGAACGGATGCGCCGGAGCGGGCCTCGCCCCCCGAAACCGACGGGACGGTGCTCCCGGCGGCAACCACCGCGCCGGGCGCCCCCGAGCGCATCGCCAAGGCCATCGCGCGGGCGGGGGTTTGCTCGCGCCGCGACGCCGAACGCCTCATCGAGGAAGGGCGTGTCCGCCTCAATGGGACGCCGCTTACCACTCCCGCCGTCAACGTCGGGGCCAGTGACGAGATCACCATCGACGGCAAACCCCTGCCGGCGCCACTCGCTCCCCGCCTCTGGCGTTACCACAAGCCCCGCGGCCTCGTGACCTCCCACCGCGACCCCGAGGGCCGCCCGACCGTGTTCGATGCCCTGCCGCCCGACCTGCCCCGCGTCGTCTCGGTCGGTCGCCTCGACCTCAACACCGAGGGTCTGCTGCTGCTGACCACCTCCGGCGACCTCGCCCGCCACCTCGAGCTGCCATCGACCGGCTGGCTGCGCCGATACCGCGTACGCGCCCACGGCAGCGTCGAGGTCTCGGCCCTCGAGGCGCTCGCCGCCGGTGCCGAGGTCGATGGCGTGCGTTACGGTCCCGTCGAGGCGCGCCTGGACAAGGTGCAGGGGGCCAACGTCTGGCTGACCGTCGGCATCCGCGAGGGCAAGAACCGCGAGGTCCGCAAGCTCTTGACGCCCCTCGGCCTCGACGTGAACCGTCTGATCCGCCTCTCCTATGGTCCCTTCCAGCTCGGCGACCTCGAGCCGGGCACGGTCGAGGAGGTAAAGGCGCACATCCTGATCGATCAGCTCGGCCGTGAGGTCGCGGAAGGCATCGGTGTGCGCACACCGCACGCCGCCGGAGCAAGCCGCCGGGAGGCGCGTGCGGAGCGCGAGGGCAACAGGAGCGAACGAGCACCCGGCGATCGCCCGCGCACCCGCCCCACCCCTCGCCCGGACCGACGCCCGACGTCGGGTGCTCCGGTAAATCGGCGGGATGACGAGCGCCGGCCGGCGCCCCGTGACCGCGCCGATCGCTCACGGGAGGCACCGCGCGGCGAACGACCCGAGAGGACCGGCGGCGAACGCCCGCGCCGGACGCAAGGACCGGAGAACGGCTGGCGACCGGAGCGCGCCGATGCCCGCAGCGAGAGCCGAGGCAATGACCGCGGCCCGCGCCCCGGACGGAGTGCCAGACCGGAGCGGAGCGGCGGCCCGGCGCGCGGCGACAGGCCCGAGCGGGACGCCAGACCCGAGCGGAGCGGGAGACCGGAGCGGAGCGGCGGACCCGCGCGCGGCGACAGATCCGAACGGAGCGGCAGACCCGAACGCAGCGGGAGACCGGGGGCCGGCGGCCCAACCCGGCCAGATCGACCCCGTCGCGGCCGCCCCTGAGCGGCTGGGCCGCCAACCCCGAGGAGCCTGTCACCAACATGAGGATCGTCGCCGGCAGATACCGGGGTCGGGAGTTGAAATCCCCATCCGACAGCGCCGTGCGCCCGACCGGCGATCGCATCCGCGAGGCGCTTTTCAATATTCTCCTGAACGGCCGCGATCCGGTGTCCATCGAAGGTGCACGGGTGCTCGATCTCTTTGCCGGCACGGGCGCACTCGGTCTCGAGGCCCTGTCGCGCGGCGCCGTCTTCTGCCTCTTCGTCGAGGAGAATTCCGATGCCAGGGCCCTCGTGCGCGAGAATGTCGAGCGCCTGGCGGCAACCGGCATCGCCAAGATTTTCCGCCGCGATGCGACCACCATGGGCGATCCCGGAAGCATGCGCGCCTTCGATCTGGTGTTTCTCGACCCACCCTATCGCAAGGGGCTCGGCGAGAAGGCGCTCGCGAGCGCGCTCGCCGGCGGCTGGCTCACGACGGGCGCCAGGATCGTCTGGGAGGAGGCCGCCGATGCCGAGGTCGCGATCCCGGACGGCTTCGAAGTGATCGATGAACGGACTTGGGGAGAGACGACGGTGCGGTTCCTTTCCCTCCGCACCGCCGGCCCGGCCGGGGACCCGCCGCGCGGTTGATCAGCGCCGGGCGAACAACCGCTCGATGTCGGCGAGGCTGAGACGCACGAACGTCGGCCGGCCATGGTTGCATTGCCCTGCGTTCGGCGTGCGCTCCATCTCGCGCAGGAGTGAATTCATTTCCGCTCCCGTCAGGCGCCGACCGGATCTGACGCTGCCATGGCACGCCATCGTCGCCGCCACGTTCTCGAGACGCTCGACCAGCGGCCGGGCGTCATCGTCCTGCGCGAGATGATCGGCGAGGTCGCGCACCAGCCGCCCCGCATCGACGTGACCCAGCATGGCCGGCGTCTCGCGCACGATGACGGCTTCCGGTCCGAACCGCTCGATATCGAGGCCGAGCCGGCGCAATTCGTCGGCCATGTCCGCCAGCCGCCCGGCCACCTCCGCATCGCCGACCGTCACCACCTCGGGCGTCAGCAAGCCCTGTCGCGCGAGCCCCCCTTCGCGCATCGCGGCCTTGAGGCGTTCATAGACGATGCGCTCGTGCGCGGCATGCTGATCGACGATGACGAGGGCGTCCTGCGTCTGCGCGATGATGTAGTTTTCATGCACCTGCGCGCGCGCCGCCCCAAGAGGATTATTTTCCTCCATGGCATGCGGTGTCACCGGATTGGCCGCACCGACTGCTCCGACAGCACCCGGGCCGGCGTCTCCCTGGGAGTGCGGTCGCGTGTCGGCGGAGGGCTCGAGCACTGCCGAGAGCTGCGTCTGGCGCGCCTCGCCGAGGCCGAACGCGCCCCCACCGCCATCGAGCGGAGCCTGCCAGTCCCCGGGAACACGGATGCCGGCTCCTCCTGCGGCCGCGCGTCGCCGGTCGGCAATGAGTTTCATCGTCTCGCGCCCGCCGATCGAGGAATTGAAATGCCCGCTCGCGGCCAGCGCATCCCGGATCGCCCCGACCAGCAGCCCGCGCACCAGCCCCGGATCGCGGAACCGCACTTCCGCCTTGGTCGGATGAACGTTGACGTCGACCTCGTGCGCGGCGATGTCGATGAAAAGCGCCACCATCGGATGACGGCCCTTCGGCACGGTGTCGCCATAGGCGCCCTTGAGCGCGCCGAGCAGAAGCCGGTCGCGCACCGGCCGGCCATTGACGAAGAGGTACTGGTGCTGCGCCGTTCCACGGTTGAGTGTCGGCAGACCCGCGAGCCCGGCAAGGAGCACCCCCTCGCGCGCCGCGGCAATGGTCATGGCCCCGCCCGTGAAATCCTGCCCCATGATACGGTGAAGTCGCTGCGCGAGTCCGTCGATGCCCGCGCCGCAGGCCGCCAGACGCAGCCCCGTGCGTTCGCCAGTCGCCAGCGTGAACGCGATTTCGGGATGCGCCATCGCAAGGCGCTTGACGGTCTCGGCGATCGCCGCGCTCTCGGCCCGCTCCCCCTTCATGAACTTGAGACGAGCCGGCGTCGCGGAAAAAAGATCCTCCACTTCCACGCTGGTGCCCGGATTGTGCGGTGCCGGGCGAACCGCCCCTTTCTGTCCTCGCACGATGCGGATTTCGCTCCCGTGCGCATCGCCCCGGCGCCGCGAGCGCAGCGTCAGCCGCGCCACCGACCCGATCGAAGGCAGGGCCTCGCCGCGAAAGCCGAGCGTCGCGATGTGAGTGAGGTCGTCGTCGGCGAGCTTGGAGGTCGCATGGCGCTCGACGGCGAGGAAAAGCTCCTCGCCCGACATGCCCTGCCCGTCGTCGGTGACGCGGATGAGCGAGAGGCCACCGCCCGTCGCCACGATATCGACGCTGCGCGCGCCGGCATCGATCGCGTTCTCCACCAGTTCCTTGACGACGCTGGCCGGGCGCTCGATCACCTCGCCCGCGGCGATGCGGTTGACGGTCTCGGGTGACAGCTGGCGGATGGTCATGCGGCCTCCGGATGGCCCCGGCGGCCGGAGCCGCTCATGCCTGCCGGTCGCTCCCGGCTTCGAGGAGAATCGACTCGGCAACGACGTGCATCATGACCTGCCCCAGCCCTCTCGGGTCAAGCCTGCGGCAGGTGATGACTCGCTGGCGACGCCCTTCGAGCGCTCCCCTCGTCATTTCGCGCTCGCTGAGCGCACCGAGCGCCTCCCCGAGTGGGCGCCCCGCCGGCGCAACGAGGCCGGACGCGCGGAGCAGATCGGACTCGATGCATGGCCCGCACAAGGTGTCCTCGAGCACCAGTTGCGTGCGCGTTCCGAAGCCCCAGGCGCGCGCCGGCGCACTCCGTGCGAGCGCGAGTTCCCACCAGGACGCGAGCGGTACGAGGTGACCATGCCGGCTCGCGACCTCGTGCGGCCCCCCGTCGCCACCCGCCACGAAGCGTGTTCCGGTGGCGGGCGCTGCATCCTCGACTTGCGCGTGGAGGAGCGCCAGCACATCCCGCGCCCCCGCGCGCCAGTTCGCGACATCGAGACCGCGCGCGAGCCCGACGAATTCCGTCGTCGTCGAGAAGGCCGCCCGAAGATCGGGCACGCCGGCCGGATGCGCGAGCATGGCAAGACCGAGTGTGCGCGCCATGGTGTGCGAGCCACCGCCCGTCCCGGCACCAGGCCCCGCGATGACCAGGACACGGTCGCCGAGGCTCTCGGCGAGCCCACCCTGGCGCAGCGCCTCGATCAGGCCGACGCCCATCAGCCGCGTCCCGGGCGTGTCCTCGTTCCCGGCCAGCAGCACGAACCGTAGCCGTTCCATGTCGGCACCGACCAGCAGCGCTTCGAGCGCACGCGCGTCGGCTCGATCGAGGAACCGCACACGCGGTCGCTGCAGTTGGCCTTCGATGCGCTCGCCGGGAACGTTCCACCCCGTGAAGCCGGCCACCACCTTGGCCAGCGTCGCCAGTTCGCCGTCGCCGACGAAGACGATGGTTCCGGCGCCTTCCGCGAGACGTCCGTAGGCGCCGGCCACCGCGAGATTGCCGTCAGCGCCGCGCGGCTCGCCCGCTCCGCTCGCGGGCCACCCTGCTCCCTCGGAAACCGTCAGTCCGACGCGCTCGGCCAACGTCCGCAGCCGGGCCTCGCCCCCCGCAGACCCGTGCGCGCCGACGGCATCGCCCGCCGCACCGATGAAACGCTGCCCGTAGAGCAGCCCCGGGCAAGGCGCGGCCATCGCGCTCATCAGCCGGCTTTGCCATTGCCCTGCGGCCGCCCGACGATCGTCACGATGAGACTGTCCGGGCGCAGCAGGCGTTTGGCGACACGGCGCAGATCCTCCATCGACACGCTCTCGATCAACCCGTTTCGGTTGTCGATGTAATCGATGCCGAGTTCCTCGATCTGGATCCAGAGCAACTGGCTCGCGATTTTCGAACTCGTGTCGAAGCGCAGTGCATAGGAGCCGATGAGATACTGCTTGGCGTTCGCCAGCTCTTCCTCGCCCGGCCCATCCGCCAGCATCTCCTCGAGCACCTGCCGGATCACCGTCAGCGATTCCTCGATCGCCTCGTTCTTGGTCGCGACGCCACCGAAGAAGACATGTGAACGCTCGTAGGGATCGATGTAGGAATAGACGGAGTAGGCAAGGCCTCGCTTCTCGCGCACCTGCTCGGTGAGGCGAGAGGAAAATCCGCCGCCCCCGATGATGTAATTGAGCACGAACGCGGCAACGTAGTCGGGGTCCTTGCGCGCGATACCCGCATGCCCGAACTGCGCGACGGCCTGCGGGTTGTCCATTTCATGGAGAGTGCGGCTCGGCCCCTTGGCCGGTAGCACCTCTGCGATCGCCCGCAGCTCGCCGGCAGCCGGCAAGGCACCGAACACTGAATCGATCAATCGTCCGGCCGCTTCCGCCGTGATGTCGCCGACAATGCTGATCTTGAGGCCGTCGCGCGCGAAGGTGTTGCGACGAAAGCCCTCGAGATCGTCGCGCGTGATGGCCGCCACGCTCTCGGGCGTACCCTTGACGGGCCGGCCGTAGGGATGCGTGCCGAAGGCCGTCTCGAACCAGAGCCGCGCAGCGATGCTCTGGGGATCCTTGGCATCGAACGCGAGGTCGGAGAGCAGGCGCGTGCGCATCCGCTCCAGCGCGTCGGCATCGAAACGCGGCTGTGTCAGCGCCAGCCGGAGGAGATCGGCTCCTTCGTCGAGATGCTCGGCGAGTGACTGGAAGCTGCCCGTGAACTGGTCGCGCCCGGTATCGAAGCTGAGCCGCATGGCGAGGTCTTCGGTCCGCTCCTGGAATACCTTGGCATCGAGGTCTCCCGCACCTTCGTCCAGCATCGTGGTGAGGAAATGCGCAACGCCCGGACGCCCGTCCGGGTCCTGCGTGGCGCCGCCACGGAAAGCGAACTGCATGGCAACGAGCGGCAGTCCGTGCTCTTCGACGAGCCAAGCTTCGATGCCGAGAGGACTGACCACGCGTTGTATGTTCACGGCTTCGGCCTTCGAGGATTGCAGAGAGACGGTGGCGATAGCGAGCAACGCGAACGCGACAAGTCGCGCGGCGCGCCCGATGGCACCTGGCTGACGCATGATTTGGGACTCCCGATCAGGATCTCGAGGCCGGCGGCTGCGTGGCCGCTGGCGAAGCAGGTGCACCCAGCTCGATCGCTTTCGGCGTCAGGTAGCCCGTCGCCGATTTGCGAATGTCGAAATAGGTCCGCGCGACACGCTGGACGTCCTCGACGGTGACGGCCGCCACCCGGTCCGGCCAAGCCTCGATGTCCTCGATGGTCTGGCCCGCGGCGAGACCTCCTCCGTAGCGACGCGCCAGGTTCGACTGGCTGTCGTTGCCGTAAACGTACTCCGCCCGGAACAGCTTCTTGGTGCGTTCGAGCTCGATCTCGGTGATGCCGTTCGCGATGAGGTCGGCAACGACGCCATCGATCGCCGCCTCGAGTGTCTCGAGCGCGACGCCGTCGACCGGCACGCCGTAGAGCCCGATACGGCCACTGTCGAGGGCGGTGCTGGTGAACCAGCCGCCGACGCTCGAAGCGATCTTCTGCTCGGTGATGAGCTTGCGGTAGAGACGGCTGGTGCTCGAGCCGCCGAGCACGCGCATCAGCACGTCGATGGCCTCCGCGTCACCCTTGGGCGCCGTCGCATAGCTCGGCGCGAGATAGAGCCGCTGCAGCATGGGCTGCCCCGCCCTCTCGTCGACCAGCGTCAGACGCCGGGGCGCGCGATGCGGCGGCTCGGCGACGCGAGGTTCGCGCAGCGTCGCCGGATTGGCCGGAATGACGCCATAGGTCGGCTTGGCCATCGCCACGACCTCCTCGAGCGTCACGTCGCCCGCCACCACCAGGATGGCGTTGTTGGGCGCGTAGTAGCGCTTGTAGTGATCGATGGCGTCTTGTTGCGTCAGCTGCGCGATCTCGTGCTCCCAACCGATCACGGGAATACCGTAGGGGTGGGCCTGATAGAGCGTCGCCATAAGCTCCTCGTTGAGGATGCTTCCAGGATCGTTGTCGACCCGCGAACGCCGCTCCTCGAGGATCACGTCGCGCTCGGTCAGCACGTCCTCTTCCAGCAGGCGCAGGTTGGCCATCCGATCCGCTTCCATTTCCATCATGCGGGCGAGCTGCGTCTTGGCGACCCGCTGGAAATAGGCCGTGACGTCCTGCGAGGTGAAAGCGTTGTCCTGCCCCCCGAGCCGCGCGACCGCCTTGGAGAAGTCTCCCCGCGCGATCCGGTCGGTGCCCTTGAACATGAGGTGCTCGAGGAAATGGGCGATGCCGGACTTGCCGCGCGGTTCGTCCGCCGCCCCGACCTTGTACCAGACCATGTGCGTGACGACAGGTGCCCGGTGATCCGGGATGACGACGATCTCGAGGCCGTTGTCGAGGCGCGCGGACTGGGCGCGCTGCTGCGATGACTGGGCTGCGAGCGTCGAATGCGAGACGAGCATGGTCATGGCGAGGGCGAGCGTTCCTTTGAGGAGGGTTCTGACGGCTGGCATGGCGAGCGACCTCGGGCAAACGTGGCGCGGACGGCGTCCGGGAGCAATACTGCGTTGACGGCAGCTTGGATCTCGGCACTGGGACATGGGGCAACGCCCATCGGCCGAAAGTCAAATTACATGTTTGACAGACGACAGCAGGCCTGCCGCGCCATTGGCGCTCGCGGTTGTCGGGAACATCCGCTTGGCGATCTGAATCTCGTTGCCGCCCCGGTTCTGGTCGTGCGGCGGGAGCGGTGCGACCACCTGATGCAACGGGCGCCTACCGCGACGAAAGCCATCGCACGGGGGCGATGCACCGCGTCCGACCCAGCGGTCAGCGATCGTCGTCCTCGACGGGACCGCCGAACAGCTTCTTGAGCATTTCAGCCGCTTGCGTGGTGCAGAGCGCACCATTTTCCGTGATGCGGCGGAACTCCTCGGGCTTCGTGCGCTCCATCCAGTCACGGTCGTCGCACATCGCCCGGATCTGCTTCTCGCGCAGCGCCTTTTCGGCCTTCGCGGTCAGGTCCGGGTCCGTTGGCCAAGCCGGATCGAGCGCCGCCGTGTGCACGGTTCCGGGCACGGCCGGCTCTGGAAGCTGCGGCGCCGGCGGCATGACCAGCGGCGCACGCGGCTCGACGAAGCGCTCCTTGTTGGCCTCGTTGAGCGCGGCCGAACTGACGCCCATGACGTCGAAAATCTTGCCGTTGAGCTCGATACCGTCGGCGGCACAACCGCCGAGACCGGCGGCCACCACGATCACCGCCACCTTCGAAAGGAACGATCCCCCCCGACGCTGCGCTGTGCTGTTCATGGTTCCCCCGATCCCCGCTCCACTTCCCCGCCTCGCAAACCCCTTGGCGACACGGGCGGATCTCTCCGGATGGGTGCGGGACTAGCCCTGATTTGCGGCGGTTTTCCGACTCGCCCAGAAAGACTCATACAAGAGCAGGCCCGCGCCTGCAACGATGGCGACGTCAGCGAGATTGAACACGTACCATCGCCAGCCAAAGGCATGCAGCGAGTAGAAGTCGGCGACACCGCCGAGCAGGATCCGGTCAACCGCGTTGCCAGCCGCCCCGCCGATGACGAGACCGAGGGCGACGACCAGCAGCCGGCGATCGGCCCGCCACATCCAGACCCCGAGCACGAGACTGACCGCGACCGCGATGCCGGCGAGCACGAGTTGACCGTTCGGCCCCTCGAGCTGGAAGAGACCGTAGCTGATCCCGCGATTGAGCACGAAAACGAGGTCGAGGAAGGGCGTCGCCGGCACGAGGCCCTTGTCGCCGATCCGATAGACCTCGATCATCCACCACTTGTTGGCTTGGTCGACCAGCGCGGTGGTGAGCGCGATGGCGATCCCGAGCCAGCCGTGACGCGAGCCGGCGACGAGCCGTTGCGGCATCAGCGGATCCTCCCTTGCCTGCCGGCGGGTTGCGCGGACGGTCCGATCCCGGTGAGCGAGGCCGATGGGCTCATGCTCCGCCTGCCAGCCCGAGAGCCCGCCGTTGGCGCACGGCCTCGGCGTCGCGCGAACTGAGCGTCGGGAACTCCGGGTCCTGACCGACGTCCGGCACGAACCGCCACGAGCGCTCGCAGCGCTTGCCCTCGGCCCGCCGCGCGACGACCGCGACACCCGCCACGTCCTCGAGCGTGAAAGCTCCCTTCGGCGGCTTCGTCGTCTTCACCGTCAGCACGCTCGTGATGCAGACCTCCGCCATGTCGACGCCCTCGAGCGCCGCCAGCAGGTCGCCGTCCGTGACGTGCACGATCGGTGCCGCCTCGAGACTTGAGCCGATCCGCTTCTCGCGCCGCTCGACCTCGAGCGCACCGTTGACGACCGAGCGCACGCGCCGCACCTTGGCCCACTTGGCCGCGAGCACATCGTCGCGCCAGTTCGCCGGTACCTCGGGGAAAGTTTCGAGATGGACGGAACGCTCGTCGGCCTCCCCACTCCGCGCGAGCCAAGCCTCCTCGCTGGTGAAGACGAGGATCGGCGCGAGCCAGACGGTCACGTGGCGGAACAACTCCTCGACACAGGCGAGCGCCGCGAGCCGCTTGGTGCTCGCCGGCGGCTCGCAGTAGAGCGCGTCCTTGCGCACGTCGAAATAGAACGCCGATAGCTCTGTGTTCATGAATTGCGAGAGTGTCGCGACCACCCTCGCATAGTCGTAGCGCCGATAGGCCTGCCTGACGACGCCGTCGAGTTCGGCGAGGCGGTGCAGCATCAGCCGTTCGAGTTCCGGCATGTCCTCCAGCGCCACCGCGCCGGATGCGGAACGGGCATCCGAAGGCGCCACCGCGCCGGATGCGGAGTGGGCATCCGAAGGCGCCAAAGGATAATGCGCGAGGGTGCCCAGCATCCAGCGCAGCGTGTTGCGGATCTTGCGGTAGAGATCGGCGAACGAACGCATGATGTCGGTCGAGAGGGTGACGTCGTTGGCATAGTCCGCGCCAGCCACCCAGAGGCGGAGGATATCGGCGCCGGACCCCTTGATCGCATCCTGCGGCGAGACGCCGTTGCGCGACGCCTTCGACATTTTGTTCCCGGCTTCATCGAGGACGAAGCCGTGCGTCAGGACGACGTCGTAGGGCGCGTGCCCGCGCGTGCCGCAGCTCTCGATGAGGGAGGAATGGAACCAGCCGCGGTGCTGGTCCGAGCCCTCGAGGTACATGACGATGTCGTTGCCGCCATCGACCCGCCGTTTGAAGCCGTAGAGACCCGGGAAATGCTCCTTGTCCTCCAGCACGTAGGTGTGGGTCGATCCGGAATCGAACCAGACGTCGAGAACGTCGTTGACCTTCTCGAAGTCCGCGGGATCGTAATCGGGGGCAAGGAAGCGCGCGCCGTCGGGGTCTGTGAACCAAGCGTCCGCCCCCTCCGCGTGCATGGCGTCATAGATGCGCCGGTTGACCTTGGGATCGACCAGGACCTCGTTGGTGCCCTTGGCGACGAACACGGTGATTGGCACGCCCCAGGCACGCTGGCGTGAAATGACCCAGTCGGGCTTGGCCTCGATCATGCCGGTGATGCGGTTTTCTCCCGCCGCCGGCACCCACTCGGTCGCGCGGATCGCCTCGAGCGACACCTCGCGCAGGCTGCGCCCGCCGAGCGCCTCGATGGGCTTGTCCATGTGGATGAACCACTGTGGCGTGTTGCGGAAGATGACCGGCTTCTTCGAACGCCAGGAATGCGGATACTGGTGCTTGAGGCGCCCGCGCGCGACCATCATGCCGACCTCCGCCAGCGCCTTGATGACCGCCTCGTTGGCCTTGCCTTTTTCTCCTTTTTCGGTGATGACGCGTTCGCCGGTGAAGCCCGGCGCGTCATTCGTGAAGGCGCCGTCGGCATCGACCGTATAGGGGATCGTCGTGTCGATGCCGCGCGCGCGAAGGCTGCGCTGCACGTCGGCGCGCATCCAGATGTCGAAGTCCTCGCGCCCGTGCCCGGGAGCGGTGTGCACGAAGCCCGTGCCGGCGTCGTCCGTCACGTGCTCGCCATCGAGGAGGGGAATGTCGAATTGATATCCCCCGAGCCCCGCGCCGCGCAGCGGATGGGCGCAATTCATCATGAAGAAATTCCGTCTGCCGACGGATTTCAGGCGCTCGAATTTCGTCGCCTTGGCAGATTTAAAGACGTCAGCCGCGAGCTTGTCGGCGAGGATGTATTTCTCGCCGACCTTCGCCCAGTTGCCCTCCGGCGCCTCCGTCACCTTATAGAGGCCGTATTCGATGCGCGGATTGTATGAGATAGCCCGGTTGCCGGGGATGGTCCATGGCGTCGTCGTCCAGATAACGATTGACGAATCAAGCAACTCCACCGCACTGGCCGAGTCATCACTTGCAGGGCTGACGCCAGGTTCAGGACTCGCGCTGGCGCTCACCACCGGAAACTTCACCCAGACCATGTCGGACTGGTAGTCCTGGTACTCCACCTCCGCTTCCGCGAGCGCGGTCTTTTCCACCACGCTCCACATCACCGGCTTCGAGCCGCGATAGAGCTGGCCCGTCTCGGCGAACTTCATGAGTTCGCGCGCGATCTGCGCCTCGGCCGGGAACGTCATGGTCGTATAGGGATTCTTCCAGTCGCCCTCGACGCCGAGCCGCTGGAATTCCTCCGACTGCACCGCCATCCAGTGCTCGGCGAAGGCCCTGCACTCCGCGCGGAAGGCCTGCATCGCCGCCGGATCGCCGAGGTTCGGTTTGGCCTTGCCCTTGGCCATGTATTCCTCCTCGATCTTCCATTCGATCGGAAGACCGTGGCAGTCCCAGCCGGGCACGTAGTTGGAATCGAAACCGAGCATCTGCTGGCTGCGCACGACGAAGTCCTTGAGGATCTTGTTCAGCGCATGCCCGATGTGGATGTTGCCGTTGGCATAGGGCGGCCCGTCGTGCAGCGTGAAGCGCGTACGCCCCTTGGCCTGCTCGCGCAGCCGGGCGTAAAGGCCGGTCCGCTGCCAGCGCTCGAGCAGCCTCGGCTCCATCTGCGGCAGGCCGGCGCGCATTGGAAAGTCCGTCTCGGGCAGATAGAGCGTCGCGCTCCAGTCCGCCTCGCCGTCCCTGCCTGCATCCCTGCCGGCGCCAGCCGGCTTACCGGCAGTCTTGCCGGCGCCCGTCGCCTCGCCCGCACCCTTGGCGTCGCTCGTCTTGGCCATGTCGCGATTGCATCCTGCCGCCCGATACGCGCGTCCGGTGCCGTCCCGCCGCCGCGCTGAGGCGCACGAACTCGCGGTCCCGGCCGCCGGAGGCGCCGATTCGCCCCGGTTCTAGCAACGCGGGCTCGCAGTGGCTAGCATCGCGGTCGTTTGCCGGATTGCCGGAGCACCCTCGCGGCGCTCCGGCTGACGGCCTCCAGCAAGGTCCCTCAGAACCCCGCCCACGTCTGCTGGCGTGTGCCGTTGCAGTCCCACACCTGCAACTTGCAGCCGTTCTCGGCCTGACAAGGGGCGTGGACGTCGAGGCACTTGCCCGCCCCCGAGCGAATTTCGCCGCCGACCAGGAGCCAGGTCTGCTGACGCGTGCCATTGCAATCCCAGACCTGCACGTTGCAGCCGTTCTCGTTCTGACAGGGTGCATGGACGTCGAGGCATTTGCCCGCTCCCGAGCGGATCGTGCCGTTGGCGAAGAACCAGGTCTGCTGGCGCGTACCGTTGCAATCCCACACTTGCACCTTGCAACCGTTCTCACCCTGGCAGGGCGCGTGGACGTCCACGCACTTGCCGGCGCCCGAGCGGATCTCACCGGCGCTCGCTGAGCCAGCCATCATCACCGCGAACGACAGAGCCAGAATGGCCTGTGACAATCGAAACATGTCCGTTCTCCAGTCGTCGGATCGCCTCGCCGTACCACGACCCTCGATCGGCCGCACGCGATCGGGAGGCTCGATTGCGGCCCGGCCCGGCGTCCCGCCCCGACGCAAGCGTGGCCTGCACGGTCCTGCCCGGTGCCGCATACGGAGCATCACGCCGATTTGTGTCGGGATGAAGAAACACACATCACTCCATTCGGGTTCCATTTGCCTCCGCTGTCGCCACAAAGGAGAATCTGTTTTCATGAAGGAAGGAAGGGTGTAGTCTGACAATGCAACTTGGGCTCTCGTGCGAGTATACCGCCATGCGTGTCCGCCGCGTCCACCTGCTCCGTCGAGCTGGAGAGTGCATTTCGACCATCCTGCTGCTCGCAACTTTATCCCTCACCGCACCGGTGGCACACGCGGACGACGCCGCGTTGCTCGCCGCCCACAACGCCCATCGCGCGCGCCACTGCGTGCCGCCACTGTCCTGGTCCAACCAGCTCGCCGCCGAGGCACGCCAATGGGCGGCGGCTTGCACGTTCCAGCATTCGCCGCAGGCCTTCCAGGGCACCAACGGCTTCGGCGAGAACCTCTTTTGGGGAACCGGGCAAACCGACCGCAGCGCCGTCGACTGGTGGTACAATGAGATCGCGCGCTACAATTTCGACGCCCCCCGCTTTTCGAACGATATCGCGCACTTCACCCAGCTCGTTTGGCGCGCGAGCACGCAGCTCGGCTGCGGTGTCGCCAACTGTGGCGGGCGCACCTACTGGGTCTGCCGCTATTCACCCCCCGGCAACTGGAACGTGAACAACCCCGGCGTTCTTGCCGCGAACGTGCCCCGCCAATGCACGGGCCAGCCGGGCGGAGGCGCGAGTCCGGGCGGCGGCGCGGCTCCCGCTCCCCAGGGGGGCGGCGCAACTCCAGGTGGTCGCGGCCAGTGGTCCGCATTCGCAACGAACTACCGGGGTTACTGGGGCTATGGCGTGCACCAGGCCGATCAGGGTACGGCTTCGCAGCTGGCGCTGAACGGCTGCGGCGGATCGGCGCGCAACTGCAAGGTCTTCTGGACGACGACCGACCGTTGCGTCGCCTATGCCGAAAGCCGTTCCGGAGGCTTCTGGCTGGCGGCCGGTGGTGGCACGAGCGCCGACGGCGCCCGCGCCAACGCGCTGCGCTTTTGTCAGAGCGGCACCGCACCAGCTGGCACGTGCGCGGTCAAGCTGGTCAACTGCCGCTGACCGCAAACCGCCCGGTCGCGGTCTCATGCCAACTCCGCAAGGGAGCATGACCGCGACCGTTGGCCCTACTGCCCCCGCGTCAACCTCAGAACGCGCCCGTTCGTGTCGTCGAGCAGCAGGACGGAGCCGTCGGCCATCACCTCGACGTCCCGAATGCGCGAGTCGAGCGCTTCGAGCATCCGCTCCTCGCCCGTGATCCGCTCGCCGTCGCGCGAGACCCGCACCAACGCTTGGCCGGCGAGAGCCCCGACGAGGAGATCACCCTTCCAGGCGGGAAACATGTCGCCCTCGTAGAACGCGAGACCGGACGGGGCGATCGAGGGATCCCAGTAGTGCAGCGGCTGCTCCATGCCCTCCCTGGCCGTACCGATCCCGATCTTGGCACCGGAATAGTCGCGCCCGTAGGTGATGACCGGCCAGCCGTAGTTGCGTCCCTTCTCGGGCCGGTTGATCTCGTCGCCGCCGCGCGCGCCATGCTCGACCGTCCAGAGGTGCCCGGTCTCGGGATCGAGCGCGGCGCCTTGCACGTTGCGATGGCCGATCGACCAGACCTCGCCCGCCCATCCGGCCCGCCCCTCGCCCGCCGGGTTGTCCGCCGGCACGCTGCCGTCCGCCGAGATGCGGATCACCTTGCCGATGTGGTTGGCGGGATCCTGAGCATCATCCTTGCGCCCGTAGCGGTCGCCCGTCGTCACGAATAGGGTGCCATCACGCGCCGGCACGATGCGTGAGCCGAAATGGTGCCGGCTGGCGACCGCCGGCTGCTGAACGAAGATGTCGCGCACGTCCTCGAGCTTCATGGCCGCGAGATCGAGGCGTGCGCGCAGGACCGCCGTCGAATTGCGCCCGCCACCCGCTGGCCGGGCGTAGCTGAGAAATAGGGTGCCGCTTTGCGCGAAGTCCGGCGCGAGCGCGACGTCGAGCAGCCCGCCCTGGCCGCCGACGGCGATCGCCGGCAGGCCTTCGAGCGGCGGGGAAACGCGCCCAGAGCCCGTTCGCGAGGGATCGACGATCCTGATGCGCCCTTCTCGCTCGGTGACGAGCAGCCGGCCATCGGGCAGGATTTCAATCCCCCATGGATGATCCAGCCCGCCCGCCACCTCCTCGACGAGGACGGCGTGCGCGCGCGTATCGATCCGCTCCGCCTCGGCCGCAGGCGCGCGCGGCGCCCAGAGCGCGACGAGACCGGCTGCGATCCCCGCCGCCAGGATCAGCAGCCGCCACTTCCAGTCCGTGAAATCGGGTTTCATCGCTTCACCTCCGTCTTGCTCGGGAAGGCGGCGCGCCGCCCTGCTACCGCCGCGGCTCGGGCAATGGCACGCCCGCCGCCGCGAACGCTTGCGTCTGGCGCGCGGCGACCATGTCGGGATCGAAGTCGCTGATCGTCTCGTTGAAGAGGCGATAATAGTTGAGCCGTGCGTTGAGGTGGAGGAACACACCGCCGAGCCCGATCGCCGCGCGGTCCATGAAGACGAACTCGCGCGGCACCTTGACCGGTCCCTTTTCCTTCAGACCCTTGTGAACGGTGTAGGCCTCCTTCCGGCCGTAGGAACCGGGCGAAACGCCTTCCGCGATCAGCCGCTCGCGGTCGTCGAGAAGGGGCCCATAGATGAAACGGGCCCAGACGTTGAGGATGTCGATCAGCTCGTTCGAGAGGCCCTTGAACCCCCAGCTCTCGTAGGCATGCACGATCCGCGCGCGATCGTCTGTCTCGAGCCCGCGATAAAGGTCGACGACACCCTCGACGAAGCGCGGAGCGAACGTGCGGATGCAGCCATAATCGAGCAGGTTCATGCCTGCTGCTTTTCCATCCCCGTCATCGAAGATCGAGTAGTTGCCAAGGTGCGGATCGCCGTGGATGACGCCGTGGTGGCTGAAGGGATACCACCAGGCGCGGAACATCGCGCGAGCGATCTGGTTTCGCTCCTCCTCGGCCCGTTCGCGATAGTCCATCAGCCGGCGGCCGTCCAGCCAGGTCATGGTCAGCAGCCGCCGTGTCGAGAGTTCGCCGACGACCTCCGGCACCCGGATCATCGGATCGCCCGAAAAGATCGCGGCATAGAGCCGCATGTGCGCGGCCTCGCGGACATAGTCCAGCTCCTCGCGCAGCCGGGCCGCGATCTCCTCCAGGATTTCGCTGGTATCGAGTGCGGTATCCATCCGCCGGTGGATCGCGAAGATGACGCCGAGTTGCGTGAGGTCCGCTTCGACCGCGGATTCCATATCCGGATATTGCAGTTTGCAGGCGAGCCTTCGCCCGTCGGAAAGGCTCGCGCGATGCACCTGGCCGAGCGAGGCCGAGTTCGCCGCCTCCTGCTCGAAGGTCGCGAACCGCTCGCGCCAGCCAGGTCCGAGTTCCGCCGCCATCCGCCGCCGAACGAAGGCCCAGCCCATGGCCGGCGCATGGCTCTGCAGTTGTGAAAGCTCGGCCGCGTAGTTCTCGGGCAGCGCCTCGGGTATGGTCGAAAGCAGCTGCGCGACCTTCATGAGGGGTCCTTTGAGTCCCCCGAGGGCGGCCGCAAGGGCCGCCGCATTGCGCTCGTCGCCCGCCCCGACGTTGAAGAGGCGCTGCGTCGCAATGCGAGCCGCCACGCCACCGACGTTCGTGCCGACCCGCGCATACCGACCCAGCCGACGCGAGAACCGGTTCTGTTCGCGATCCTTCTCGCGATCACTGAAGTCGTTCATGCGCCCGCCCATCCTTTGTTGCTCTCTTACGTAGGCACGGGCGCTGCGGGATCAATCGGCCACACCGCTCAGGCACCGGCGGGCCGCGTCAGGACGCGCGCGATCGCCGCCCGCCAGCCGGCGATCCGTCGCTCGCGCTCGCGCTCCTCCATGGAGGGCACGAAACGGCGCTCGGCCGCCCATCCGGACGCGAACGTCTCGGCGTCCGGATAGACTCCTGCCGCCATTCCGGCGAGCCAGGCGGCCCCGAGCGCGGTCGACTCCCTGTTCGCCGGCCGCTCGACGCAGAGCGCGAGAGTGTCGGCCAGCCGCTGCATGGTCCACTGCGAGGCCGTCATGCCCCCGTCGACCCGCAAGATCAGCTCGACATCACCGGCACCCGCGGTGCCCCGCCAGTCCGCACGCATCGCCTCGATCAGGTCGTTCGTCTGGAAGCACACGCTTTCGAGCGTTGCCCGCGCGATCTCGGCCCGTCCGGTGCCGCGCGTCAAACCGAGCAGTGCGCCGCGCGCCTCGGCGTCCCACCAGGGCGCCCCGAGCCCGGCAAAGGCCGGCACCAGATAGACCTCGGCCGCCGGATCGCCGGCTGCCGCGAGCCCGTCCATCTCGCTCGCCTCGGCGATGATCCCGAGCCCATCGCGCAGCCACTGGACCGCCGCGCCCGCAACGAAGATCGCCCCCTCGAGGGCGTAGGTGCGCCGCCCGTCGAGTTGCAGAGCCACCGTCGTCAGCAGCCGGTTCTGCGAGGCAACCGCGTCCTCGCCCGTCGCCAGCAGCGCGAAACAGCCGGTTCCGTAGGTCGCCTTCAACATGCCCGGGCGAAAGCACGCCTGCCCGGCCGCCGCCGCCTGCTGATCGCCTGCCATGCCCTGGATCGAAATCGTCCCGTCGAAGAGCCCGGTCTCGGTCGCCCCGAAGTCGCCGGCGCTGTCGCGAACCTCCGGGAGCATGGCGCGCGGCACCCCGAAGAGCGCGAGGAGCTCATCGCACCATGTGCCCCGTTGGATGTCGTAGAGCATTGTGCGACTGGCGTTGGTCGCGTCCGTCGCGTGCACCCGTCCGCCCGTCAGCCGGGAGAGCAGGAAGCTGTCGACCGTCCCGAAAGCGAGCCGTCCGGCCTCCGCCGCGCTCCGCGCCCCTTCGACGTTGTCGAGCAGGAAGGCGAGCTTTGTTGCGGAGAAATAAGGATCGGCGAGGAGGCCGGTGCGCGCCGAGATCATCGCCTCCGCGCCGTCGGCCCTGAGGCGCTGGCAGACATCGCTCGTGCGCCGGTCCTGCCAGACGATGGCGTTGTGGATGACGCGGCCGGTATCGCGCTCCCATACCAGCGTCGTCTCGCGCTGGTTGGTGATGCCGATGGCAGCGACGTCGCCGCTCGCGGCACCGGCCTCGGCCAAAGCGGCGCGCGCGGTTGCGAGCGTCGAGCGCCAGATCGCTTCGGGATCGTGCTCGACCCAGCCCGGCCGTGGATAGATCTGCGGCAATTCCTCCTGCGCGCCCGCGACCACCGTCATCCGGTCGTCGAACAGCAGCGCCCGCGATGACGTCGTCCCCTGGTCGATGGCGAGCACGAAGTCCGTCATTTGCCGTCCTCCCCGACGAGGCCGCCGCCACGACCCACCATCCTCCCGACGACGTCGGCAACGAAGTCCGCGAGCCTCCGGCGCTGGTCAACGTTCATGTGCAGCCCGAGCTTGCTGCGCCGCCAGAGGATATCGTCTCCGGTTCTCGCCCACTCGTTCGCGATCAGATAGCGCACCTCGCGCTCGCAAAGCCCGGCACCGAATTCTTCCCCGAGGTCGCTCTCGCGCTCGACACCCTCGAGGACCGCGCGCGCCAGGGTGCCATAGCTGCGCGCCAGACGGGCGAGAACCTCCGTCGCCATGAAGGGAAAGCGCGTCTCGAGCTCCCAGACGAGGCTGGCCATGGCATCCGCCCGGAATTCCCCTCCCGGCAACCGGCTGTCGCCGGTCCAGGACCGCCCCCGCGCGTTCCCGGCCGCCGCGATCCGCGCCATCACGGCCTCGGCCAGCCGCCGGTACGTGGTGAGCTTGCCGCCAAAGACGTTGACGAGCAGAGCCTTGCCGCCGCCGCCCTCGGTCTCGATCACGTAGTCCCGCGTCGCCTCCTGGGCGCTCGAAGCCCCGTCGTCGTAGAGCGGGCGGACGGCCGAAAAACTCCAGACGACGTCGGCGGGTCCGATCTCGCGGAAGAAATACGCATTGACACTCCGACAGAGGTATTCGGTCTCGGCGGACGATATCTCCGCCTCTCCGGGTCGCCCGGCGAAATCGCGGTCCGTCGTCCCGATCAGGGTGAACCGTCCCTCGTAGGGGATCGCAAAGACGATCCGGCCGTCCTCGTTCTGCAGGATGAAGGCGTGCTCCCCATGAAAGAGGGCGGGCACCACGATATGGCTTCCTTGCACCAGGCGTACGTTGCGCACGTCCTCGCGCCCCACGACATGGCCGATGACCTCGTCGACCCAAGGTCCGGCAGCGTTGACGAGCACGCCAGCCGAAACCTCGGACCGCCGCCCGTTGAAACGGTCCTCGAGCGTCAGGCTCCAGCCAGCCCCCTGGCGCCGCGCCGAGACGACGCGCGTGCGCACCTTGACGTCGCCCCCCCGGTCGGCCGCGTCGCGCGCGTTGAGCACGACGAGACGGGCATCGTCCACCCAGCAGTCGGAATAGGCAAAGCCGCGCCGGAACCGCCCAGCCTTGAGCGCCGCTCCGGCCGGATCCCTCGAAAGATCGAGCGTTTCCGTCCCCGCCAGCGCCCGCCGGCCGCCGATGTTGTCGTAGAGGAAAAGTCCGAGCCGAAGCAGCCACGCCGGCCGCATTCCGTGGCGGTGCGGCAGCACGAAGCGCATGGGCGCAACGATGTGCGGCGCCATGTTCCAGAGCCGTTCGCGCTCCTGGAGCGATTCCCTGACGAGCCGGAACTCCCGGTGTTCCAGATAGCGCAGCCCCCCGTGGATGAGCTTGGTCGAGCCCGACGACGTGCCGCCCGCCAGGTCGTCCTGCTCGCAGAGCAGCACGCGATAGCCGCGCCCGGCCGCGTCGCGCGCGATGCCCGCCCCGTTGATGCCGCCACCGATGATCGCGATGTCGTACATCGACCGCCCGCGCACGTCCGCTACGCGCTCATCGCCTCGAGTTCATCGACCATGGCCTCGATGACCCCGAGCCCCTTGGCCCAGAACGCCGGATCGCGGGCATCGAGGCCGAACGGGGCGAGCAGTTCGGAGTGATGTTTCGTTCCCCCCGCCGCCAGCATCTCGAAGTATTTTTCCGCAAACCCTTCGCTGGAGCGTTCGTAGACCGCATAGAGCGAATTGACGAGGCAGTCTCCGAACGCATAGGCGTAGACGTAGAACGGCGAGTGGATGAAATGCGGGATGTAGCACCAGAAATTCTCGTAGCCCTCGTTGAGACGGATCGCCGGTCCGAGACTTTCCCTCTGCACGCCGAGCCAGATTTCGCCGAGTTTTTCCGCCGTCAATTCCCCTTCGCGCCGCGCCGTGTGCGCCTCGCGCTCGAAGGTGTAGAAGGCGATCTGGCGGACCACCGTGTTTATCATGTCCTCGGTCTTCTGGGCGAGCATCGCCTTGCGCTCGACCGGGTCTCTTGCCTCCGCGAGAAGCCGCCGGAAGGTCAGCATTTCCCCGAAGACGCTGGCGGTCTCGGCGAGGGTCAGCGGCGTCGGTGCCATGAGCGCCCCCTGCCGGGCGGCCAGGACTTGATGGACGCCGTGGCCGAGTTCGTGCGCGAGGGTCATAACGTCGCGCGGTTTTCCGAGGTAGTTCAGCATGATGTAGGGATGCACGCTCGGCACCGTCGGGTGCGAGAAGGCGCCCGGGCGCTTGCCCGGCGTGACCGGCGCATCGATCCAACCGTGCAGGAAGAAGGGCTCCGCCAGTTCGGCGAGACGCGGTGAAAAAGTACCGTAAGCCTCGATCACCGTGCGGCGCGCCTCGCTCCAGGGGATCGTCCGCTCCGGCTGGTTCGGCAACGGAGCATTGCGGTCCCAGAAGTTGAGCTTTTCCATCCCGAGCCAACCGGCCTTGAGGCCGTAGTAGCGGTGCGATATGCGCGGGTAGGCCTGCCGCACCGCGGCAACGAGTGCCGCGACCACCTCGTCCTCGACCCGGTTGGAAAGGTTGCGTGCCGAGGCGACATCGGTGAACCCGCGCCAGCGGTCCGAGATTTCCTTGTCCTTGGCGAGCGTGTTCGTGACGAGCGCAAAGAGGCGCACGTTGCGTTGGAACGCGTGCGCGAGCGCCCGGCCCGCCGCCGCGCGTCGCTCGGGCGAGGGATCGCTGAGGAGGTTGAGCGTCGCCTCGAGCCCGAGTTCCTCGCCCTCGACGGCAAAGCGCATCTCCGCGAACGTCTCGTCGAACAATCTGTTCCAGGCACCGGCCCCGCTCACCGATTTCTCGTGGAACAGCTGCTCGATCCGGTCCTCGAGCTGATAGGGTTTTTCGAGCCGGATGTCCTTCAGCCAGGGCGCGTAGTGCGCGAGGCTGCCCTTGCCCATCGCCTCGTCGAGGACGGCATCGTCGACCCGGTTGAGTTCGAGTTCGAAAAAGAGGAGGTCCGTGCTGATCCGGGTCAAACGCTCCTGGATGTCGCCGAAGAACTTGGCGCGCATCGCATCCGTGCTGTCCTGGGCATAGCGCAGGAACGCGAAGGACGCGATGCGCCCGAACAGGTCCTGGAGCCCCTCGTAACGCGCGATCGCTTCGGCGAGGCGCTCGCCGTCCCGCGCGAGTTCACCGAGCCGTCCCTGACAGCCATCACGCAGGGCCACCGCCTCGCGTTCGGCCCGCGCCAGCGCCTCGCCGATCTCGGGACCGTCCGGGCTCGGATAGAGATCCTCGAGCCGCCAGACCGGCATCTCGCCGAGTTCGACCGCCGATGTCGCGTTCTTGGTCATGCCCTGCCTCTTTCGCATCTTCATTCGGCCGCCGCCGCCGTGCCGACGCGTGCCTGCTGGCGCGCAAGATAGGCCGGTCGCAGCGAATTGCCCACCCGCAACGTCTCCTGCGGCGATACCTTCGGACGAGCCTTGCGGACCCGTCCCGTCGCATGTCGATTTCGCGCGCGGCGAAACGGCTTGTTTACCGCTCTCGCGCACGATGCCCGCTCAGTTCAGTCCAGTCCGAGTGGTGCGGCGGCCGATGTCAGGCCCGTTGCCCGTGTCGAGTATGAAAGTCGTGTCAGCGTCATGGCAAAGCGTGTTCTCGTCGTCGATGATGATCCGGTCCAGCGTCGCCTCACCGAAGAGGTGATCCGCCGTACGGGCCACGAGGTCCGATCCCTGGCCGGCGGCCAGCAGGCTTGCGAACTCCTCGAGAAGGGCGCCTCCTGCGGTGTCGACATCGTGCTGCTCGACCTCGTCATGCCCGGCATCGATGGCATGGCCGTTCTCGAGCACCTGCGCAACGTTCCAGGCCATCCACCCGTCATCGTGCAGACCGCCAACGGCTCCATCGACGCCGCCATTGCCGCGATGCGCGCGGGCGCGGTCGACTTCGTCGTCAAGCCGGTCAGCCCCGAGCGTCTCGAGGTGTCGCTGAAGAACGCCCTGAAGATCGAAGCGCTCGCCGGGGAAATCACCCGCATCAAGCGCAAGGTCGATGGCACGCTGACGTTCGGCGACCTCATCATGCAGGACGACAGCATGGCCCGCGTCGTCGACCTCGGCCGCCGTGCCGCGCGCTCCAACATCCCGGTCCTCATCGAGGGGGAATCGGGCGTCGGCAAGGAATTGATCGCCCGCGCGATCCAGGGCGAGAGCGAACGCTCCGGCCGACCGTTCGTCACCGTCAACTGCGGTGCCATACCGGAAAACCTCGTCGAGAGTATCCTCTTCGGCCACGAGAAGGGCTCCTTCACCGGCGCGACCGACAAGCGTCAGGGCAAGTTCCAAGAAGCCCACGGCGGCACGCTCTTCCTCGACGAGGTCGGCGAACTCCCGCTCGATGCCCAGGTCAAGCTGCTGCGCGCGCTCCAGGAGGGCGAGGTCGACCCGGTCGGCTCCAAGAAGCCGGTCAAGGTCGATTTCCGGCTGATCTCGGCGACCAACCGCGACATGATCCAGCGCGTCAAGGAAGGCAAGTTCCGCGAGGATCTCTACTATCGCCTCAACGTCTTTCCGGTCTGGGTGCCGCCGCTGCGTGAGCGTCTCACCGACGTGCCCGACCTCGCCATGCATTTCGTCACGCGCTTTGCCGCCGAGGAGGGCAAACGCATCGACGGCATCGACGCCGAGGCGCTCGAACTGCTCCAGTGCTACTCCTGGCCCGGCAACGTGCGCCAACTCGAGAACGTCGTCTTTCGCGCGGTCGTATTGGCCGATACGCCGGTCCTCGGCGTCAGCGAGTTCCCGCAGATCGCGGCCCACGTCGAGGGCTTCTCGAAGGCCGTCCCCGCCGCGCCCGCCTTCATCGATCGCCGCCCGGTGATCGATGGTCCAGTCGTCCTCGGAATCGAGGACATCATGCCCGAGACGCTACAGCTCTATGGCGACGAGGGTCAGGAGGCGATCGGCATTCCGGCCGTCAACGCCACCGGCGAACTGCGCTCGCTCGAGCAGATGGAGGCCGACATGATCCGCCTCGCGCTCGGGCGCTATCGCGGCCACATGACCGAAGTCGCCAAGCGCCTCGGCATCGGCCGCTCGACGCTCTACAGGAAGATGCGCGAATTCGGCCTCGAACCGCGCTTCAACTGACGTCGAATCGTTGCTTTCGCAGTCACCGGCTTCCTCCTCTGCTGCCGGTGATCGCCGCGGGGAGGCCGTCTTCGGCCTCCCCGTTCCCGTTTCGAGCCCTGGCTCGCCCGCGCCGTCGCACGGCCTTGTCGCCGTCGTGTGCACATTCGGTCACAATTCCAGCAAAACACCCTCTCTCTGTCGTGGGGCATGGCTCGGCTGTCTGGTCGCACGCCCGACCATCGGCTAGTCTCGCGGCTCGCTCGGAGGTGGAACATGCGGTCATCGGGACGTCTTCTCGCCACGCTTGCGGCTCTCGCAATGTCGTCGTCGGTCGCCTTGGCGATCGAGCCACGGGACGCCGCGCCACCGCCGACCGCCAGCCAGCAGATCGCCCTCGACGTGGTGCGCTCTCTCGCCGCCGACAATGTCGGCGACGCCAGATCGAGGCTGGCCATCGAGAATGCCTATCGAGCGCGCGCCAACGAGCCGCTCTGGGTGGATGCGAGCGGTCTCAACGAGCGTGGCCGGGCGGTGGTGCGCGAGATTGCCGCGGCCGGTGATTGGGGGCTGGATGCCGCCAAATTCGATCTCGAGCTGCCGGACGTGGCCGGCGACGTTGACGCCACCGCCAGCGCCGTGCGCACGATCGAGCGCAAGGTGACGCTCGCGGTGCTGAGCTATGCCCTCCATGCCAAGGGCGGCCGCGTCGATCCTGCCGTTCTCGGCAAGAATTGGGATCAGACCCTGGATCGCCCCGAGCCGGTCGCACTGCTGACCGGCATGGCGGCCGCCGACGATCCGGCCGCGTTCCTGCGTGACCTGCATCCCAAGCACGCCCAGTTCGAGGCTTTGCGTAAGGCGTATCTCGAGCTGCTGCGTGGTGGATCGGCGGATGCCGAGCCCGTCAACTTGCCGGACGGCCCGACCTTGCGGTCCGGCGAACGCCACCCGCATGTCGCTATCCTGCGCAAACGCCTCGGCGTCCCGGCGCCGGCCTCGCAAGCCACGAACGACCCCGCACCCGGTGATGCCGAACCGAACGGTGCCGTCGAAACGCCTGCCGATTCGGGCGCACGGCTCGAGCCGACCAGCACCGAGGTCCAGGTCACTTCCGCGCCCACGGGAGCGGCCAGCGAGCCCGCACCGGTCGCTCGCAATGACGAACTCTTCGACGACGCGGTCGAGCAGGCCGTTCTCAAGTTCCAGCGCTCGCGCGGCCTCACCGCCGATGGCGTCGTTGGTCCGGGAACCCGCAAGGCCCTCAACTCGAATGGCGGCAACCGCCTCGAGCGCCTCCTTGTCAACATGGAGCGTTGGCGCTGGATGCCGGCGGATCTCGGCACGACCTACGTCCACGCCAACGTGCCGGAGTACCGCGTGCGCGTCATGCGCGACGGCGCCGCGGCATTCGACGAGCGCATGGTCGTCGGCAAGGTTCAGAACCAGACGCCGATCTTTTCCGATGCCATGGAGCGCATCGAGTTCCACCCCTACTGGAACGTTCCGAACTCCATCAAGGTCAAGGAGCTGCTTCCCGGCCTGAGGACGTCGTCGAACGCGACGCAGCGCCACAACCTGCGCATCAAATACAATGGCCAGTATGTCGACCCCGGCAATATCGACTGGGACAACGTCGACGTGCGCAAGTTCCACTTCTATCAGCCGCCGGGCGACGGCAACGTGCTCGGGTTCGTGAAGTTCATGTTCCCGAACAAGCACGACGTCTACATGCACGACACCCCGTCCAAGAGCCTCTTCGAGCAAACGGTGCGCACCTACAGCCACGGCTGCATGCGCATCCGCAACCCGCGTCAATTCGCAGAGACGCTCCTCGGCATCGACAAGGGGTGGGCCGCATCGCGCATCGGCGGCATCATCAGCGCCGGACAGCACAACGTCGTCCCGCTCGATGCGCACATCCCCGTGCACGTCACCTACTTCACCGCGCGGGTGAACGACGATGGCGAGCTGGTGTTCTTCGGCGATCCCTACGGCCACGACCGCCGTCACTCGCTCGCCTTGAGCGGCAAGCCATTGCCGGCGCTCGCCTCGAGCAGCGATACAGCGGAGCCGGCACCGCGCCCGCAGGTGGCGAGCAACACCGCCCGCCCCGACTGGGTCCGCGAGGCCTTCACCAGCCAGCGCTGAGCCGAGCCATTGCGCGTCTCGCTCGACCGGGTCGCGCCAGCGCCCCTGCGGGACCGCTCTTGCCGTTACGTCGCAAGCGCGGATCGCGCGTGCTCACTTGCGCCGTATGTCGATGAACCGCACGCGCTTGCTAACCGCTTCTTAACCTTACCGGCGCACTGATGGGGGCGATTGCCAAGGAATGGTCACACCGGAGCCGCCATTTGCGCCCAGCGAATCGGCTAGCTCGGTAGGATCGGTCGCGGGCAAGACAACGGGGTGGAGCCACCGCTGCGTCCGCCCCGGAGAACTGTAGTGCGTTCAGCAGCGGAAGCGATCCATCCCATGGCGTTTTCCATTCGTTCGATGATGACGTTGGTGGCGATCGGCTCCCTGAGCCTCCTGATCGCCGCCCAGGACATCGTTGCCGACCCGAATGGCGAACGGATCCTCACCGTCTACAACATCCACAGCAAGGATACCGTCTCGGTCATCTACAAGCGCAATGGCCGCTACGTACCGGAGTCCCTCGAGAAGCTGAACTGGGTGATGCGCGACTGGCGGCGCAACGAGCCGACCAAGATGGATCCGGAGCTTCTCGACATCATCTGGGAAGTGCACACCGAACTCGGCTCGCGCGAGCCAATCCACCTCATCTCCGGCTACCGCTCCCCCAGCACCAACGAGATGCTGCGCCGCACCCAGGGTGGCCAGGCGCGCAACAGCCAGCACACCCGCGGCAAGGCCGCCGACGTCCACTTCCCCGACGTCCCTGCCAAGCGCCTGCGCTACGCCGCTCTCGTGCGTGAACGGGGCGGCGTCGGCTACTATCCGACCTCGGCCGTCCCCTTCGTGCACATCGACACCGGAAACGTCCGCCACTGGCCGCGCCTGCCGCGCCAGGAGCTGGCCCTCCTCTTTCCGGACGGCAAGACCCGCCATCGCCCGTCGAGCGGCGGCCCGGTGACACGGGCCGACTACGAGCGCGCCCGCACGGCCAACCCCGAATTGGCGCGGTTCGTCACCGCCTATCACGAATTGCGTGGCAAGCCGTCGGACGGCGCCGGGATCATGGTCGCGAGCGCCAGTGGCCGCCGTATCGACGGCACCGGCCAGGGTTCGCCCTCCATCGCGGCCCCGGCTCCCGTGCTCGCCTCGTTCGCCCCCGTCGAGGCCGAACGACGGGTGGCGGCCGTCTCGACGACGGCCCCTGCCGCAGGACCACTCGTCGCGCCGGTCCCGGCAAGTACGACGCGCATCGCCTCCGTCTCGCCGCGCATCGAGGCTCCCGCCCCGAGCCTTGCCAGCCTCGGGCGCGAGACACGAACCGGAGCTTCCACACCCAGCCCCTGGAGCGCCGAGATCACGGCTGAGCCAACATCGAACGGCTCCGCGACGGCCTCCGCGCCGGTCGCCACTGGCGACGCCATCGCAGGCCTCATCGAGACCAACCCCGCCCCGACGACGGAGCGCCCGGCGGCGGCCCGCGGGTTTGCCGGCAACGCATGGCAGACCAGCTTCGAGGTGCCAGCACCTCGTCTCGTCGCCGCGCTCGACGCCTTTTCGAATGATGGCAGCGCGGTTGGTGAGACGGGAACGAGCCTGCCCGGCACGCTGACGCTGGCCGAAGCCTATCTCGAGTTGACCGGCTGGGCTGGTGCACCCGAATACGATCCCGAGCACCCCGGCGAGTTGCACTACCGCCCGTTCCCGATCGGTCCGCTGTTGACCGAAAACCCCACGATCGACGACGCCGCCCTGGCCGCTCTCGTACATCCCGACCAGAATGGCGCACGCGACATGATCGACCTCGACGAGGACGGCATGCCGCTGCGCTTCCGGCCAGGTATCCAGTTCGCCGAGATGATGTGGTCGGACATGTTCACGGGCGGCTCCAGCGCGAATGTGCTGGCCGCCGGGTTCGAGAACGCGTCGAGCGGGCGTCGCGTACGGACCGCGACCCGCAACTGAGGCGGCCACCGTCCGGCCCGCCACCATTTCCCGGAAGGTCTGAGCGATCGAACCGCTCACCCCACAGCGCCCGGTCGCGCGCACGAACTGGTCGTGACCAGCCGGGCGACCAGGCGTCCCGCTCGAACGTGATCGCGGAACTATTCCGCGGCCACGGAGAAGCCGTCCTCGGAGCCATCGCTGTCGATACCGAACGCCTCGGCATCCATTCCGAGCGCGTGCAGATAGGTCGCGAGCAGCAGCTCGTTCTCCTTGCGCACGTGCGCCTCCTGCTTGCGAAGGCGGATCACCTGGCGCATCACCTTGACATCGAAACCGATCGCCTTGGCCTCGGCGAAGACGTCCTTGATGTCTGAAGCGAGTGCCGCCTTCTCCTCCTCGAGGCGCTCGATGCGCTCGATGAAGGCGCGCAGTTGCTTCTGGGTCGAGGCTTGCAGCTCGCTCATGAAGGATCCTCTCGGTTTCTCGTGGTGCCAGTGCGCTAAGGCGCGGGCATGCACGGCCCGCCCGCACCACACACCGGTGCATGCGTTACCCTAGGCGCGCGTCGGCGCTCCCGTCAGCATGCCGCCGCCTGCTGTCCAGAGGATTTTCTTTTCAGGGGAAGTCCGGGCGCGCGACGTCCGCGCCCCTTGCAGCCCGATTCGGATTCAATGCGAATGCCCACGGGCCGCGAGCTTTGCCTTCTGCTCGGGCGTCGCTTCCTTCTGGTGGCGTGCCTTGTATTCCTCGTAAGGCATGCCGTAGACCGCCGAGCGCACCGCCTCCTTCTCGACCGCGACGCCGCGCGAGACAGCCTCCTCGTGCATCCAGTTGGAAAGGCAGTTGCGACAGAAGCCGGCGAGCCCCATGAGGTCGATGTTCTGGACGTCCGGGTGCGCCCGCAGATGCGCCGCGAGCCGCCGGAACGCGGCCGCCTCGAGTTCGGTCCGCGTGCGCTCGTCGAGTTCCTCGAATGCCGGCATAAGAACCTCCATTGCAGCGCGCCGCCCGGCGAGGGGGCACGCATGTCGACTGGGAGCCGGTGGCGGACACGGTCGCGCCCGCCCGGCCCCCGCTCGCTGGCGAACCTAAGCGAGGACCCCACCGCCACGCAATGGAAACGGCTCGGGCCGATCACCCGCACCGGGCAGGGCTCGCAAAAACTTCCCCTCTCACCACGCGCCTCCGACGCCGTTCAATCACGGGTGCGCTTCAGCGCGGCGCGCACACCTTCGGGACCGCCCAGCGAAAACAAGGTACGGTTCTCGGTCAATATCTCGGCATAATAGGGAACATTGGTCAGTCGCTCCTCGACACTCTCGTGCACCCGCATCGCCTGATACCCGATCTGATGGAAATAGGTCACGCGCGCGCGGATCAAGGCTTCCTGGCCGACGAATCCGAGAGCGAGAAAGACGCTGCGCAATTGCTCGATCCTGAATGTGTCGATCTCGCGCAGCAGCTTCGCGGTGGCAGGCGAGGCATGGCCCCAATCGCGGACCGCGTTGTCATAATCGGGATCGTACTGACCATCCAGCATGAGCACCCGGACATACGCGAGATACTGCCGCCAACCGTCCGAGCCGGCTGCCTCGATCGCTTCGGTGAACGGTTCGGTGTTGGTGCTTGCCCAGTCCTTGCGCAGATCGTCGTGCAGTTCGCGCAGGTTCTTGTATTGCCAATAGAAGGCCCCCGTCGTGACCCCGAGCGACTGCGCCAGCGGTCGCAGCCGCACATGGTTGATGCCCTGATCGATCAGTATCCGCCGCGCGGCAGAGACCCAGTCGGCCCTGGTCAACTGTTTGTTATTTCTTGAAGAATCAGAGTTCACGCTCATCCCGCCGGGCCTTCGTCCATCAACCTTGTTGACTCGTCGTCGGAACATAGCATAGCGTATGCCGAGCACGTAACAGTCGTTATGTTGAATTTGCCTCCGCCTGGACAGCGACGATACCCTCTCGGAGGCGGAACGGAGAACGCCATGATCGACCGTTGATTTCCGTTGACACTGCACGCGCCTCCGCGAGTTGACATCTCTACGATCCGAAACATGGATCGTCGATACCACTCGGAGATGTATTTCGACCGGCTCGTGCCATTCCAAATCGATTGCGCGACCAAGCCAGCCGACTGGACCGTCGAGCCGAGGCCGCTACCCGTCGATTGTGGCGCATTCGCTGCCCGACCGTCGGGTCCCAACATTGGTCGCGTCTTGTGGCCTAGGCAAGGTGGGACTTCGCCGAGGACACCCGAACACTCGACTGATCGCATCCATACCGAGGGAGGAACAACATGCTGAACGGACTTCGAAGCGCTGCCATGGGCCTGGCCTTGTCCACGACGATGGCCCTGTCGGCCAATGCAGCCGACGTGACCTTGAAGTTCGCCGGAACGCTGCCGACGGAGCATTTCGGCCACGCCATCCTCGAGAACATGGCAAAGGAAATCGGCGCCGCAGGTGTCGGTATCACCGTGAAATACTTCCCCGCCAGCCAGCTCGGCAGCGGCGAGGAACTCTTCGAGGACGCCAAGCTCGGCAACGTCGACCTCGTCCATGCCACGGTCTACGCCCAGGCGGACACCCGTCTGGAGATCGCGAGCCTGCCGTTCCTCGTCACCACGATCGATGAGCTCCGGTCCGTGTATGGCGATCCCGCCTCCAAGTACAACACCATCATTCGCGAGATTCTCGGCGATCATGGCATCCAGTATCTCTCCAATATCGGAGAGGGTCTGATCGGCGTGGTTGCCTCCAAAGCGCCCTCGAACGCGGCGGCGTTCGCCGACCAGGGGATGAATATCCGCGTCTGGAGTTCCGAGGTCACGAAAGCGACCATGGAAAAGCTCGGCTATCGCACGACGACCATGAGCTGGGCGGAAGTGTTTCCGGCGGTCCAGGCCGGCACCATCGACGGCGCGATCTGCTGCACCGCGGAGTGGGCCTATACGACCTTCGCGGTCAGCGGTGTCGGGAACACATACGTTCCCTACAACGCGTTCGTCGAATCCACCCAGATCTACATGAACCAAGCCAAGTGGGCGAGCCTCAACGCGGAGCAGCAGGCGGTCATCCAGGCAGCGGCCGCAAAGGCAGCCAATGCGATCATCGACCAGGCCTGGGAGCGCACCGAGGGCTTCATCGCGAAGCTCAAGGAGAAGGGCTGGAATATCGTCGATCTGACGCAGGAGCAGCGTGACGCGATCAAGGCCAAGATCGTCGCCGAGGTCTGGCCGACCGTCGGCAAGATCGTCGGTCAGGAACTCGTCGACCGTCTCAATGCGAACTGAATAGGCTCCCTGCGGCGGGTCCGGAGCGACCCGCCGCTCGATCGTCAGGACACGGCAGGAGGTCCGGCCAGCGATGCGCGAACTAGCTGACAGGTTGCCGCCGGGCCTTGGGCGCCTGGTTCGCACGCTGGTCGCCATCAAATTGGTTTTCAGCGCCATCGCGCTGCTCATCCTGCCGGTCACGTTCTTTTGCGTCGTTATCTTTCGTTATGTTCTGGAAAGGGACCTGTTCGCCTACGAGGAGTGGCTTCTGCCAGTGTCGTTCTGGCTCTATTTCATGGGCAGTGCCGTCGGCAGCTACCAGAACAAGCAGATCCGGGCGGATATTCTCGAATCCTATTTCAGCTCGGCACGGGCGGAGTGGATCCGCCGCGTTGTGCTGTCCGTCATCGAGACGTTGATCGCCTGCGTCGTCGTCTATTGGGCATATCTCATGATCGCCCGTGAGATTGGTATGTATCCCAATTGGCAGAAGACGATCGCACTCAAGATTCCATTCTTCGTTTCGCGCCTCGGGATATTTCTCGGCTTCGTCTTCATGACATTCTACGGGCTGCTCCACCTCTACGTGCTGTTGCGCTTCGGCGTCGAGGTGGTCGAGGACGAGCGCGCACTCGAGAACGGTGGGGCGACCTGATGCTGCTGGGCCTCTCCATTCTCTTGATCGTCATCCTCCTGGTCATGGGTGTCTCGGTGCCGATGGCCTTTGGTGGCGTGCTGCTGTTGATCGCAACGCTCGGCGATCACAACGTCGCCGGCTTCATGGCCACTGGTCACTGGAAAATGAACACGGTGATCGTTCTGGTCATTCCGCTGTTCATCATCGCGGGCGATCTGATGCAGCGCGGTAAGATCGCGGCACCGATCGTCGCCATCGCCGAGCTGATCACCGGCGGCATCAAAGGGGGGCTCAGCGCCGCAAGCGTGATCGCCAGTGCGATGTTCGGCGCCATTTCCGGCAGCGGCGCGGCCACACTGACCTGCATCGGGTCGATCATGATGCCGCACCTCGAGCGCAAGGGCTATCCGAGGGGCTTTTCGGCGGCCCTTCTCGTCAGCGCCAGCCCGCTCGGCCTTCTCATTCCGCCGAGTGGCGTTCAGCTCGTCTACGCCTGGATTACACAGCAGTCCGTTCTCAAATGCTTCCTGTCGGCCATGGCAGCGGGCCTGGTCCTGACGTGCTTTCTGGTCCTGGTCAATTTCTTGATGTTGCGGAATGTCAAGGGCATCGAGCTCGTCCGCTTCGAGGGCAACCCGGTCGCGAAACTCGGCAGGGCGACATTCAAGGCGATTCCGGCTCTGATGATGCCCGTCATCATTCTCGGCGGCATCTACGGGGGCATCATGACCCCGACCGAAGCCGCCGGGGTTGCGGCCATCTACGCCATTCCGGTCGGATTTCTCATCTACCGTGGGCTCACCTGGCAGACGTTCTGGCAATCCCTGAAGGATTCGAGTGTGACCGTCGGCGTCGTCATGGTCATGATATTCATGGTCCTGATCGTCAGCAAATTCTTGATTTTCGAGAACATTCCGACCATCGCGCAGGAGTTCATCTACTCGATCTCCGACAACCCGATCGTCGTGATCTTGATGATCAACCTCGTGATGATCCTGATCGGCATGCTTATGGACGACTTCAGCGGCTTGGTCTTGAGCGCCTCCCTGCTGACGCCGATCGCCGAGAGCGCCGGGATCGACCCGGTTCACTTCGCGGCCATTCTCGGCGTGAACCTGGGGATGGGGAACATCACGCCCCCGACCGCGCCGCTGCTGTACCTCGGCACCCACGTGACGGGAGTTTCGGTCCAGGCGATGATGAAGCCGACCATCATCTTCATCGTGTTCGCGTGGTTGCCGACACTCATGCTGGTGACCTTCATCCCCGAAATCTCGCTTTTCTTTCCCGAATTGTTCTTCGGAAAATGAGCGCCGGACGGTGCGGGCCGTGGCATCGGCCGGGCATTCGGGCAGTCGGACAGACGACCGCCGGCGCGCTTCCTACCCGGTGACCGAGACCGGCCGGTAAGGCGCCCCGGCGGGTGCATGACTGGCGACGTGGCGCAAATCCGCCATGACATCGTCACGCGCGAAGATCCGCTCCATGGCACTTGCCACCCAATCCACCCAGCGCCGTTGGCCCTCTGGCGTTCGGATGAGGTCCTGGCGGATTTCGATCAGCGCATGGGGCAAGCCACGCAAGGTCCCGTGCGAATACATGCAGTCACCCACGAGGCCACCGATGTAGGGCACGTTCTCATCGACGATCAGGGTTGGATCGCGGCCCAGCTCCTCGAGCAGCGGCTTGGGCAGGCGCGGATCCGTGTCCCAGAGCACGGTGATGTGCCAGGGCCGTGGTGTCTCCTTCCACTTCTCGGTGAAGCTGTGCACCGAGAGCAGCATCGGCACCACGCCAGCCGCCGCCACCTGCTCGATCGTGCGCTCGATCGCCTCGTGATAGGGCCGGTAGAAGCCGTTGATACGCCGCTCGCGCTCGCCAGCGTCGAGCGACCGGTTCCCTGGAATGATCGCACCGTCCGAAAGCTGCATGATCAGCGTCGGGTCGTCGTGCCCTCGGTTCGGATCGATGAACAGCCGCGAGAACCGCGAGAGCACGGCCGGCGCCCGGAGCCGCTGGCTGAGCCCTTCCGTCACGGCTTCGGCCCCGATGTCGTAGGCGATGTGGCGGTTGAGCTGCTCGGCCGGCAGACCGAGCGTGCCATAACCATCTGGGAATCGGTTGGTCGCGTGATCGCAAACCAGGATCAAGCCCACGTCGCAGCGCCCCGCGAGCACCCGATAGGCTTCGTGGTGCTGGCCGGGGACATCGCTGCGCGCGGCGAGGGGGTGCGTCATGCGGCCTTCATATAGCCCCCGGCGAGCGGCCTTTCCAGCCGCTTCTGCCACGCTGGAGGATGGCGCCAGTGCTCGATTTCCACGGTTTTCGTCGAAGCCTCAACCGCGCCATGTTCCTTGCCGAACGTCGCGTGGTTAGGCTCGTTCGCGGAACTGGTCGGGATTCGGTCGCATCCTGCCGAGCGCCGTTCAATTCGATCGGCGTCGCGCGGCGATAGTGCCTTCGGCTGGTTCTGGGGTGTGCGTGCACGATATCAGGGACAGGTAGCGCCAATGCACACATCGCCAATTGTGAGTTCGCCAGTTTCGAGACCGCCGGCGGGCGCGCCATCATCGTTGGGGTTCGGCCAGCGATGGACCGCTCTGCGCCCGCTTGCCGCAACCCTCGTCGGCCTCGCCGCGCTCGCGGCCTCGCCCGGCGCCGCGCTCGCCGACCTCAAGCTCTGCAACATGACGGCGAGCCGTGTCGGCGTCTCAATCGGCTACCGCGACGCGGGCGGCTGGGTTGCCGAAGGCTGGTGGAACGTGATGTCGCACTCCTGCGAGACGATACTCGTCGGCGCCCTCAAGTCGCGGTTCTATTATGTCCATGCCGTCGACTACGACCAGGGCGGGGAATGGTCCGGCACTGCCTTCATGTGCACCGCCAAGGAGGCTTTCACCATCCGAGGCGTCGAAGGTTGCGATCGGCGGGGCTACGCGCGCACCGGCTTCTTCGAGATCGACACGCGCGAGGAGCCGGACTGGACCATCCGCCTCACCGATCCCGACAGCGGCTCGCAATCGGGCACCGACCAGGTCTCGACCCAGTAAGGCCCGCAACGACTTGGCCACACTCTGAGAAGCCGGCGCACGACCTCAAGGGCCCGCCGAGACCGCTGTGCGACTCAGATTCCCTGGCCCTCGACCTCGCGCTCCAGCTCGTCCACCGCCTTGCGGGCGGACTCGAGGAAGGGATGGATTTCCAGAGCCTTGCGGTAGGCCTTCAGCGCGGAGGCGTTGTCACCGAGTTCCCGAAGGATGGTCGCGAGCCCGCTGATCGCCTGGAAATGCCGCTGGTCGACCCGCAACGTGCGCTGGAGATCCTGCAGCGCGCGCGCATAATCGCCCTCGGAAAAGAAGACGAAGGCCCGGCGGTTCCAGCCCTCGGCATACTCCGGTTCCAGCTCCGTCACACTGGCCAGTACGCGCAGCGCCAGCCCGACATCGCCGGATTGCTGGAGCTGTGCGGCCCGCTCCATCAGCAGATCGATCGTATCGCTGCCCGAGCGTAGCCACACCCCTTCGATCGCCTTCTCGAGAACCGCGGCGCTTTCGGCTTCGCCAGCTGCGGCCAGCCGCTTGTAGAGTTCCTCGAGCAGCTCGGCCCGGTCCGGAATCTGCTGAGCGAGAGCGGCGCCTGCGGTGGGCGGCGCCTCCGCAGCCTCCCCGGTCCCCGCACCCGGGCCCGGTTCGCCAACGCCCGGCTCGTCGCCGGCCGGCGGACTGTCACCGCCCGCCTCGGGTGCCGCCTCGAGCGGAGCCTGGCTCGCGAGCGGGACCACCGAAGCCCCGACCGAAGGGATTGGCCAAGCCGATGCCACGCCGATCGATGCGACGGCGAGGATCAGGAGGATGCGCGAAAGCATGGGTTGCAGGGGACACTCCAACTGGCCCGGTCGTGAGGCGTGCGGAGCGATCGCGGCGAAGTGGCATTGAGGACGGATATCGTGCATCCGCCAAGGTTAGCCGAACGCGCACGCAGCGCAATGCCTGATGCGCGGCACCAAGCGCGATTGACGCCAACTTGAGCGCCCCACCCCGCAGCGCAGGACGCCCCGCCGGCGAACATCGTTTCCCGACTCGAGGAGGCCCGGCCTCAGCCCTGGCGGGCCTTGTAGCGCCGCTGCGTCTTGTTGATGACGTAGAGGCGGCCCCGGCGGCGCACGACGCGGTTGTCCTTGTGGCGCTTGGCGAGCGACTTGAGTGAATTGCGGATCTTCATCTGAGGTCCATGGCGTTCGACGGGCCGGCTTCGTCGGCCCCGGGTATCGTTCAAAGCGGGCGAGACGCCGGTTTATGGCGCACCCGGGTAAAGGTCAACCTTCCGAGCGCACCGGCGGGCGCAACGCAGAGAGCGCCGCGACGAACGCGCGCCGCCGCCCGGTATTCGCGTTTCAGCGCGGCGAGCAGCGGTTCGGTTGTCGATGGAATGGTGGGCGCGACTGGGATTGAACCAGTGACCCCTACGATGTCAACGTAGTGCTCTCCCGCTGAGCTACGCGCCCATTCCGCCCGGCGACGTCACCGCCACCGGGCCTTGGGATAAACCATGGAACCCGGAGCCGCGTCAACACCCGAGGCGCGGAGCCAAGACCTCCAAGCACGCAGACATCGCCCCGCCTGCGAGCCGACTTGCCGAGGCTTCCGACCGTCGATAGCGTTGCAGGCATTCGATGGCGCGGCGCCTGGGCGATCGGGCGCCAAAGGAAGGGATCGATCGATTGCAGCCGGCAGATGTCCCCTCCGACGCGTCACTCCTCGAGCCCAAGGACTGGTCCTTTCCGGTTCCCATCGCATACGGCCCCGGCCGCCTCGCCGAGATCGGAACACGGTGCGCCGGCCTCGGCATCGAACGGCCCCTGATCGTCACGGACCGCGGCAGCCGGCATTTGCCGTTCGTCGCGGACCTCGAGAGGCACCTGGCGGCCGCCGGCCTCGGCCCGGCTCTCTATTCGGACATTTCACCCAATCCGCGCGACGACGAGATCGCCGCCGGACGCGACGCCTTTCGTGCCGGCGCCCACGATGCCGTCATCGCCATCGGCGGCGGCAGCGCCATGGACGGCGGCAAGGCGATCTGCCTCACCGCCAACAACGACATCGACCTCTGGGCATTCGAGTTCGAGCGGCCGGTGCCCGTGATCCCAACCAACCGGCCCTTCCCGCGCCTCGTCACGATCCCGACGACGGCGGGCACCGGCGCCGAGACCGAGAGCACGGCGATGGTGACCGATGTCGCCCAAGCCATGAAGTTCTGCGTCTGGCACCCCGCCCTCAAACCCTCCCTCGCCCTCCTCGACCCGGCCCTGACGCTCGGCCTGCCGCCGCATCTCACCGCGTGGACCGGCGCCGACGCGCTGACCCACGCCATCGAGGCCTATTGCGTCCCTGGATTCCACCCGCTCTGCGACGCGATGGCCATCGAGGGACTGAAACTCATCGGCGAGTGGCTGCCGGTCGCCTATCGCGAACCGGCGAACATGGCGGCGCGCGGCGGCATGCTGGTCGGCTCGTGCCTTGCCGGCATCGCGTTCCTGAAGGGCCTCGGGATGGTCCACGCGATCTCGCACATGGTGGGCGCCGAATACGACACCCAGCACGGCCTGACCAACGCCGTGGTCCTGCCGGTGGTCCTGCGCTTCAACCTGCCTGGCATGGAGGGAAAAGTTCGCCGCATGGCCGAGGCGCTGAGCCTTCGCGAGACCTCGACCGCCGGCTTCATTGCCCACATCGAGCGCTTGCTGGACGACCTCTCGATCCCGAAATCGCTCGGCGAGATCGGCGTCCCGACGGACTGCGCGGACCGCATCGCCGCCAAGGCCCTTCGCGACAGCGCCGCCGCCACGAACCCGCGCAAGGCGACACACGCCGAGGCCCGTATCCTCGTCGAGGAGGCGATCGCCCGGGCCCGGTGAACGGACCTAACCCCCCGGGCGAGCAAAATCGCGACCTGCCAGCCCGCCACCTTACGTGCGGTCAGCGCCAACCGCTCTGTTGCTCCCAGCGCACAAGTCTTTATCATCGAACGGCGGTGTCCACCTTCGGCTGGAGTACAATCCGCGGCAAGGTCGAGAGGAGGCATTCGCATGACGCGCGACCACGACGACCGACGCTGGATGTCCAGCCCACGACCGGCACGATGGATGGCGACGGCGCTGGCCGCGGCATCACTGATCCTCGCCTGGACCTCTGCCGCGTCGTCGAATTGTTTCTATAACGGATCGCCCCACGTCGTTCGCGTGGCGCACGTCGACGTCCCCAGCAAGTCGATCAGGGCAGAACATGTTCTGCGCGCGCGCCAGGCGATCTGCCTCGGGGACCTCACCCAATCGATGGTCGCACTCTATTCGGACATCATCGCGCGCAACCCGCGCGATTATGCTTCACTGAACCGGACGGCGATCGGTCAGCTGGGCAAACTCTACGCCAATCAACTGAGCCCCAACTACTTCCATGTCATCCCGAGAGACTGGGTTTTCGCCGTCTTCAATTCGAGCCCTTGGAGCGTGATCGAACTCAGGCCAGGGGCGAACCACTGGTTCCAGATCAACCAGAGGATCGCGCCGCCCAGGGGCCAGGTGCCGCTCATGAAGGTGTTCGATGCCCAGTTGCGGCCTCAGGGCATCCTCAATCTCTGGATCATCGAAGCGAGGTCATCGTCCGCGCCCGCCGGGACTGCCCCGAGCGCCCCGAGTTCGCCGACCGTCACGGTGGCCTGCCCGCGCGAGACCATCGACCGGGCCAAGAGCGCCTATACCTGGGTGCGCTTCAACCTGCCGCAGGGCCGGCCCGGAGATGTCATCAACATTCCCGGTGGGGCCCGCAACAAGTATGTCTTCCCGACCTGCCACAGGGTCGCCTGGAACGATCACGTCTACCGCTGCTCCGACACCGGCGGGTGGACGCGCGTCAGGGGCGATGCGACCGCCGACATCCTCTGCCATGGCGGACTACCGAACAGCCCATACATCCAAACCGGCGAGAATTGAAGGGTGCGATCACGACGGCGGCGCGCGGCGGCATCGGATCGTTCCGACAGACCCTTGCCCATGGTCCCTCTCGCTCGACGCCGGGACGCTGGCCTTCCGCAGGATCGCACCGGGCGTCGGACTTGCCGGCTTCGAGCCCGACCATTGGCGACTGAGGTGGAACCGACCTCGAATGGACCACAAAGCTCGTTAGATTGACTCGCAACCAAAGGACGGTCCCGGTTTCGATCACGTGCGCCAAGTCCTGCCCGCCCTGGTACTGCTCATCCTGGCGATCGGCCTCGCCCTGCCTCTGGCAACGGCGTTCGTCGTCATGTGGCGGGCGGAGGAAATCGCGGACGGGAGAGCCTATTGCATCCAGGTGCCCGCCGGGCCGTTCGACTACCGGGCAGCGACGAGCCTGGGTGATCTCCTCGGCTACCGGCTGCGCGCGAGGCGCGACACGCGCGGCGAGTTCAGCGGTTTTCACGCCGTGCTTTTCGTCGAGAACTCCGCGGCAGCGAACTCGCAATGGGGACACTCCGCGTTTCTGCGCCACAATTGGTCCTACGCCAGAATGCGCTTCGTGCCGATCGTCGGGCAGGGTCACGTCGCTTTGGGTGACAGGCCCGTCTGCGCGCCGGCTCCCCGCTACGTTCGCTCGCTCCTCGTGCCATGAGGGAACGGGACGAGGTCAGGGGCGAGGGCGAAAACGATGGCGACGGGACTGACGCGGTAGCCAGTGAAGCGGCTGCGGGCCAGCCGCTGCACTTCCTCAAATGACGCGGCAGAGACGGTTGGCCTCGAGCAACGCGGCGTGAATGTCGCGGGCAGTGAGCGCGTCACCGATACGATAGAGCTGGAAAATGCCGTCGCTGTTTTCCCCCACCGGTTGCGGGCGGAGCGTGGCGAGCGCCTCGTAGTCGAACTCGCCGAAATTGCGGGACCTCTCCGAGAGTGCATCGGACAGGTCCGTGACCGACCGCGTACCGAGATCCGCGACCACCGTGTCGAAGGTGCGCGCTTCGATCTCGCGCGTGAAGGCATGACGCAGCAGCGCCCTCAGCCTGTTGCCGTCTCGCTCGAGACCGACGAGGGCGACATCGGTCATGATGCTGACGCCCGCCCTCCCGAGATTGCGCAGGTACACCGGAGCGTTGTTGCCGTTGATCGCGCGGCCGATATGGCGATCGCTGGTCGCAACGACGACCTTGACACCTTCGCTCGAGAGCCGGTCGGCCGCCGATAGCGCGGCATGGCCGCCGACGGCATCGAAGACGAGCGTCTCGCCACGCGCTTCGGCCTGGCCGCCGAGGACGTCCCAGACCGTAAGCATGAACTCTTGGCCGCCGAGCGCGAGCGAGGTTTCCGGCACACCGCCGGTCGCCACGATGACGACGTCCGGCTCGAGAGCGAGAATGTCGTCCACCTCCGCGTAGGTATCGAGCCGGACGTCGACGCCCTCGTTCTCGACCTCGGCCGCGAGCCAATCCGCGATGCCGATCAGGTCCTTGCGCCAGCCGCCCTTGGCGGCCAGCAGGATCTGTCCGCCGAGGCGCGAGCCAGCCTCGAGGAGGGTGACGCGGTGCCCCCTGAGGGCGAGGACGCGGGCGGCTTCCATTCCTGCCGGGCCGCCACCGACGACGACGGCGCCGAGTGGCGTTGCCGCCCGCTCGATGCGCGACGGTAGCCAGCTTTCCCTGCCCGTCGACACGTTGTGCTGGCAGAGCGCATCGCGGCCGACATAGATGCGGTCGCCGCAGTAGCCGGCGCCAACGCAGGGGCGGATCCGGTTTTCCTCTCCCCGCATGATCTTCGCGACGATCTCCGGGTCCGCCATGTGCGCGCGCGTCATGCCCGCCATGTCGACGTGGCCGGCTCCGATCGCCCAGTCCGCTGTCGCAGGATCGGCGAGCCGCGCGGCCTGGAAGGTGACGAGCCCGCTCGCCTCGCGCACCCGGCGGGCGAGTTCGATGTAGGGGGCAGACGGAAATCCCATCGCCGGCATGTATTCGGCGAGCCCCATGTGCGTGCCGCCATAGGCCCCGTTGACGTTGAGGATGTCGGTGGCGCCGTGCTTGCCGAGGATACGGGCGACCTCGATCCCCTCCTCGGGCGTCAGGCCTGCCTCGTTGCTTTCGTCGAAGTTGGTGCGCACGCTGACGAGGAAGTCGTCGCCGACAGCGCCCCGGACCGCCTCGATGACCTCGACGAGGAAGCGGGCGCGATTGTCGAGGTTGCCGCCATAGGAATCGCTTCGCCGATTGCCGATCGGGGAAAGGAACTGACCGAGGATGTGGGCCGAGCCGAGGATCTCCACGCCGTCGAGGCCGCCCTCGCGACAACGGCGCGCTCCATCGGCAAAGGCTTTGACGATGCGCGCGATCTCGCGCGTCGACAGCGCGTAGGGCATCGAGTGGTGCGCCGGGTCGCGGAGCGCTGATGGCCCCTTGGTCGGCAGCCAGTCGCCCGCGTCCCAGGTCGTGCGCCGCCCCATGTGTGTGATCTGGCACATGAGGCCCGCGCCGTGGGCGTGGACGCGTTTCGACATGGCGCGGAAGGCCGGAATGACGCGGTCGTCGCCAACGTAGATCTGACCGTAGATCGAGCCGGAATCGCGGCTGACGTTCGAGGAGCCACCGAACATCGTCAGCCCGATGCCACCCCGGGCCTTTTCCTCGTGGTAGGCCTGATAGCGATCGCCCGGAAGGCCGCTGTCGGCATAGCCCGGCGCATGCGAACTCGAGAACACCCGGTTGCGAAAGGTGCGACCCTTGATGGTGATCGGCGAGAGGAGGTTGCGGTAGGCCGTCATTGCCATCTCTTCATGAGGTTGTTGTTCACGTCCTTCACGCGGAACCCCATGTCGACGAAGGGCAGGAACCAGGCGGTGCCGCGGTGCCACCAGCGTGTCGAGAACGGGGTATGCGAGAATGCCGTCTCACCGTCGGGGTCGCCGACGATCTTGAGGCCCGCCTTGTGGCCGAGCCAAGGTGCCATGGCGTTGCCGCTGCCGGAATAGCCCATCGCGTGCCAGACGCCGTCGATCCTGCCGACATGGGGAACGAAATCGAAGGTGAACCCCGTGCGGCCACGCCACGAATGCGTTATCCCGACATCGCGCAGTTCGGGAAAGACCTGGGCGAGGAGCCCGCGCATCTGCGAGAGGGCGACAGCCTCCGACACGTCGAACATGGCAGCCCGTCCGCCGAACACGATGCGCCGTCCGTCGGGCGAGGGGCGATAATAGCAGTGCCGGTCGCGCGTCTCGCCGATCGTGCGCAGCTTCGGGATGAGGCTCCGGACGCGGTTCTCGCCCAGCACCTCGGTCGCCACGATGAAGCTCGGCACGGGTATGATCCGACGCTTCAAGGTCGGGAGATGCGACGGGGTGTATCCGTTCGTCGCAACCAGCACCTCGCCCGAACGCACCTTGCCGCGCGGCGTCGTCGCGCACCATCCGGCACCTTCGCGTTCGAGCGCGAGGACGGGCGTTTCACCGGCAACGATCGCCCCGGCCCGCCGCGCGCCAGCGAGGATCCCGAACATCCACTTGGCTGGATTGAGCGCGGCCGCATTGCGATAGACGACGCCGCCCGAATAGAGCTCGGTGGCGATCTCCTCGCTCTGGCGCGCCCGCGGGATCAGCTCGGCTTCCAGTGGAACGATGCGCCCGAGCCGGTCGATCTCCCGGCCCGCACTGTCGTATTCCGAAGGCCGCCAGAAGCCCTTGAACCGGCCCGTCCTGGCGTAATCGCAGGCGATCTCCTCCTCGGCCATGAGCTGCTCGAGATGTCGGATCATGTCGACGTGGGCCTCGCGCAGCATGCGGTGGCCGAGTTCCGTGCCATAGCGGCTCTCGAAATGCTCGAGCGATTGGCGATGGCCGGCCAGCACCATGCCGCCGTTGCGGGAACTGGCACCGATCCCCGGCGGTCCGGCATCCGCAACGAGGACGCTACGGCCTCGGCGCGCGAGCGTGCGCGCCGCCGTGAGGCCGGTCAGACCTGCCCCGACGACGAGCACGTCCACGGCCCCCGGCAAGACATCGATCGGCGGGGATGTCGGGGCGCCGGCATCCTCCCACCAGAAGGGCTCAGATTTCGGCATCACCGAGTTCCCTGCTGCGGCGCGTGACATACTCCTCGAGGGCATCATGGATGCCATCCTCGAGGGCAGGTGCCCGGTAGGCCTCGAGCATTTCCTTCCACTTCGCGTTGGCGCGCATCGCGGCGTCCTTGGCCCCGTCGCGCTGCCAGAACTCGTAGGCCCGCCAGTCCGAGAGGATCGGCTTGTGGAAGGCGTTTTCATAGCGCTTGAGGGTGTGGTCGGTGCCGAGGAAATGCCCGCCCGGTCCGACCTGCCTGATCGCCTCCATCGCCTCTTCCGCATCGGAAAAGTCGATGGACCCCGCGAGCGCACCCATCATCGCGATCATTTCGGAATCGAGCACCGTCTTCTCGAACCCGGTGGTCAAACCGCCCTCCATCCAGCCATGCGCATGGTAGACCATGTGCGCTCCGCCGAGTTGGGCGGCCCATAGGGAGAACATCGTCTCGCACGCCGACTGCGCATCGGGCGAGACGGATGTCGAACCGAGCATCACGCGCTGAGGAATCCGATAGCGCCGCGCCATCTGGCCGTTGGCGAGCGTCCCCGTCACAGTCTCCGGAACGCCCATGGCCGGAGCCCCCGACTTCATGTCGACCGGTGTCGTCAGCACGCCATAAAAGCACGGTGCGCCCGCCTGCACCATCTGCAGGAACGCAATCAGCCCGATCGCCTCGGCATTGCACTGTATGATGCTGCCGGACAGCGTGATCGGCGACATGGCACCCGCGAAGGCGACGGGGGAGACGACGTTGACCTGGCCCGCGAGCGCCAGCTCCATCGCGGCCTCCGAGAGCGGAGCATCGACGACGAGCGGGGAGTTGACATTGATGCCGCCGTGCAGCCGCGGCGCCCGCTCGAACTCGTCGCGCCCGAGGCCGTACGCGATCGCCGCCATCGCGATCGAGTCGTGGACGCGCGTTCGCCCGATCGCATAGACCCGCGTCACCTTGTCGGAGAGGGTGTGCCAGGCCAGGGCACTTGTCAGGTGGCGCGTGTTGACGGGCGTGTCGATCGGCTCGACCGGATGGCCGGAGTGGAACGCGCAAGTCCCCAGCATGTGGTTGAGCCGCACGAGGTCCTCGAAATCGCGCCGCGTTCCCGGCCGGCGCCCGCGATCCAGATCGATGACGTTCGGCGCGCTCGAGGCCGAGCCGTAGTGGATGAGGTCTCCTCCGAACGCGAGATCGTTCGCCGGATTGCGCGCATGCAGGGTGAACGACGAGGGCGCGAGGGCGAGAAAATGCTCGACCACCTCACTCGGCATCCGCACCATGCCGGTTTCCCGATCGACCAGGCAACCCGAGCGCGCGAGCACGGGCCAGGTATCGGGGGAAAGGAACTTGAGGCCGGTCTCGCCCAATAGGCGGAGCGAAAGACGGTGCACGCGCTCCTCGTCCTCGCCCGAGAGGACTTCGATGGGAGCATAAGCTCTGCGCATGGGTCGAAACGGCTGCTCCGGACTCGTGCGACGCCTTTCCTGTCGCTCGCGACGGGCCATCGTGCTGCCTCCTAGCGTTCCAGACGGGCGACCGCGCGCTCCTGGCGACGCAACAATAGTTCGATGTCGGCGACATCGTTCGCGTTGAGGCTCGGGCCGGGACGGCGCACTGCCGCAGAGCGCAAGGCACCGCGCCGATGAAGGATGTGTTTGCGCACCGCCATCCCTTTGCCGAGTTGCAGCTCGTATCGCAACAGCGGGAGGTAGGCATCGAAAACATCGTGCATGTGCTCGCGGTCACCTTCGCTGTGCGCCGCGACGACCCCCGCCAGCATTTCCGGGAAGGAAAACCCAGACATCGCACCGTCGCCACCACGCGCGAGGTCCTCCGGCAGATCGAGCGCCCCGAGCCCGGTCATGATCGAGACACGGCGGCCGCGTCCGCCATCGCCGGCACGCAGGGCCTCGATCTTGTCGAAGCTCGACCAGTCCTCGGCCTTGTACATGACGCAGGACGCGATCTCGGCGAAGATGCGCACGAGCAGCTCCGTCTCCATGACGACGCCGGTCGCGAGCGGGAAATCCTGGACCGAGATCGGCACGTCGGGCCCCAGCAGCCGCGCCATCTCGGCAAAGTGGCCGAAGATCTGGCGCTCGGTCCTGGCAGTTCGCGGCGGGGCGACGAGGAGACCGGCCGCCCCGAGGGCCATCGCCTGCTCGGCCTGCTCGACCGCGTCGGCAATCGATTCCGAGGGCACCCCGACGACGACCGGCAGCCCCTGCGCGCAAGCGATGAATTCCTGAGTTACGGCGCGGCGCTCGCTGCTGGAGAGCTTGGCGGCCTCGCCCATCACCCCGAGGATGGCAAGGCCGTTGCAGCCACGTTCCGCATAGAACGCGACGAGTTGCCCGATACCGTCGCGGTCGAGTGCTCCCTCCTCAGTGAACGGTGTCGGCGTGATGGCGTAGACGCCGCGAACCTCCCCGCAGAGCTTGTCGACCATCCACGCTTCCCCCTCGATAGAGCCGGCACACTAACGGTGGTTGCCGTCTCACGGAACTGCTAGGCTATGATTTCAGCTATAACGAATTTGGTATTTCTAGTGAACTTCAACGATTTGCGCGTGTTCCTCGACGTCGTCGACACCGGTGGCATGACCCAGGCGGCGAGCCAGCGTGGTCGCTCGCAGCCCGGGATCAGCCGGACGATCCGGGACATCGAGATGCGGCTCGGCGTCGTGCTCTTCCGGCGCACCGGTCGGGGTGTCGATCTCACTCCGGCGGGCGAGCGGTTCCTCGGCTTCGCGCGTGCGACGATGGAGGCCTTCGAGGCGGTCGAGAGCGAGGTGCGCGAGATCGCTTCCGTCGGGCCACGCGAACTCGCCGTCGTCGTTCCGCTGCGCACCGGCCGGTTGCTGATCCCCGTGCTCCAGAAGGCGCTGACGAGTGCGTTGCCCGACGTCGAGGTCCACGTCTACGAGGATGCCATGGCCAACATGGCGCAGGGTCTCTCGCAGCGCAAATACGACGTCGCCATCGCCTATGCTCCTCCGTTCCGCTTCGAGCAAAGGCACGATCAGCTCTTTCGCGAAAGGCTCCATCTCGTCGGGACATCCGAGGCGATCGCAGGCGAGGAGGCCACCATCTCGCTCGGCGAGGTCGCGGCGATGCCCCTGCTCCTGCCGAACACGCGCTCGACCTACCGCAACCAGATTTCGTCCGCATTCGCCGAGGCGAACCTGACGCCAACGATTGTTCGGGAACTCGAAACTTCGGAGGCCCTGCTCGCCTTCGCTGGCGAAGGCGAGGGTGTCGCAATCCTTCCCTACAGCAACGTCTATCGTGAGCACGAGGCCGGAGAGATCGCCGTTCGGGAGATTGTGTCACCACCCATCGAGCGACAGGTCGGCTTGCTCTTCAACCGATATGTCGTAGGAGGAACCCGATCACAGGTTCGCAGCACGCTTCGCGATGCCATGAGCATGTTGGCTCAGCGCTCACGGTGGTTGCCGATTGGCTAGCTCGTGGGGACGGGATGCGGCGGCAACGGCACCCGACGGCAGCAATTGGAACAACGCGCCGTCGCCGCACACTATCCCGGCCCAGCACGAACCTGTCCCAGCCAGCCCCTCACACCGCCCCGCTCGGCGCTTCGACGTCGATGCCGAATTGGGCGGCGCTGTCGAGAAGCCACGTCGCGAACGAGCCCGCCATGGAGCGGAACACCTGCACCTCGTAGTTCGGCCCGTCGTCCAGGCGGATGAGGTGCGCCGCCATGTGTCCGAGGTTGACGAGCGCCGCCGCGCCCGCCGGAAAACCGTTCTCGACGTCGAGCGACGTCCCGCGCATGAGAACGTCCACCGCCGCCGGCCCGCCGAAACGAACGAGAGCCGCCCCATGGCTCTGGTCGACGACGCTCGCCGCCCCGCCCATCGCGCTCGCGAGCGCCTCGGCGAGGGAACCGGTATCACCGTCCCGGCCACCCTCGCGGCGCACCACGAAGCGGCCCGGCCCGTCCCAGGCTACCAGCACGCCCTCGCCCCGCGCAAACTGGCGCGGCCCGGGCGCGGCAAGGCCCGTTACCGCCACGATCGCGCTCGAGGCTTTCGCCTCCCCGCCCCGGCGCACCAGCACAGTCGCGACCTCGCGCCCCGTCACGGGACGAACCCGAACGCGCGCCGCCCCGTCCATGCGCCCCTTGCGCCCGACCTCCAGCACCCCCTGCCAGGGCGAGACGCCGTGCGCCAACCGCAGTTCGTGAGCTGTGTCAGCCATGGAGACGCTCCCCCTTGGGATCGACGAACGGTGTCTCGACGATCTCCACCTGGACCTCGCTACCGCGCAGGAATTCGGCCGCCACCAGCCGTTCACCGATCCGCTCGCGCCCGCGTTTGACGAACCCGAGCCCGATCCAGCAGCCGAGCGCCGGACTGAAGGCGACCGACGACATCCATCCCTGGTCGTTGACGACCTTGTGCTCCGCGCCGATGGGAAGGAAATGCGCGCCGGAATAGAGGCGGTCCTGCGGGTTGATCGCCTTGAGCCCGACGAGTACCGGTCGCGTCGTCTCGAGGAAGGCCGGCCGCTCCGACGCCATCCGCCCGATGAAGTCCTTGCCGCGATTGGTCATCTTGTCGAAGCCGAGGTCAGCGGCCGAAGTCCGCCCGTCGATCTCGGAGTGCGTCACGTGGCCCTTCTCGATACGCAGGATATTGAGCGCCTCGAGGCCGTAGGGCGTGATGGCGTGCGGCGCACCCACCTTCATGAAATGCTCCCATGCCGCCTGCCCGTAGTCGGCCGGCACCGCGATCTCGTAGGCGAGTTCGCCTGAAAAGCTGATGCGGAACAGCCGTCCGGGAATGCCGTTCGAGAGGCGGACGTCGACCACCCCCATGAAGGGCAACGCGGCATTGGAAAGGTCCGCGCCCTTCAGCCCCGCCTCGAGCACGGCCCGCGATTTCGGTCCCGCGATGGCGATCTGCGCCCACTGCTCGGTAACGGAGATGTATTGCACGTCGAGGTCCGGCCAATAGGCCTGGTGACAGAACTCGATGTGCGTCATCACCTGCCCGGCCGCCGCCGTCGTCGTCGTCATGAGGAAGCGATCCTCGCCGAGCCGGCTGGTCGTCCCGTCGTCCATCACGAAGCCGTCTTCGCGCAGCATGACGCCGTATCGCGCCCGACCGACCGGCAATTTGAGCCAGTTGTTGATGTAGAGGCGGTTGAGGAATTCTGCGGCGTCCGGTCCCTGGATGTCGATCTTGCCGAGCGTCGAGACATCCGCGATGCCGACGCCCTCACGCACCGCCTTTGTCTCGCGTATCGCCTGCTTCAGCCAGTCCTTCTCCCCATCGGGAGCGTAATAGGAGGGTCGGTACCACTGCCCGGCCTCCATGAAGACCGCGCCGTTGCGCTCGTGCCAGGCGTGCATGGCCGTGAGCCGCGTCGGCTGGAACTGCTTGCCGACCGAGTGCCCCCCGATCGTCCCGAGGGAGACAGGCACATAGGGCGCCCGCGCGACGCTCGTGCCCACGTCTCGCGGCGAAAGCCCGAGCGCCTCGGCCATGATCGCCGCGCCGTTCACATGGCCGGTCTTGCCCTGGTCGGTCGCCATGCCCAGCGTCGTGTAGCGCTTGGCGTGCTCGGCATTGTCGTAGCCCTCGCGCACGGCGAGTTCGATGTCCTTGTCGGTGACGTCGTTCTGGAAGTCGACGAAGGCCTTGCCCTTGGGGCCGCCCTTGCCGGCCTTGACCCGGTAGAGTGGAACGAAATTGCCGACCGTCCGGTCCTCGACACGGGGCAAAGTCGGCGCCGCCACTTGACGACCGAGCCCCGCGGCCGCCCGCTGGCCCGCCTCGGCCCCGTGCGCGAGACACTCCGCCGTCCCCCAGCGACCCGCCGCCGCTCCAACGACGTTGAGGCCCCGGCCGGGCTCCAGCACATGGAAGGAGAATTTATCAGGATCGAACGAGGCCTTGGCGCCGAGATGGGTCGCGATCTGGAAATTGGCGCTCCAACCACCCGCGACCGCAACGAGGTCGCACGCGATCTCCTCGGCCGGCAGATTATCGTCCGTGCGTTGGACCGCGACACCCGCGACCGCCCGCCCGCCCATGACGCGCTGGATCACATGCCCCCGCAGGTGGCGCCCGGCTCCCTCGATCCCGGGTGCCCCCGGTCGCGGATCGACCACCGCCGCGATCTCGATCCCGGCCGCCGCGAGATCGTCCGCCGTGCGCGCGATGTCGTCGTTGTTGCCGAAGACCACGGCCCGGCTGCCGGCACGCACGCCATAGCGGTTGGCAAAGCCGCGCGCCGCCGATGCCGTCATGACGCCCGGCCGGTCGTTGCCGGCAAAGACGATACCTCGCTCGGTGGCGCCTGCCGCCAGGATCGCGTCGCGCGTATAGAAGCGCCAGAGCCGCTGGCGCGGCAGGTGGTGCTCCGGCGCGATGGTGTGATCGCCGACCCGCTCGACCACCGCGAACGTCCCGCCGTCGTAGCGGGCCAAGACCGTGCTCCGCGTCAGCAGACGCACATTGGCGAGACTGGTCAATTCCGCAACGGCGCCCTCGACCCACTTGGCCGCCGGCGCGCCGTCGATGTCGAGCCGCTCGTGGATGAGCTGGCCACCACACCGTGCATCGCTCTCGACCAGCACCACGCGTGCCCCGGCGCGCCCCGCCGTCAGCGCCGCCATGAGCCCGGCCGGCCCGCCACCGATCACCAGGAGATCGGCATGGGCGTGAAGCTTTTCGTAGTGATCGGGATCGTTTTCCGCCGCCACCCGACCGAGCCCGGCCGCACGCCTGATGAGCCGCTCGTAGACCGGTTCCCAGAACGAGGAGGGCCACATGAACGTCTTGTAGTAGAAGCCGGCCACCAGGAACGGCGAGAAGAGCTGGTTCACCGCCATCACGTCGAAGGCGAGCGAAGGCCAGCGGTTCTGGCTCACCGCCTCGAGCCCTTCATAGAGTTCCGCCGTCGTCGCCTTGGTGTTCGGCTCGCGCCGCCCGCCGGTGCGCAGTTCCACGAGCGCACTCGGCTCGGCATCGCCGAGCGCCATCACGCCGCGCGGCCGGTGATACTTGAAGCTGCGCCCGACGAGGCGCACCCCATTGGCGAGCAGCGCCGAGGCCAGCGTGTCTCCGCCGTAGCCCTCGAGGCGTCGGCCGTCGAAGGTGAACGACAGCGCCCGCGAGCGATCGACGAGGCCCCCCGACGGATTCCGGAATTCCTGGACGCTCACTTCTTGCCTCCACTCGCCTGGCGTTCGAGGTGCTCGCTCGCCGTGGTCACCTCGAAGATCTCGTGGGTCACCGTGTCGCGCGTCACCACCAGCCAGCACCGGCAACCACCGGTATGGTGCCAAAACTCCTCGTGGCGCCCCCGCGGGTTGTCGCGCACGAAGACGTGTCGGTAATGCGCCTCCGGCCCCGCATCACCGGCCGGCAGTTTGGCCGTGGCATCGCCCTTGGCGGTGAATTCCTCGTTCGAGCGCGGCCCGCAATGGGGGCAATCGATCAGCATTTTCTTTCCGCTCCTGGCTGCGGGCAGGCGTCGTGGACGGGGGTCAGTGCAGGTTCGGCTGGGCGCCCGTGCCTTCCTCATCGATGCTGTGACCGGTGCGGAACCGATCGAGACGATGGGCGCGCGAAACCTCGTGCATTTCACCGGTCGCCATGAGGTGGGCAAAGCACCACCCGGACGCCGGCGTCGCCTTGAACCCCCCGTAGTTCCAGCCGCAGTTGAGATAGAGCCCCTCGACCGGCGTCTTGTCGATGATCGGGCTGCCGTCCATCGACATGTCCATGATGCCGCCCCACGAGCGCAACACCCGCACGCGGGAAAGCCGCGGGATCATGGTCACGCCGGCTTCGACGACATGCTCGACCATCGGCAGATTGCCGCGCTGCGCATAGCTGTTGTAGCCGTCGATGTCGCCACCGAACACCATGCCGCCCTTGTCGGACTGCGAGACGTAGAAGTGGCCGACGCCGAACGTGACGACGCAGTCCAGGAAGGGTTTCAGTCCCTCGCTGACGAAGGCCTGCAGCACGTGGCTCTCGATCGGCAGTTCCAGGCCGGCCATGCGGCCGAGGGTGGAGGTGTTGCCGGCGACCGCGATACCGACCCGCTCGGCCCGGATCGGCCCGAGCGTCGTCTCGACGCCCTTGACGACCCCGTTCTGGATGTCGAACCCGATGACTTCACAGTTCTGGATGATGTCGACACCGAGCCTGTCGGCGCCGCGCGCAAAGCCCCAGGCGACGGCGTCGTGCCGCGCCGTTCCCGCCCGCGGCTGCAACAGTCCGCCCATCACTGGAAAGCGTGAATTGTCGATGTCGATCATCGGCGCATAGCGCCGCACACCGTCGCGATCGAGCAGAACCGCGTCCGCGCCATGCAGGAGGATCGAATTACCGCGACGAACGAAGCGATCGCGCTGGCCATCGGAATGAAACAGGTTGATGACGCCCCGCTGGCTGAACATGACATTGTAATTCAGCTCTTTTTCCAGCCCCTCCCAGAGCCGGAGCGAATGCGCATAGAACGGTTCGTTGCCTTCGAGGTTGTAGTTGGCGCGCACGATCGTGGTATTGCGCCCGACGTTACCGAGCCCGATCAACCCCTTCTCGACGAGCGCAACGCGCTTCATGCCGTGGTTGCGGGCGAGATAGTAGGCCGTTGCCAGGCCATGCCCGCCGCCGCCGACGACGATGATGTCGTAGGCCTTTTGCGGCGCCACCTGACGCCAGGCCTTTGGCCATCCCGTGTGGCCCTTGAGAGCCTGCTGGGCGAGGGTGAAGACGCTGTAGCGCATCGTAGGGGCCATCCCGGCTGCGGAGAAAAGATCGTCCTGCCCCTCCCCGCGCGTCCGCCCTCGGCCGAAATGCGGCGCGGTGAAGTGGACCGTGATCGAACTGGACGGGGGCGCGAGCGCTCACGTGGCCGTCACCGGCCCACCGCGTTGCCATGCTCGGGCTGAGGCTCGGCTGGTGCGTGCGGAAGGGGCACGGCGCCTCGGTATCGCGTTCCCGCCCTAGGCGCAAGCGCGACCACGGGAGCGACGCCACGTGCCCCGCATGATGTCTGTTCGAGCGATGGATCGGCCGCTTCAGGCCGCGAGCAACCGTTCCACCTCGCCCACCAGATCGCGCAGATGGAAGGGTTTCGAGAGCACGGTGGCATCCCGCGGGGGTGGATTGGCGCTGTTGAGCGCAACCGCCGCGAAACCGGTGATGAACACGATCTTGAGATCCGGGTCGAGTTCGCTCGCCCGCCGGGCCAGCTCGATGCCGTCCATCTCCGGCATGACGATGTCGGTCAGCAACAGCGAGAACGGTTCCTCGCGCAGACGTTCGAAGGCCTCGAGGCCATTGGCGAACGAAGCCACGTCGAAGCCGGCGCGCTTGAGTTCGCGGGCGAGGAAGCGACGCATCGCATCGTCGTCCTCGGCCAGGAGGATCCGCAACATGCCTCGACGCCTGGTATCGCTCGCCGCCATTCGTCCCGCCGTTCGCCGCAGGCCCCCCCGTTGCCGGGCCTTCGTGACGTGACTGTGGCTGATTGAGGGTAAACGAGCGGTAAATCTTCGGTGCATCGCACGATCGTATGCCGGCGGGGATGCGACGATCCCATTGCGTCCCGGGCCGGCGTCCGCAATTGATTGTGTGGGAGCCGGCTCGATCGAGCCGAACGTGGCAAAGCGGCGCGTGGGCTCACGCAAGGCGTGTTGGAAGGCCGAGTGCATTGAGCAAAGCAGTTGACGATTTGTCCGGCCTCGCCGGGGTCAACGACAACCTCGAGCCTGCCGCCTTCACGCTCCAGGGCGGCGATGCGATGGCCTCGGCCTTCGTGTTCAGCTCCCCGCATTCCGGCCGCTACTATCCGCCGCACTTCCTGGCCGCGTCCCGCTTGACGCCCGCCGCCTTGCGCAAGTCGGAGGACAGCTTCGTCGACGACCTCTTTGCCGACGTCGTCGGCTCCGGCGCGGCGCTGCTCGCCGCCAACTATCCACGCGCCTACATCGACATGAACCGCGAGCCCTACGAGCTCGATCCCCGGCTGTTTCGTGATCCCCTGCCGGACTTCGCCAACACACGCTCGCTGCGCGTGCTCGGAGGTCTCGGCACCATCGCCCGCATCGTCTCTGAGGCCGAAGAGATCTACCGCCGGCCGTTGACCCTCGAGGAGGCACTCGAACGCATCGACCGCCTGCATCTGCCCTACCACGACCGCCTCGGCGAGCTGCTGGACGAGCGCCGCCGCAACCACGGCTTCGCCGTTCTCATCGATTGTCATTCGATGCCATCGGTTAGCATCCCGCGGCAACCGGGCCGGCGCCCCGATATCGTGCTCGGCGACCGTTTCGGCTGCTCGTGCTCACGTCGCTTGACGGTCGCCGCCATGGTGGCACTCCGGCGTCAGGACTTCGAGGTCGTGCTCAATCGCCCCTATGCCGGCGGCTACATCACCGAGCATCACGGCCGTCCGAGCCGTGCCGTCCATGCGCTTCAGATCGAGATCGCACGCGATCTCTACATGAGCGAAGCAACCCACGAGCGCACGGCCGGATTTCGACACCTGAAGGAGCGCCTGACGCTGGCCATGAACGAGCTGATGGCGTGCGCGCGCGACCTCTTCCAGCCGGCGGCCGCCGAGTAGGAGGCGAAGGGGCGGTCGCTTCCCGGGGCAGCCGCAAAAAAAAGAGGCCGTTGGTGGTTGCCAACGGCCCAAGTCTAGGGAGGAAACGCCCAAGAAGGGCAGCGACATCAGTGATGCCGCACCGCACAAATAATGCTGCGACGCAACGAACGCAAGACGCCAGTCGATGAAAAAGACGTAATGGGGGAGCCGGTCGGCAAATGTTGCCGTTCTGCATCGGCGGAAGTCGAAGGCCGGTCTCGACCTCGAGTCGACGCGCCTTTACCACTGCCTGGTGGGTTCCGGTCGATGCCCATGGATCGGCAGGACCGCTGCGTCCTCACCAAGACAAAAAATCGGGCCGTGTGGCGTGCCAACGGCCCAAGTCTAAGGGAGGAAACGCCCCAGAAGGGCATGGATGCGCGAAGGGTCACCACCGCATCCGAGATCGAATATGTGACCAGAATTGCCGGAGTTCAACGTGCAGGATGCACGAACGTCTCGATTGCGCGAAATGGTGGCACCATCTGTTGCGATCGCGACACAATTTGGTGCGGTTTTGCACCTCCGCATGCTCACCCCCGCCACTGGAGAGAGCGATCGCGGTAGGCGAGGCATCACGCAATCAGCATCCGAATCGATTCCCAGGGCCGATCCTCCGATCGGCCAATGCCATAACAAGCCGCCGAGGAGGCCAGCCTGATGCCGCAGACCGAGAGCCCGCAAGCCATCATCGAGGCGATGCACGCGATCGCGGACGACGTCGGCATTATCTCGGCCCGCCGCTTTCGCGGCAGCTACGAGGTCGCCGACAAGGCCCCGACCGCCCGCTACGATCCGGTCACCGACGCCGACCGTGAGATCGAAACCCTCATTCGCGAGCAGGTGGCGCGCCGCTTTCCTCACCACGGATTCATCGGCGAGGAGTTCGCCGCGCATACATCCAGCAACCCGCGCCACTGGATCGTCGACCCGATCGATGGCACGCGGTCCTTCCTCCTCGGGGTCCCCACCTGGGGCGTCATGATGGCCGTCGCGGACGACGATCACGTCGTGGCAGGGCTCGTGGCCCAGCCGTTCACCGGCGAGCGCTATTGGGGTTGGCGGCCCGAACAGGGCGGGGCGAGCGCGCACTACCGGGGTCCGGACGGGACCCGCCAGCTCACCAGCTCGGCCACCCGTGAGCCCGCCGAGATGATCCTGTCCACCACGGACCCCTACCTCTTTCGGCCGGGCACGGAGGCCGAGGCGTTCGATGCGCTTCGCCGGACGGCACGCCTCACGCGCTACGGTCTCGACTGCTACGGCTATTGCCGCCTCGCCGCCGGATCGCTCGACGCGATCGTCGAGTCCGGCCTCTCGAGCTACGACGTCGCGGCCCTGGTGCCGGTAATCGAAGGGGCAGGCGGCATCGTCACGACCTGGGGCGGTGGCAACCCGATCGGCGGCGGTCAGATCGTCGCGTCTGCCAATCCGACGCTCCACGAGCGCTTGCTGGCGACCCTGGCGCCAGCAGCCTCGACTTAGCCGCGACCTCGCTGTCGGTTGCATGAGCGGAGGTCAGAAACAGCGGATGGGGCCCGCTGTGGCTCCCTGGCCTGATCCTCCCGAAGGGATCAGGACCTGCCGACCTGCTCGAATGCGACGTAGATGCGGTAGTCCGCCGGTCGCGCGCCCTCGGGAATGGTGAACGCGACGCTCCGCACCGCCGAGAAGAAGCCGATCGGCTTGCCCGCCTCGATCTCGAGATTGACGACCAGGTTCTCACTGCTGATTCGATTGCGTCCGGCATCGAGGACGTAAACGGTCACCGGCAGGGTCACCGGTCCGGGCTGGCCGCGCGGCCCGAGCAGAACACGCCCCGAAAAACCGTACTTCACGCTGATCATCCCGGGCTGGAGCGCACACTCGCGCGCCGTCCGGGTGATTTCGCCACGATGGATGATCGCGAGCCCATCGCCCTCACGACCGGCTTCGTAGCGGGTCAGATGCCGATCCTGGAGCCACACGTCGAACGCTGGACAACCGACCATGGCCTGCGGACTGGTCATCGCGCCACCCGGCGCGTCCAGTTTGGCCGCGGACAGGAGTTGATCTTCCGTGATGTCGGCAACCTCCGGCGACGGCTTCTCGCTGGAGCCGAATATGCCTGTGCCGAGGCCGCTGGTGATCTGGGAGAGACCGCAGCCCCCCAAGGCCAGCATCGCCGCGCCGCACCCAGCCGCAAGCATCCCCTTGAACCAGGAGACCGAGCCAGGACGCCCGCCAATGAGTGATTGCCTCACGTTCCCCCTGCCCGCATAGTCGCGCGCGTGCTGGTTCCTCCAGCCGCCCGACGCCAACACCCCCGCGCCGCGAATGCTCACAAATGGTAGATCGCGAATCAACTTAGCATCCATTCCGATGAGCGGCAAAAGGAAGATAGTCGTCCTCAACCAGCGCGTATAGGACGCCTTGGAGCGCCCCGAGCATGTCGAGCAAACTTGTTGCCCAATCCCCTCGCCCGGGTGAACCGTCGCCCCGCCCCCCGCTTCGAATCCTTCTGGCCGCGCCGCGCGGCTTCTGCGCCGGTGTCGACCGCGCCATCCTGATCGTCGAACGGGCCCTGGAGAAGTACGGCGCCCCGGTCTACGTGCGCCACGAGATCGTCCACAATCGCTTCGTCGTCGAAAGCCTTGAGGCAAAAGGCGCCGTTTTTGTGGAGGAACTCGATCAGATCCCCGCGACCGGTCAACCTGTGATCTTCTCGGCACACGGCGTCGCCAAGGCGGTGCCTGCCGCAGCGGCGGCCCGCCAGCTCTTCCACGTCGACGCCACCTGCCCCCTCGTCACCAAGGTACACAACGAGGCGGAGCGATTGTACCAGGAGGGCTACGAGATCGTGCTGATCGGCCATGCCGGCCATCCCGAGGTCGAAGGTACGATGGGCCAGCTTCCCGCCGGCGCCATCGCCCTGATCGAAACCGCCGAGGACGCGCGCCGGCTCGAGCCGCGCGATCCGCAGCGCCTCGCCTATGTGACGCAGACCACTCTCAGTGTCGACGACACCTCCGCGATCATCGCCGTTCTGGCCGAGCGCTTTCCCTCGATCCGTGCCCCGGCCCGCGAGGACATCTGCTACGCGACCACCAATCGCCAGGCCGCTGTCAAGGCGATCGCGCCGCGCTGCGACAGTGTCATCGTGGTCGGCGCGCCCAACAGCTCGAACTCGCTCCGCCTGGTCGAGGTGGCCGAGCGCGCGGGCTGCCCGGCTGCCCATCTCGTTCAGCGCGCGAACCTCATCGATTGGAGCGCCTTTACGGGCATCGCGACACTCGGCCTGACGGCCGGTGCCTCCGCGCCGCAGGTCCTGGTCGACGAGATCATCGAGGCGTTTCGCGAGCGCTACGAGGTGACGGTCGAGATCGTCGAGACGGCCCGCGAGCGCGTCGTCTTCAATCTTCCCAAGGCGCTGCGCCAGGAGGCTTGACTTCGCCGCGAAGCTCCCGCCAAGCCTTGGCCCCGCTCGGCGCTCCCCCCTTCCCTCACCCCGGACCACCCCGATGGCCGTCTACACCGATGTCACAGACGACGAACTGACGGCCTTTCTCGCGCGCTACGACGTCGGCGCGCTGACCGCCTTTCGCGGCATCGCCGAGGGCGTCGAGAACTCCAACTATCTCGTCGACACCGACCGCACCCGCCTCATCCTGACGCTCTATGAAAAGCGCGTCGCGCGCGCCGATCTTCCTTTTTTTCTCTCGCTGCTCCAGCATCTCGCTTCCAAGGGTCTCCCCTGCCCCGAACCCTACCGCGACCGCGCCGGCCGGACCGAAGGGGAATTGGCAGGCCGACCCGCCGCGCTCTTTTCGTTCCTCCAGGGCGTTTGGCCGCGCCGCCCGACCGCGCACCACTGCGGCGAGCTGGGCCGTGCGCTCGCCCGCCTCCATCTCGCCGGGGCGGATTTTCCCATGTGCCGGGAGAACGCCCTCTCGCATGCCGGTTGGACGAGGCTCGCCGCCGACATCGGCACCGCGGGGGAGGAGGTTTCGGCCGGCATCACGGACATCGTCGCGGCCGAGCTGACGGCACTCGCCCGGGCCTGGCCCACTGGCCTGCCGCGGGGCATAATCCACGCCGATCTGTTCCCGGACAACGTTTTCTTCCACGATGGTGCGATTACCGGTCTCATCGATTTCTACTTCGCCTGCAATGATCTCTACGCCTACGACGTCGCCATATGTCTCAATTCCTGGTGCTTCGAGAACGACCGCGAGTTCAACGTGACGAAGGCGGCGGCACTCCTCAAAGGATACCATTCCGTCCGCCCTCTCGGGTCGGACGAGATCGTCGCCTTGCCGGTCCTCGCGCGCGGCGCGGCCCTGCGCTTCCTGATGACGCGCCTCTATGATTGGCTCAACACACCACCCGACGCATTCGTGCGCCCGCACGATCCGCTCGCCTATCTCAACCGCCTGCGCTTTCACCAGCGCATCGCCGACACCGCCGCCTACGGCATCGGCATCTGATGGCAACCGAGGAAAAGAACATCCGCCCCCTCGCCGAGGTGACGATCTTCACCGACGGCGCCTGCAGCGGCAATCCGGGCCCCGGCGGCTGGGGTGCGATACTGATCTCCGGCGAGAACCGCAAGGAGCTGTGGGGCGGCACTCCCGACACCACCAACAACCGGATGGAATTGACCGCCGCGATCGAGGCCCTGCGCGCGCTGAAACGCCCCTGCCGGGTGGCGCTGCACACCGATTCCGTTTATGTCCGTGACGGCATCACGCGCTGGATCGTCAACTGGAAGCGCAACGGCTGGCGCAACGCCCAGAAAAAACCCGTGAGCAACGCCGACCTCTGGCAAATGCTCGACGAGGCGGCGGCGCGACATTCGATCGAGTGGATCTGGGTGAAGGGCCACGCCGGCCACCCTGAGAACGAGCGCGCCGACGAACTGGCACGCCGCGGCCTCGCCGAGTTCGGGCGGGCCGGGGACGCGCCCCCGCCCGCTCCGCCAGAGGCCTAGAACGAGGGAGCGCTCGCCTCAGAGCGACTTGAGCAATTCCGCCGCGCTGCTTCGCTCGGCCGAACTCGGCATCTCCTCGATGTTCAGCACCTTGACGACGCCGTCATCGACCAGCATCGCATAGCGCTTCGAGCGCACGCCGAGCGCCGCGACCGAAAGGTCGATATCCATGCCCAGAGCCTTGGTGAAGCTGCCGTTGCCGTCCGCAACGAACGCGATCTTGCCGTGTGCGCCGCTGGCCTTGGCCCAGGCTTCCGTCACGAACGGATCGTTCACCGTCAGACAAACGACTTCGGCAACGCCCTTGCCGGCGAGTTCTTCGCGCTTGTCGAGGAAACCGGGCAAGTGCTTTTGATGGCAGGTCGGCGTGAAGGCGCCCGGCACCGCAAAGAGCGCGACCTTGCGGCCGGCAAAGAGTTCACCGGTGGTCTTTTCGACCACTCCGTCGCCCGTGACGACCTTCAGCTTCTGCTCGGGAAGGCGCTGTCCGACTGCGATGCTCATGATGGTACCCTCGGAACGAAGATGAACTGGCTTGCGGTTCTAGCCGAGCTTGGCCAGAGCGCAAGGCGAAATGGTGGGCGCTGGTCTCGGCGCCGACGGGCGACGGCAACGTCCTTCAGGGCTGCGCCAGCGCCCGCCGCCAGACGCTCCCGCCGGTTTCCGACGTGAGTGTTATCGTCAAGGGCCCGCGCGTCATCTCCTCGGCCAAATCCTTCGGAACGTCGAAGCTGAAGCGCGCACTGCGCTGCTGTGGGCGCGGCTCACGAGCGGGCGCCGGCAGCACGATCCCCGATTGTGTCTCGACGAACGCATCGCCGCTCGCCACGTCGCTCGCGCTGCGATAGCGGGCAACGAGCGTCAGCTTGCCAGCCCCACCCCCATCGCCGGCCTCGCTCGCGAACTCGACCAGCTCCACCGGTCCGCTCTCGTCACGCGGAACTCTCGCCAGCGCCGCCGTCAGCGCCGGCAGATGCGTCGTCGCGCGCCCGGCCCGCCCGTCCAGCCCGAGCGACAGCTCGAAGTCGACCGGCACGCAGATTTCCTCGCAGATTCCGAGATAGGCCGTGAGCGTCAGCCGCGACGGCCGTTCGGCATCGGCAACCTCGACGCGGATCGGGAACAGCACGCGGTTTGCATAGCCGATGGTCGACCCATAGGCTTCGGCAAAGCGCTTCGGCGCCGGAAGCTCGACCGTCGCGCTCGCCACATTGTGCGACTTCTCGAAGGCGATGGACGGCGGCACACCGCCGGCATCGCCCGGATTTCGCCAATAGGTCTTCCAGCCCGGCGCCATCTCGATCTCGAGGCCTGCCAAGTGCCGGGACTGGCCGGCTTCGTCGATCCAGGCGCTCGCCACGAGCCGCGTACGCGCATTGTGCAGCGCGAGCCACGGTGTTTCGGCTTCGGCGGCGTGCGCGCTCCCGCCGACCGGCTCGGCCGCAACGCCCAGCGCCATCAGCAGTCCCGCGATCACGCCCGCAAAGGCCGCGCACCGAAGCGATCGGACGCGCGTCTGCTTGCAGCAGCGGTCCTGCCCGTTCCAATGACCGTCCTGCTCCATGGCCTCCTGTCGCATACCTTGCCGCATCGCTGCTCCCTTTCGTCCGATCGCAGGAACCCCTGCCACCCGCATTCGGACCCGCCGACATCGATCATCCAGCACGTTCCGACCGATCTTCGGCGCGCGCGCACTCCTTGGAACCAACGTAGGGTTTCACACCGCTCCCTGCATCTCACGAATGCGCAACTGCCGTACCGTGTTCCGCCAATGATCGCCCCACCGACGCGCGATGCGCCCGGCCGAGGTCCGATCTGCATCTTCTCTGCTTCATTTGGCCCAGTTCTCCCGCTAGGTTGGCGGGATGCCAGCGATAGATGACAGCCACGATCTCAGCGCGGAGGGTTACCTCACCGGTCAGTTCCTGATCGCCATGCCGTCCATGCGCGATCCCAATTTCGCCCGCTCGGTGGTCCTGATCTGCGCCCACTCCGAGGAAGGTGCCATGGGGCTGATCGTCAACAAGCTGGCCGAGCGCATGTCGTTCTACGAACTCTTGACGCAGATCGGCGTGCTGTCGGACCAGCGCACGGTGCCTGCCGTGGATGATTTTCCCATTCAGATCGGCGGTCCGGTCGAAACCAGCCGCGGCTTCGTGCTCCACACCGCCGACTACATGGCCCCGGAAAGCACCCTGCCCGTGGACGAGCGACTGTCCCTCACTGCGACCGTCGATGTCTTGCGGGCGATTGCCGGTGGCACCGGCCCTTCGCGTTCGCTCCTCACCCTCGGTTACGCCGGCTGGCGGCCCGGCCAGCTCGAGCATGAAATCCAGATGAACGGGTGGCTGATCTCTCCGGCCGATCCGGACATCGTTTTCGACCGGGACGTCTCGAGCAAGTACGACAGGGCCCTTGCCTACATCGGCGTGCAGCCGGCCTTCCTGGTCAGTGACGCGGGTCACGCCTGATCGACGACGTCGCGGTTCCGCCCGCGTACCGGACGGCACCGGCCCCGATCCGTCGTTCAACCCTCTTCACTCGGCCGCGTGTTGCCTGGATGGCGGGTTCCACCACCCGGGAGCGATGCTCCGCCCATATCTCGCGAGCGACCCGCGGGCCCTGTTGCGCTGTCGTCCGTGCCAGCCGGACCGCGCGCGGCGCCCTCGCCATTGGCCTTGCCATGACCATTGCCGTTGCCCCCTCGCGCGACCCCACCGGGCGGCGGCTGTATCGGGGACGGTCCCGTGGCGTAGGACCGAGGCCCTTGGCCGGGGACGCTTGCTGGCCCCGTGCCCCCCGGCCCCGTTCCGCTCGCCCCCCCGTTCGGGGTCTGCGCGTGTGGCCGCCCATCGCCGGTCCGAGGATCGGCACCAGGCGCGCCCCCGGGTCGACCGGTGATCGGCCGTCCGAGCGACATTGGCGGCTCGCCCGGTCGTGGCGGCATTGGCGGGCTACCGGTCTGCCCATTGGTTCCCGTGATCGGTCGTTGCGCGGGACGGGTCGGCGGCTCCGGCGGCCGCATGAAGTTGGCTGGGCCTTGCCCTGACGATCCCGCAGGGCTCGGCGGTCCAGGTGGCATTGCCGGGCGGACGGGAACCCCTCGCGGCTGGCGACCGGGACCATCGCCGTCGTCGGCACGGCCCGCCTCGCCGGGGACCGACCCGGACTCGCCAGTCCCCCCGCCACCCGACATCGGCCGGCCGGCCTCGCCAACGTCGCCATCGTCGGGCACGCCCTTCTCGCTCCCCTCCTGGCGGGAGCGGATCATGCGGATGGCGCTTTCCAGCAGCGACGGACGCTCGACCGCCCGTTCATCGCGTGCCAGCGATTTGAGGAGATCGCTCACTTGGCGCTCGGTCATCAGACCGCCGAAATAGAAGCCCTGCGCGAAATCGCAGCCGATTCCGCGTAGCGCGATGGCATCCTCGTAGGTCTCGACCCCTTCGGCCACCACCTCGCGTCCCAGCTCCTGGGACATGGCCACGATCGAGCGCACGATCACTCCGCCCGCCGCCTCCAGCGCGTGGTTCTGGATGAGCGCCTTGTCGAGCTTGATCGTGTCGAAGACGAACCTATGGAGATAGGCGATCGAGGAATGGCCCGTTCCGAAATCGTCGAGCATCAGCCCGGCGCCGGCCTCCTTGAGCAATTCGAGTATCTCGGCCGCGAGTTCCGGGTTCTGCATGGCGAGCGACTCGGTCATCTCGAGTCGAATGGAGCCGCGCTCCGTCGCCTCGCTGCGCAACACGCCGCGCAGCTCTTGGATGAACTCCGGGCGAAAGAGCTGGCTGCTCGAAATATTGATCGAAACGAAGAGCGGATCCTCTCGCCGTGGCAGCAGCTTCTGCCAGCGCGCCAGCTCCTCGCGCGCCCGCGCCAGCACATAGCTGCTGATCGGCGCCACCATGTCGATCTCTTCGGCGATCGATATGAATTCGTCGGGGTTGAGCACGCCGCGCGTCGGATGGTGCCAGCGCACCAGCGCCTCGAAGCCGGACAGTTCCGAATTCGCGAGTCGCACGATCGGCTGGTAGACGACATGCAGTTGACCGCTCTGGATGGCGCGCCGCAGATCGCTTTCGATGAGGATCCGTTCGCTGCCTTCCTCACGCATGCTGCGCGTGAAAACCTCGGTGCGGTCCGAGCCGACCCGTTTCGCCCGCTGCATGGCGAGTTCGGCGTCGCGTAGCAGCCCCCCCGGCTCCTTCTGCGAGCCGTCGTATTCGGCGATCCCGATACTGCCGGTGAGCACGATCGACTGGCCATCGATCTTGACCGGCGATCGCAGCGCCCGGCGAATACGTTCCGCGAGCAGCGCCAGCTGACGCTGGTCGAGCGAGCGCTCGATCAGCACGGCGAACTGGTCGCCCCCCATCCGTGCCAGCGTGTCGCGCGGCCCGAGGTGTCGCGAGAGCCGCCGTGCGATGGTCAGCAGCATGCCATCGCCGATGTTGATGCCGAAGCTCTTGTTGACGTTCTTGAACCGATCGATGTCGACGATGATGACGGTCGGTCGCTCTTCGGTGAATTCCTCGGCCCGCGCGATGGCGCACCCCAGGCGATCGATGAAGATCTGCCGGTTGGGCAGCCCGGTGAGCGTATCCTGCACCGCGTCCTGGATCAGCCTGTCGTGCGCCAGCTTGGTGTCGGTGATGTCACGCAACAGCCCGACGCATTTGACGGTCCGGCTCTCGACCTGCGGCACGGTGGCCGCGTCGAGTTCGTACCAGCGATAGAACCCATCGAACCTGCGCAGCCTCAGGCTGAGGCTGATGACCCCCTCGCCGCGCTCCTGGATCGAACTCATGGCCGCCTTGATTCGTTCCCGATCGGCCGAATGGACATGCTCGAGCCAGTCGCCCGCGCGGGCGTTGAGTTCCCCGGCCTGCAGCCCGAGCGCCTCCTCGATCACCGCCCCTGTCGCGATCTCGTCACGCCGCGCATTCCACTCCCAGACACCGGCTCCTGCCATGTCGATGGCGAGCGAGCGCAGCTGGAGTTGGCTGGGCGAAGCGCTGAACTGCGGCTCGGCCGAGCGGGTCGCGAACTGCGCCACGGTGATCGCCAGCAGAATGAGGACCAGCACGAGCCCGGCCGAGAGCCCCGGCACGATGGCATCTCCCGAAAGCCTGCCCATCACCGAGACCGCCGCCCCGAAGATCCAGACCAGCAACATCATCCAGGCCGGAAGCAGCGAAAGCCCGCGCGCCTGAAGCGTGATCGCGAACGAGAGGACGAGCAGCGTGCCGATCACCGCGATGGTGCCGAACGAGACGCGCGCGATGCTCGAGGCCAGCCCCGGATCGAGCATCGCCAAACCGATCACGCCGACCTGAGCCAGCCCCCAGAGCAGGATGAAAAGACGCGCCCAGCCGAAGCGAATGCCCGGCCTCATGTAGGCGTAGAGGAAGATCACGAGGCTGGCCGCGATCGCCGCCTCCGCCGCCGCTCGGAAATAGGCGATGTCCTGTGGCGAGACCTGGAACAGTTTGTGCCAGAAGCCGAAATCGATGCAGAGGTAACTCAGCACGCTCCAGGCGACCAGCGCCGCCGCCGGAAAGATGAGCTGGTGGTTGGCGGCGTAGACCGCGGTGAGGAAGATCGCGATGACCACGCTGATCCCGATCAGGATCCCCTGGAAGAGCATGCTTTCGCGTTGCTTCTTCTGGTAGACACTGGGGTTCCAGATGTAGAGCCGTGGGAAACGGTCGGAAGCGAGTTCCGTCACGTAGGTAACGGTCTGGCGCGGCTCGAGCGTGATGCTGATGATGTCGGCCTGATCGTTGGCGATCCGCTCCGGCAGGAAGCCGAGTGACGGCGTCACCCGAACGATGCGCGGCGAATCGAGGTCCGGCCAGATGAGTCCCGAGCCGAGCAAGGTGTAGCGCTCGGCGATGAGCCAGCGCTCGATCACGTTGTCGGTCGGGTTCTTGAGGGCGAAGACCGCCCAGTTGGGATCGGTGCCAGGGGTGATCGCCCGCACGGCCATGCGTCCACCGATGCCGTCGTCACCAGCCGCCGTCTCGACCTGCAACCGGTCGCCGCGCGCCTCGTAGAACTGCCCGAGGAACGTGATCTCGATCCGCTGTTGAGTCTGGGAGACGTCGATCGGCTCCAGCGCCCGGGCGGGCGCGGACCATGGCGCGAGTGCAGCGACCATCAGCCAGGCCAGTGCGATCGCTTGGACGAGGGCACGCGAAAACGGCCCGCCGCCGGCATAGGCCGGACGACGCGCGCCGGGCCGCGCGTTGCATGCTGCCCTCGACAACCGCTTGCCCCCAATGTTGGTCGTGACCTCGCCGCGGCGCCTCCCGCCTGAGCGGCTCAGGTTCCGCTGTCGCCCGCAACCATGGCGTACAAGAAGTGATCCTGCCACACGCCATTGATCCTGAGATACTTGCGGGCCAAACCTTCCCGTTGAAAACCGGCTTTTTCGAGGACACCGATCGACGCGACGTTGCCTGTGAGGCATGCCGCTTCGAGTCGATTGAGGCCGAGCGTTCCGAATGTGAACGGGATGACGGTCCCGAGGGCGTCGCTCATGTGACCCTGGCGCGCGAACGGGGCGCCGACCCAATAGCCGACCGTGCACGACTGTGTGACGCCTCGCCGCACCTGGCTCAGCGAAACCCCACCGACGAGCTGATCGTCCTGGCTGCGAAAGAGAAAGAACGTGTAACCCGTCTCTTCGCGCAACTCACGGTGGTAGAAGCGCAACCGCCGGCGGAAGGCAGCGCGCGAGAGTTCGTCCCGTGACCAGGCCGGCTCGAAGGGCACGAGGAATTCCCGGCTCCGGGCCCGCAACTCCGCCCAGGCGACGTAGTCGCCACCCTGCGGCAGGCGCAGCGTCAGCCGCTTGCCGAACAGCACCGGACCGTTGTCACTCGCGCCAACCGATCTGAGAAATGCCATGGCCCTCCGCTCCGGATCAACCGGCCCTGCGTTTTGCACGTCCCGCCCCCGGACGCGCCGGTGTCCGCCGGCCGGCGAGCCCATCCACCAACGCGCCTTGCTCGTGCTGCGGCAGCTCGGGCCCCATCTGCACCCACGTCGGCTCGCCCGCGAGAACGAGCCGCCCGACGAGATCACGCACGTCGGCGACCGTTACGGCCTCGACCTGGCTGACGAGTTCCTCGAGCCCGAGCACACGGCCGAGCATCTGAATATGGTGGGCGAGTTGGTCCGCGCGCGACGACGAGCTTTCGAGTGACATCGCGAGCCCCGCCCGCAGCTGCGCCTTCGCGCGCGCCAGCTCCGCCTCACCGGGGCCCGTGTGCGCGAGGTCGACGATCTGCTCGACCACCACGTCCTGCAACTCGGCCACCTGATCGCCCCGGGTTCCGGCATGTACGCCGAGCAGCCCGCAATCCCGACAGCCGAGCTGATAGGTGTAGATCGAATAGCACAGCCCACGCTTCTCGCGCACCTACTGGAACAGCCGCGACGAAATGCCGCCGCCGAGGAGGCCCGAGAGCACCTGCAGCGCAATGTAGTCGGGCGCAAGAACACCCGGCGCCTCGAGGGCGAGGATCACCTGCGCCTGCTCGCTGTCACGCTCGATGGACCGGCCACCCCCGACATAGCGACCCGGGCTCGCCTCGGGCGCCTTACGAGCCGGGAGATCACCGAGCAGGCCCTCGGCCAGCGCAACGAGCGCCCCATGCTCCACCGCTCCGGCCGCGCTCAGCACCATCCCGGTCGGCGCGTACTGTTCGGCGAGGAAGCCGGAAAGGGTCTCGCGCGTCATCGCCTCGACGCTCGCCTCGGTCCCGAGGATCGGGCGGCCGAGAGGCTGGTCGGGAAACGCCGTGGCGAGTGCGACATCGTGCACGAGATCGTCGGGCGTGTCGTTGACGGACGCGATCTCCTGGAGGATGACGTCGCGCTCGCGCTCGATCTCCTCCTCGGCGAGCACCGAATCGCGAAGGATGTCCGCCAGAAGCCGAACCGCCAGCTCGACGTCGCCTTTCAGGATGCGCGCGTAGTAGGCCGTGCTCTCGACACCGGTCTGCGCATTGAGATAACCGCCGACGTCCTCGATCTCCTCCGCGATGGCCCGCGCGTCCCGGCTCGTCGTCCCCTTGAACGCCATGTGCTCGAGGAAGTGGGCTACGCCGTTGTTCTCGGCTCGCTCGCTGCGCGCCCCGGCATCGACCCAGATGCCGAGCGAGGCCGTCTCGAGTTGTGGCATGGTGTGGGTGACCACCCGCAGGCCGTTGGCGAGTGTGCTGAGCTCGACCGTCATGCGCTACGGCCTCCGGCGCCGACGGCGCGGGCTCGTTCCTCGACATGTCGCGCCACTGCCGCCGCATCGTTGGCGATCCGGACAAAGCGCTCCGCCATGGTCCGCTGGGCAGCGATGCGCGGTGGCTCCGGAGGGCGGATGCCGATCGCCCTCTCGATGGCGTCGGGGAATTTGGCCGGATGCGCCGTCGCAAGCGTTACGATCGGTCCACCACGGCCCGCCTCCCGCCCCGCCGCCGCGACACCGACGGCGGTGTGCGGATCGATGACCATGCCGCCGGTCGACCGGTGGACCTCGGCGAGCGTGCGCGCAACCTCGTCCTCGCCGATGCCATGGCCGGCGAAATCCTGCCGCAGCGCCGCCACGTCCGCTTCGCCGAGCCGAAATCCGCGCCCCTTCGCCACCTCCGACATCAACGACCTGACGCGCCCTGCATCGCGGCCCGAGAGTTCGAACAGATAGCGCTCGAAGTTGGAGGAGATCTGGATGTCCATCGAGGGCGACGACGTCGCCACCACCGGCCTCGGCTCGTAGTCGCCCGTCGCCGCCGTCCGTGCGAGGATGTCGTTGGTGTTCGTCGCGATGATCAGCTGGCCGATCGCCAGCCCCATGCGCTTGGCGGCATAGCCCGCGAAGATGTCGCCGAAATTGCCGGTCGGGACCGAGAAGCTCACTTTTCGTGCGGGCGCGCCGAGCGCGATGGCGGAGGTGAAGTAGTAGACGACCTGCGGCAGGATGCGCGCCCAGTTGATCGAGTTGACGCCCGCGAGCGCCATGCGATCGCGAAAGGCAAGATCGTTGAAGAGCGCCTTCACGATGTTCTGGCAGTCGTCGAAGGTGCCATCGATTGCGATTGCATGCACATTCGCCTCGACCGGGGTCGTCATCTGGCGGCGCTGCACGTCCGACACGCGGCCATCCGGAAAAAGGATGAAAATATCGATGGCGTCGCAGCCGCGGAACGCCTCGATCGCCGCCCCACCGGTGTCGCCCGAGGTCGCCCCGATGATCGTCGCCCGCTGGCCGCGCTCGGCGAGCGTGCGGTCCATCAGCCGCGCCAACACTTGCATCGCGACGTCCTTGAACGCCATCGTCGGCCCGTGGAACAGCTCCAGCAGCCAATGCTCGGGGCCGATCTGGACGAGCGGGGCCACGAGCGCATGCGCGAACTGGTCGTGGGCGTCCGCGAGGATCGCATCGAGTTCGCGTTCCGGGATGGCGTCGCCAATGAACGGACGCATGACCTCGCCAGCCACCACGGCATACGGCTTGCCGGCCCAGCTCGCGATCACTTTCGGTGAAAAGCGCGGCCACGTTTCGGGAACGTAGAGGCCACCGTCGCGGGCGAGCCCCGCAAGGAGCACGTCCGCGAACCCCAGTGCGGGCGCCTCGCCCCGTGTGCTGACATAGCGCATGAATACTCCGCTCCGACGCCCGGCGTCACTTGCCGGGCAGCGCGCCATTTGTCGCGCCACGCACTGTCCTTCGGACCGACGCGACATAGAACGCGTAGACGCCGACCAGTGTCGCTGCAAGGCCGAACCAGGTAAGCGCATATTCGAGGTGGCGGTTGGCGAGCCGCGCGCGACCCTCGTGCGGTTGCGGCCAGCCGCCCGTCGCGGCCGGCTCGACGAGATCGAGGGTGAGATCGAGGGCCCTCTCCGCGAGCCCGGCGGCCTGGGCCATCGCCGACAGATCCCGCCAGAACCATTCGTTTCGCGCCGGCGCATTGTCGGCATCGAACGTTGCGCGCCCGCCGGGCGGCCGTACGAGCCCGATCACCGTCACCTCGCCAGCCTCCTGGCCGGCTGCACGCAAGTCGGCGCGCTTGAGTTCCAGGGGAACGAAGCCCCGGTTCACCAGCACCGCCCGCCCGGCGAGCGGCCCGGCCGTGATCTCGAGCGGCGTCAGGATGTCCCAGCCGGGCCGCCCACCGCGGCTGGCATAGAGATGCAGCTCGCCCGCATGGCGCCACCGGCCGGTGACGGCGGCCTTGCTGAGTTCACCCGCCAGGAGCGAACGCCCATCGGCGCCGACGAAGGATTCGAGCGGGGTCGGAGCCGCCCGTGCCTGGGCTTCGAGGCGCGCGATCAGGTCTTCTTTCCAGGCGAGCCGGCGCAATTGCCATGTCCCGAGCGCGAGCAGGATCGCCAGCGCCGCCAGCACCAACCCGGTCAGCAACCAGAGCCGGGCGCCAGGTCCTGTCACCGCGCCGCTCATTCCGCCCGCCGCCCTTCGCGCGCTGCGTTCTGGAACTGCAGCGCAATCAGCGTCGCCTTCATGGGACGCAACAGGCCGATACCGAGAAGCAGCGTCACAGGCCCCCAGAAGGCGATATGGAACCAGAGAGGCGGCGCGAACGTGAACTCACTCCAGAGCACGAGACCGAGCACGAGGAAGCCGAGGATGAAGATGACGAACACGGCTGGACCGTCACCGGCATCGGCGAATTCGAAATCGAGGCCGCACGCCGTGCACCGCTCCGCGAGCGTCAGCCATCTCGAATAGAGCTTGCCTCGGCCGCAGCGCGGGCAACGGCACCCGAGCCCGCTCGCCATCGCCGACGGAGGTGGGAAATGCTGTTTGTCCGCCATTCCTGCACGCCTCCCGATCGGCCTCGACAGTTCGTCGGGGCCCAAACCGTGAAACAGAAAGGGGGCCAGCTGGCCCCCTCGATTCCGATTGCGGCACAGCCGCCGACCGAGCCCGGGCCGCGGCGCCGCCGCAGCCCCGTTCTCCTCGGCCCTCGCCCTCAGGCGCCCCAGACGTAGATGCTGGCAAACAGGAAGAGCCACACCACGTCGACGAAATGCCAGTACCAGGCGGCCGCCTCGAAACCGAAGTGCTGCTTCGGCGTGAAATGGCCCCTGAGTGCACGGAACAGGCAGACCGTGAGGAAGATGGTGCCGATGATCACGTGGAAGCCGTGGAAACCCGTCGCCATGAAGAACGTCGAACCGTAGATGTGATTCGAGAACGTGAAGGCGGCGTGGCCATACTCGTAGGCTTGCAGGGCGGTGAAGACCGCGCCGAGCAGGATCGTCAGGATCAGCCCGAAGATCAGCCCGCGCCGGTTGTTCTCCAGCAGCGCGTGGTGCGCCCACGTCACCGTCGTGCCGGAAGCGAGCAGGATGAGCGTGTTGAGCAGCGGCAGTCCCCAAGGATCGAAGGTGTGCTTGAAGGTGCCATCCTCGGTCGGCTGCGGCGGCCAGACCCCGCCCGTCAGCGTTTCGCGCGCCACCATGCCGACCTGCGAAGCGGTGTCCGCGATGGTCGAGACATCCCCCGGAAAGAGAGCCGCATCGAAATAAGCCCAGAACCAGGCGACGAAGAACATCACCTCCGAGGCGATGAACATGATCATGCCGTAGCGCAGGTGGAGCTGCACGACGGGCGTGTGGTCGCCGGCATGCGACTCGCGAACCACGTCGCGCCACCAGAAGTACATGGTCGCGACCACGATCGCGAGCCCCGGCAGCACGTACCAGGCCTGCGGGTCACCATCCTTGCGGCTGACGAAGTACATCACCGCCCCGACCGCGAGCACCAGGGCGCCGATCGATCCGACCAGCGGCCACGGGCTCGGGTTCACCAGATGGTAGTCGTGTTGCTTGTGCGCGTGCCCGTCAGCCATTTTCGTTCCGTCCCAATTTCGCCCCGAACCCCGTCCGAACCCTGCACCCGGCGTCGCGCCGCCACCGGCTCGACCCAGGTGCCCTCTTTGACCTCATCCATCGCAGAAAGCAATATCGCGCGAACGACACGTCCTTCCGCCTATCGCTCCATCCAACCGCGCCCGACCGGCCAGCCGAACTCGGCCCACTGTTACCCCCCGGCCGCCGGCGCTGGTGGATCGCCCGCTCCCGCTGCGCCCTCTTCGGTCTCGACCGGATAAAAGGTGTAGGAAAGTGTGATTTCCTGGATGTCCCGGGCATCCGGATCGTCGAGAAGCTCCGGCGCGACGAAGAAACTGACCGGCATATCGACGCTCTCGCCCGGCTGCAGCACCTGCTCGGTGAAACAGAAACAGGCGATCTTGTTGAAGTGCTGGCCGGCAATCGCCGGCGCGACGTTGAAGGTCGCGGTTCCGGTGATCGGATGGTCCGAAGTGTTCGTTGCGCGGTAGAAGGCGAGCGTCTCGACCCCGATGGGCACATCGACGACGCGCTGCTGCGGCTCGAACCGCCAGGCCAGGCCTTCGGCGGTGTTGGCATCGAAGCGGATCGCCATGATCCGACCGGCCGGCCCCGTTGGCACCGTTTCCGCCCGCTTCGTGGTGCCGGCATAGCCGGTGACCTGACAGAAGATCCTATAGAGGGGCACAGCGGCGAACGACATTCCGACCATGCCCGCCGCGAGGGCGCCGAGCATCAGGGCGAGACGGACATCCGCCGAGGCCCGCGCGAGGGCAGTGCCGTGGTTCCGGCCCGTAGCTTCGCTGATCCGCTCCATTCTGGGGCCTCCCCGGCTCACCGCTGCCCGACCACCACGGCCCGGCGACCGCGATCAGTACGCCCTGTTGGCCACATTGCCGCCGAGGCGGACAATGGTGACCACGAAAAACAGCACGGCAAGTGCGATCAAGCCGACCGCGATCGCCAATGAACGTCGCTCTTGCGCTCGTTTGCGCCGGACCTCGCGATCGCCCTCGGACGCCGCCACCACGCGGTCGCTCTCGGGCGCGACCGGCTCGGCAGCCACCGGCTCGCGCGCGCCCGTCATACCGACACCTCGAACGCCGAGATCACCAACCTCTCGACCAGCAATGCCGCAAAGATCGCAAACAGATAGAGGAGCGAGAACCGGAAGAGCCGCCGCGCCGCCGCATCCCCTGCGTGCCCCTCGCGGATGCGGTAGACGCGCAGGGCAAGCCAGACGAACACGGCACCGAGCGCCGCAGCAACGACGGCAAAGGCCGGTCCGGCGAACCCGAGCAGCCAGGGCGCAACGCCGAGCGGGGCGAGCAGCACGGAATAGATCAGGATTTGCCGCCGCGTCTCGTCCGGCCCCGCCACGACCGGAAGCATCGGCACGCCGACGGCCTCGTAATCGCGGCACCGATAGAGGGCCAGCGCCCAGAAATGCGGCGGCGTCCGCATGAAGATGATGAGGAAGAGCACGATGCTCTCGATACCGATGGAGCCCGTTTGCACCGCCCAGCCGATCATCGGCGGGAACGCTCCGGCCGCCCCGCCGATCACGATGTTCTGCGGCGTCGAGCGCTTCAGCCAGATGGTGTAGACGAAGAGATAAAAGCCGATGGTGATGGCAAGGAGCGCCGCCGCCGTCCAGTTCGCCACGAGCCCCAGCGTCATCACCGAGATGATCGAGAGCACGACGCCGAGCGTGAGCGCCTCCTCGGCGGTGACCCTGCCCCGTGGAATGGGTCGAAGCGCGGTGCGCGACATGCCCCCGTCGATGTCGGCGTCGTACCACATGTTGAGCGCACCCGAGGCACCCGCCCCGAAAGCGATCGCAAGGAGCGCCGTTCCGAGGATGATGGGATGCGTATCACCGGGGGCGACCACCATGCCCACGAGGGCAGTGAAGACGACGAGCGACATCACACGTGGCTTCAGCAGAGCGAGATAGTCGCCGAGTTCCGCGAATTGCGGCCCTGAAACGGTCGTCGTCGTGCTTCGGTCACTCATGTCAATCCGACCACCGCTAGAACAACAGCCGCCGCGAACAGCGACCATTGCGGGAAATGCCGCCAGTCGAGCCGCAGCATCAGGATGAGACCGATGCTCAGCAGGCAGAACCCGGCCGAGAGAACGGCGCACATCACCGCGAGTTCACCCGCCCCGGGCCGCACGGCAGCGACCGCATAGCCTGCCGCCATCGCCAGCAGGGTGATGGTCACCAGATGCCAGCAATAGTAGCTCGTGTACTTCGCCACCCGATGCCGCTCGGCGATCGGGTGGAGTTCGCGGGCCGCCAGCAGCGGGCGCGCCACGTACTTCCCGCCGAGGATCACATGAATCGCCGCCGTCGCGGCCGTCACGATCGCGGCTGCGACCAGCCAACCGTTGGCGCCACCTATCGTGCCAGACACGCCACCCCCTCCCCGGTGCGTTCGCTCGTCAGCGGCACCATGCGATCTCTGTCGGCACCGCCGCCGCCCGAACGCGAGCGGCGGGCGGCACTCTGCCGACTACTTGATCCGCGGCAACACCTCGAACTGGTGGTACGGCGGAGGCGAGGGCAGCGTCCACTCGAGCGTCGTTGCGCCTTCGCCCCAGGGGTTGTCCGCCGCCTTTTCCTTGCGCGCGAACGCCTGGAACACACCATAGAGGAAGATCAAGACACTGATCGCCGCGATGATGGCGCCGATCGAAGAGATCTGGTTCCAGCCGGCATAGGCATCCGGATAGTCCACGTAGCGCCGCACCATGCCCGCGAGGCCGAGGAAATGCTGCGGGAAGAAGATGAGGTTCACGCCGACGAAGGTGACCCAGAAGTGCAGCTTCCCGATCGTCTCGGAGTACATGTAGCCCGACATCTTCGGGAACCAATAGTACCAGGCCGAAAAGATCGCGAACACCGCGCCGAGCGACAGCACGTAGTGGAAGTGCGCCACGACGTAGTAGGTATCGTGCAACGCGCGGTCGATGCCCGCGTTGGCGAGCACGACGCCGGTCACACCACCGACCGTGAAGAGGAAGATGAAGCCGACCGCCCAGACCATCGGCGTCGCGAAGCGGATCGAGCCACCCCACATCGTCGCGATCCAGGAGAAGATCTTGATGCCGGTCGGCACCGCGATGACCATGGTCGCAAAGAGGAAGTAGGCCTGCGTGTCGACCGAGAGGCCGGCGGTATACATGTGGTGGGCCCAGACGATGAAGCCGACCACGCCGATCGCCACCATGGCGTAGGCCATGCCCAGGTAGCCGAACACCGGCTTGCGCGAGAAGGTCGAGATCACGTGGCTGATGATGCCGAAGCCCGGCAGGATCAGGATGTAGACCTCGGGATGCCCGAAGAACCAGAAGAGGTGCTGGAACAGCAGCGGATCACCACCGCCCTGGGGCGTGAAGAACTGCGTATCGAAATTGCGGTCCGTGAGCAGCATCGTGATCGCACCCGCGAGAACGGGCAGCGAGAGCAGCAGCAGGAACGCCGTCACGAGGATCGACCAGACGAACAGCGGCATTTTGTGCAGCGTCATGCCCGGCGCGCGCATGTTGAAGATGGTCGTTATGAAATTGATCGCCCCGAGGATCGATGACGCGCCGGCGATGTGCAGAGCGAGGATGGCGAGATCCATCGCCGGGCCCGGCTGGCCGGTGGTCGAGAGTGGTGCATAGATGGTCCAGCCGCCGCCGACACCCAATCCGCCGGGAGGTCCTTCGACGAACATCGAGGAAACCAGCAGGATGAGCGCCACGGGCAGCAGCCAGAACGAGATATTGTTCATCCGCGGAAAGGCCATGTCGGGCGCACCGATCATGAGCGGAACGAACCAATTGCCGAAGCCACCGATCATCGCCGGCATCACCATGAAGAAGATCATGATGAGGCCATGCGCCGTCGTATAGACGTTGTAGACGTGCGGATCGGCGAAGTATTGGAGCCCCGGCTCCGCCAGTTCCGCCCGCATCGCGAACGACAGCAACGACCCGATGATCCCCGAGATGATCGCGAAGATCAGATAGAGGGTGCCGATGTCCTTGTGGTTGGTCGAGTAGAGCCAGCGCACGACGAAGCTCTTTGGCGCTCCGTGATCAGCGTGGCTCGAATCTGCGTATCCCATGGGTCGCTCCTCGTAGCGCTCGTCCCTCGGCGGTCGCTGGACCGCCCATCACCCCGTTGAGGCTATTGTCCGCTGGTGCTCGATGCCACCGTCGTCGGCTTGTCGGCGGCCTCGGCTGCCGCGAGGACCTCACGGGCCTTGTCGCCGTCGCCGCTCTGCATCGCCGCCAGCCAGCTCTCGTAGACCGATTGATCGACCACTCGGATGGCGATCGGCATGTAGGCGTGCAGCTTGCCGCACAGCTCCCCGCATTGTCCGTAGAACATGCCCTTGCGGTTCACCTTGAACCACGTCGAGGTGATCCGGCCCGGCACCGCGTCGACCTTCGAGCCGAACGCCGGAACCACGAAATTGTGGATCACGTCGTTCGCCGTGACCAGCACGTGCACGACCTTGTCGACCGGCACGACGACTTCGTTGTCGACGGAGAGAAGGCGCGGCTGACCCGGCTTGAGCTCGTTGTCCTGCAGCATGATGGAGTCGAACGAGACCCCACCCGCGTCGGGATACTCGTAGCCCCAATACCACTGGTTCGCGATCGCCTTGATGGTCAGATCGGCCTTTGGATAGGTGTGCTGCGCATAGAGCAGCTTGAACGACGGGATCGCGATCACCACCAGGATGAGGATCGGGATCACCGTCCAGGCCACCTCGAGCATCGTGTTGTGCGAGGTCTTGGACGCCACCGGATTGGCGCGCTCGTTGTAGCGGAAGATGCAGACGAGCAGCAGCCCCATGACGAACAGCGTGATCACCGTGATGATCACGAGAAGGAGGTCGTGGAACGAATCCATCTGCTCCATGATGTCGGTCGCCGGCTCGGTCAGTCCCATCTGGTAGGGCGTCGCCAAACCGTCCGCGGCGCTGAGCCCGGCCATTCCAGCCAGCAACGCCGCCACACCAGCGAACGCGCCAACGCTCAGCCGTTTTAGAATGCGCATACCCCTGATCCCCAAGTCTTGTGATTCCAAGTCTTGTGCTGCTTCCATGTCTTGTTCGCTGGGCTCGCTCATCCCGCCATCGGGAAGACCCCTTCGAGGCATGACGCCGCGCCGGCTCACCCATCTCCCTTGCTCGGCTCTTCGCCGAACTCGGATAGCCGCAGTCCTTTGCACGATCGGACCCGTCAAGCCAAGCGCAACATGGCCGATCCGCGCGTTCTCACGCGCAAAAAAAGCATCCGCTCCACGATGGTTGGCACCTTCTCGTCGATACATGCGAAAGAATGAATGTTCAAGGGGCGTGCTCGCTACACGGACGTTCGGCCGCATGCTTGCCCGATGACACGAGTTGGAGCACAGGATTGCCGGATTCGGCCGCTTGAGTGCGGGCATACGTCCGGACCGGTGAGGCGACCACGCACGAGCCGCCGCACCTCCGGTTCCATCGCCCGTGTCGTCCCGAACTCCGTCCTCGCCGCCCCGCCGCAAGCCCATTCATGGAGTGCCACTGATGCGCCTTTGCACCGTCACCGCTCACCGAACCGGACGGCTCGGCGGCACCCCGTCCGGCGGCCATCCCCTGAGCAGCGTCGTCCGAGCGTTCTCTGGTTGTCGGCCACTCGCTCTGTTGGCGATCCTGTTCGTCCTTGCGGCGCCGGCCCCGACGGCGAGCGCCGAGGAGACCACTGTGGCGAGCCAGCACGGCGATTGGCAGAAGGTCTGCAAACGCCCCGCCGGTGCGAGCGAGGACCTCTGCGCCCTGGTTCAGGACGTCACGTCCGAGAGCAATCCCAACGTCGGTTTGAGTGTCCATTTCCAGCGCACGCCGGCGGGAGAGCGGGTGCTGCGTGTGTTCGCGCCACTTGGCATTCTTCTGCCGCCTGGCCTCGGCCTCCAGATCGACGAGCAGAAGATTGGTCACGCCCCATTCGTTCGATGCCACGTCGTCGGCTGCTTTGCCCAGGTCACCCTCACCGACGACCTCGTCGCCCGCTTCAAGGCCGGCCAAACCGCCTGGTTCATCGTCTTCCAGACCCAGGAGGCCGGCATCGGCATTCCGATTTCGCTGAGCGGGTTTTCGGAAGCTCTGGCCAGCCTCGAGACCCGGTGATCGAAGGCCGCGACTCGTACGCCTGAACAGCCCGCCGGTTCACCAGCGATCGCGCCAACCGATCCCCACACGCCGCGTTTTGCAACGTTGGAAGATCATTCTTTCTTCCACGGCCCAACATTGCGGGCTTACACTTTGTACAATTGACGCATATGGTTTCCTTCGATGCGGCGCAGTTGGCGTAAGGAGGATCGGCCGGATGAGTCTCCTCGGCACGATTTCGTCCGCTCAGCATGGCATGGCGTTCGCCACCCTGGCCCGCCGTCTTGGTGTGCGCGAGGAGGGGGTGGCTGTCGCGACCGCGGTACTGCTGCCCGAGCTGCTCGAGTGCATCTGCGCCGCCACGGCGACACCCAAAGGCACGATCGCGTTCCTGAAGCGTCTCAGCGCCGAAAGCCATTCCAACCACTATGAGAGCCCATCGCTCATGGTGGATTTGCGCGTGCGTGATCTCGGCATGTCCATCCTGTCCGAACTCGCGACTGCCCGTGACTTCGATCAGCGCGTCATCCTCGAGGCTGCAACGAGCAGCGAACTGCGCACGTCGGACGTAGAGCGGATGCTCCCCTTCATCACGGTCCTCACCGTCGCTGCCATCGCGCTGCGCGCCGATCGGCCCATGCGGGCCCTGCTCGGCGACCTCGTGCGCAACGGCGAATGGGCGCGTCGCCAGCGTGAGCCGTTCGGCCCGCTGGCCGCTGAATTGGCGCGCCGCTCGACCGCCAGCTCCAGCCAGACGTTCGGGGAAGGCATCTTCGCCTCCCTGCGTGCCCGCCTCGAGCCCCGGCGTTCGAACGAACCGGGCGGGCCGCAGCCGGACTCGCCCGTTGCTGCAATGAGTGGCGAAACGACGCAGGCCGCGCGCGATGCGCACCGGCACGCCGATCCCCGCACGCGCGCCATGCCCCCGCCAGGCGGGGCCGACGATCACACCTCGGCCCCCGTACCGCCGCGCCCGCCTGGTCTGGCCCGGCTGACCGAGCGGCTCGCGGCCAGCCATCCGCCAGCCGCAGAATAGCCGCCACCGCCTCGCTTCGGCCGGCGCACGACGTCTTGCGCACCGCGCTCAGAACGCTTCCTCGACGAAGGCGCGGTCGATGTCGCCACCCCACGTCGTATGAAAGAGCCGCACCAACCGATCGGCGGACGTCTCTCCGGTTTCCACGACCCGCTCGAGCGAGACGAGGTATTGCCGCTCGTCGCTGCCCATGCGGTCGATGTTGCCGCGCGCTGCCAACCCGCGCTTGGCGATCGCCAGAACATCACCCGCGACCTCTCGCGCGCTGCGCCCCCCGATCCGTGCTCGCAGCCCGCCGACCGGCACTTCGTCCCGCAGCCGCTGGCGCTCCTCCGAACCCCACGACCGGATCAGCTCGCAGGCCTCGTCGAGCGCCCCCTCGTCGTAGAGCAGCCCGACCCAGAACGCCGGCAGCGCACAGACCCGACCCCACGGCCCCCCGTCCGCCCCGCGCATCTCCAGGAACCGCTTCATCCGCACTTCGGGAAAGAGCGTCGAGAGATGATCGGCCCAGTCCGCGATGGTCGGTCGCTCACCGGGTAGCACGTCGAGTTTGCCCTCCATGAAGTCACGGAACGAGCGCCGTGTGGCGTCGATATAGCGGCCATTGCGATAGACGAAATACATCGGCACTTCGAGCGCATAGTCGACATAGCTCTCGTAGCCGAAGCCTTCCTCGAAGGCGAAGTCGAGCATGCCCGTGCGCTCGGGGTCGGTGTTGCGCCAGATTTCGCTGCGGAACGACTGGAAGCCGTTGGTCCGCCCCTCGGTGAATGGGGAGTTGGCAAAAAGCGCCGTCGCGAGCGGCTGCAGGGCGAGGCCGACGCGCATTTTGCGCCGCATGTCCGCTTCGTCGGCGAAGTCGAGATTGACCTGGATGGTGCAGGAGCGGAACATCATGTCGAGGCCGAGCGTGCCGACCTTCGGCATGTACTCCTTCATGATCTTGTAGCGGCCCTTCGGCATCATCGGCGTCTCGGCCAGCGTCCACTTCGGCTGGAACCCGAGCCCCATGAAGCCGATGCCGAGGTCACGCCCGATCTCGAGCACTTGTCTGCGATGCTCGGCGACCTCCTTGCAGGTCTCGTGCACGCTCGCGAGCGGCTCCCCGGACAGCTCGATCTGGCCACCCGGCTCGAGCGAAACCCCTCCGCCCGGTACGCCGGGAGCGCGCTTCAGCGCGATGATGTTGTCACCCTCGCGGATCGCTTCCCAGCCGAACCGATTGATCATGCCCTCGAGGAGGGCCCGGACGCCGGCCGGTCCTTCATAGGGGATCGGCCGCAGATCGCGCGTGTCGAACGCGAACTTTTCGTGCTCCGTCCCGATCCGCCATTGTTCGCGTGGCTTGCCGCCGGCCGCGATGTACTCGACGAGATCGCTCTTGCTCTCAACGAGCGGGCTTTCCGGACCGTCCTCGCGCGTCGACATCGCAGCTCCTCAAAATTCGCGGGCCGTCCGGAGCCGGATGATCCCGGCTCTCCGTGGATCGGGTCGCCCAGCCCCACCGCGCCCCTGCCCTCGATACCCATCCGGCGGTTCGCGGCGCTGGACAGAACCACGCCAGCCCCACCGATTTCAACGCCAATCTCCATGCACGACGTTGACCAGGGCGAGCGCCGCGATGGCGGCGGTGTCCGCCCTGAGGATGCGCGGGCCGAGCGAAATCGGATGCACGAACCGCAGGCTCCTGAGAAGGCCACGCTCGCCGGGCGAAAAGCCGCCTTCCGGCCCGACAAGAACCGCCTTCGGCCCCTGCGCGAGCCCTCGTAGCGAGGCGATCGGATCGTCGAGCGCGGCGCCTTCGTCGCAGAAGACGATGATACGCTCACCCGACCACCCGGCCAGCAAAGCCTCGAGCGCGACCGGCTCGCGCACCTGTGGCACCGACACGAGCCCGCACTGCTCGGCCGCCTCGATCGCGTGCGCACGCATCCGTTCACCGTTCAGCCGTTCCGCCTGGGTATAGGCCGTGATCACCGGTTGCAGCACACTGGCGCCCATCTCCGTCGCCTTCTCGACCATGTAGTCGAGACGGCCCTTCTTGAGCGGTGCGAACAGGTAGTGGATGTCCGGTGCCGCACGTTGGGGCCACGTCTGCACGTTGAGCGCAAGTGTCGCCCGCTTGCGGTCCGCCCGCTCGATCAGCGCCGACCATTCCCCATCCCGCCCATTGAAAACGAGAACGCTCGCCCCGGCGGCGAGCCGGAGCACGCTGGCGAGGTAGTGCGATTGCGCGGCGCCGAGTTCGACGCGAGCGCCAGCCGAAAGATCAGCCTCGATGAAAATGCGGGGGACCCGCCCCGAACTGCGCGCCATCGCCTGACTCCCCTTCCGTCACGCCACCCGACGCAATGCAGGCTGGCCGCGAGCCTCGACCTCGCTTATCCCTTGGCTGGAGGTGCGGCAACGAGCTTCGTGACCGTCCGCCCGGATGGCGCCCCCGGCCACGGCACCGGGCTGGCGTCGAGCGCGAGACCCGGCCGCGGGAGCCGGCTGAGGGAGTGAGCCATTGGACCCGCGAGGACGATCGATGAGCGATATCGATACGGTCGCCGCCGGCGATTGCCCGCCGCCCGCCGACGCCGTGCCCCGCAATTGGGTGGACCGAATCGCCCCGCGATGGGCCAAGCCATACTTGCGCCTCGCGCGCGCCGACCGACCGATCGGGGTCTGGCTGCTGCTGCTACCCTGCTGGTGGTCGGCCGCGCTCGCCGCGACGGCCGAGCGCGCACCGCTGCCCGATCTCTGGCACATGTTGCTCTTTGCCGTCGGCGCCTACGTGATGCGTGCCGCCGGCTGCACTTACAATGACATCGTCGATCGCGACATCGATGCCCGCGTCGCCCGCACGGCGCTGCGCCCCATTCCGTCCGGGCAGGTCAGCGCCCGGGCTGCGGCCGCGTTCATGCTCGCCCTCTGCCTCGTCGGCCTCCTCGTGCTCGTCCAGTTCAACCGCTTTTCCATTCTGCTCGGCATCGCCTCGCTGGCGATCGTCGCGGCCTACCCCTTCATGAAGCGCATCACCAGCTGGCCGCAGGCGGTCCTCGGGCTCGCCTTCTCGTGGGGGGCGCTGATGGGCTGGGCGGCCGCCTTCGGCTCGCTCGATCTGCCGGCGCTACTGCTCTTTGCGGCAACCGTCGCCTGGGTGATCGGTTATGACACGATCTACGCCCACCAGGATCGCGAGGACGATGCCTTGCTCGGGCTTGGCTCGACGGCGCTGCGCTTCGGTGCACGCACGCGCCCTTGGCTCGCCGGGCTCTATGGCACGGCCTGGCTCGGGATCGTCGCCGCAGGACTGACCGCCGGAGCGGGTCCCGTGTTCCTCGTTCTGATGAGCTTTGCCGCCATGCACCTGGCTTGGCAGGTCGTGACGCTCGACATCGACGATCCGGGCGGCTGCCTCGTGCGTTTCCGCGCGAACAGGGACGTCGGATTGATCGTGCTGGCGGCTTTTCTGGCGCCCGGCATCGTCGGCTGGCTTGCCCATCATCTGGTGGCTTGAGCCCGGTCAGTCGCGTGTGGCGGCGACTGCGGCGGCACGGGCGCGGGCCGACCCGGTGCGCCAAGACCGGCCGGCGGTGGTGGGCGCCGGACCGGTCGGCGAGGCGGACGGATGGGACCGGAGCCCCATCCGCCGTGACGCCTTTCTTGTCGACTTCCGAACCGCTGAGCCCGTGTCGATGAAGGCAATATAGCCCTCCGCCCCTCTGTTTTCCGTTAAGCGGGTTGGTGAATTCGCCGACAAATTTTGCTCCGGAAAACCATGTGCGGCGTTCATGATTTGCTCATCCGCGCTTGTCAGTCGCTGGCGAATGGGGCACCAGACGGCCTCAGATGGCGCGTTTCGGCGCCGCTGCCGCATCGAATCGGAGAGAATACCACCTTGCCCGCACGATCGAAGGAAGAGCTTGAGCCGCAGCTGCTTCACCTGGTTTTCGGAGGCGAGCTCGAGAGCGTCGAGGACGTACGTTTTCGCAATATCTCCGAACTCGACATCGTCGGCATCTATCCGAACTACGCCAAGGCCTACGACGCCTGGAAATCGGCCGCCCAGCGCACCGTCGACAACGCCCACATGCGCTACTTCGTGGTCCACCTGCATAGGTTCCTGGAGCCGGACGGCGCGAACGCTGGTGCTGTTTCCGCAACCACGGCTGGCGCCGATCACGGTCCAGCGAGCCCGCCCGCCAAGAAGCGCCGCGGCAAGGCGTCGAGCTAGCCATCGGACGGTTACGTCTGTTCGCGCACCGGCACGACGTAGTTGAGCGGGATGCGCCCGCCATCGACGAAGATCGTCTCGCCCGTGATGTAGCTCGCATCGTCGCTGGCAAGGAAAGCCGCGACCGCGGCCACTTCCTCCGGCAGACCGATGCGCCCGAGCGGCGTCCTCGAAAGCACACGACGGCGCGCCGCCTCGTCCTTGGCCACCCCCGAGAGCATCGGCGTCATGATGCTGCCCGGCCCGATGGCATTGACACGGATGCCGTGCGGCGCGAGCGCGAGGGCCATGCCCTTGGTCAGGCTCTGAATACCGGCCTTCGAGATCGAATAGGCAATGTGGTCCGGCAACGCGAAATGGGCGTTGACCGACGCCATGTTGACGACCGAGCCGGGCCTTTCTCCCGCCTCCACCTGCCGCACGAGCTGACGCGACACGGCCTGCCCTACCAGGAACGCCCCCCTGAGATTGACTGCCAACACCTTGTCGAACTCGGCGACGTCGAGTTCCAGGAAGTTGCCGTCATCGAGGATGCCGGCGTTGTTGACCAGCACATCGACGCGTTCGTAGGCTTCGAGCACGGCTGCCATCAGGTTCATGACGTCGAGCCGCTCGGCGACATCGCAGGCCACGAACCGGGCATCATAGCCGCGATCGACGAGATCGCGCGCCGCCTGACGCCCACTCTCCTCGCTGCGATCGCTCAGCACGACCCGCGCGCCCTCGCTCGCGAAGCGCTCGGCGACCGAATAGCCGATCCCGCGCCCCGCCCCCGTCACGACGACAACCCGACCCGCAAATCTGCTCATGCCATCCGCCTGCTGCCTGCTGATTTCGGGCTTACGTCGTCGATACCCACGACGCCCGACGGCCGCGATTGTGGTCCGTCCGGACTTTCCCGACCAGCGAAAAATCGAGATTCGCCCGGACAACTCCGCGGCCAGGGCCTCCGCCACTTGCCGAACTGGCGAACCAGCCCGCTGCACGCTCGCGGCGGATATGCCATCATCCGCTCGCGAACGCCCCTCGCGGTACAGTTCACGATGGGGCGGCATGCGGTGCCGTAGGCCCGCGCGACGATCGGGTTGGCAAGGACCGCGCGCCCTGCCCATGCAACGAACGGACACGAGGAGCAGTTGCCATGAACGTGCGAAGCGCCGAGCTACAGGGCTTCATCGATGCGGCATCGATCGCCTTTGCGGCTCACGCCAGCGAGCCGGCCGCCAGGCGGGCGGTCGACCTCGTTTTCGCCGCCCTCGAATCGCCGGGCACCATCCGCGCCTCACCCGCCGACCGGCCACCGGTCTGCGCGCACTTTCGACCCGCGCTCGAAACCGCTTCGGCGCATGCCCCGCTCGCCCCCCTGGTCGAGCGGCTCGAGGCGCTCGAACCTCAACTCGCCTGGCGCACACGCCCGTCCGACGCCACCGCGAGCGCAAGCTTCGCCGATGGCCATGCCAACGCGATGATCGTCGGACCGAGCGGATTGGAAAAGCGCTCGGACGTCTGGCTCGGGGTCAGCCTCTTGGCGCCTCACGTGCGCTACCCGGACCACGATCATGCGCCGGAAGAGGTCTATCTCGTCCTCTCCGATAGCGACTTCCGCCAGGCGGATGGTGCGTGGTTCACCCCCGGGATAGGCGGCTCGTTCTACAACGAACCGTCCATCGTCCACGCCATGCGATCGCGCGACCGGCCGCTCCTGGCGCTTTGGGCCCTGCGCTCGGTCGCCTGAGTACGTTGGCTAGGACGCGCTCTTGGCCGGCAGACCGCGCACCGACAACGCCTCGCGGATTTCGTCGAGGATCACCGGATCGTCGATGGTCGCCGGCATCTTGTAGGCCTCACCGTCGGCGATAGAGCGCATCGTCCCACGCAGGATCTTGCCCGACCGCGTCTTGGGCAGCCGCTTGACGATGAGTGCCGTCTTGAACGCGGCGACCGGGCCGATCCGGTCGCGCACCAGCTGTACGACCTCGTTCTCGATCTGCGCCGGATCGCGCTTGACGCCGGCATTGAGCACCAGGAAGCCGGCCGGGATCTGCCCCTTCATGGCATCGGCGACGCCGATGACCGCGCACTCCGCCACGTCCGGATGCTGCGCGATCACCTCCTCCATGCCTCCCGTCGACAACCGGTGACCGGCGACGTTGATGATGTCGTCGGTACGCGCCATGACGTAGACGTAACCGTCCTCGTCCATGTATCCGGCGTCCGCCGTCTTGTAGTAGCCGGGATAGTCCGCGAGGTAGCTGTCGCGGAACCGCTGGCTGTTGTTCCAAAGCGTGGGAAACGAGCCCGGCGGCAGCGGCAATTTCACGGAGATCGCGCCCGTTTGGCCGCGCGGCACCTCGTTCTGCTGCTCATCGAGGATGCGGATGTCGTAGCCCGGCATGGCGACCGTGGGTGAGCCGTACTTGACCGGCAACATGCCGAGCCCGACCGGATTGCCGGCGATCGTCCAGCCCGTTTCGGTCTGCCACCAGTGATCGATGACCGGCACCTGGAGTTTTTGTTCGGCCCACTTGATCGTCTCGGGGTCGGCCCGCTCGCCCGCCAGGAACAGCGTGCGGAACCGGCTGAGGTCGTAGTTGCCGATCAGTTCGCCGCGCGGGTCCTCCTTCTTGATGGCCCGGAAAGCGGTCGGGGCGGTGAAGAGGGCCGAAACACCGTGCTCCGCGATCACCCGCCAGAAGACACCGGCATCGGGCGTGCCGACGGGCTTGCCCTCGAAGACGACCGTTGTCGCACCGTGGAGCAGCGGCGCATAGACGATGTAGGAATGTCCGACCACCCAGCCGACGTCCGAGGCCGCCCAGAAGACCTCGCCCGGCGCGATGTCGTAGATCGCCGACATCGACCACTTGAGGGCGACCATGTGCCCGCCGTTGTCGCGTACGACGCCCTTCGGTTGGCCCGTCGTGCCGGAGGTATAGAGGATGTAGAGCGGATCGGTCGCCGCGACCGGCACCGGCGCCGCGCGCTTTCCGGCTGCCTTGGCCGCGTTCACCATCACGGCCCAGTCGTGGTCGCGCCCTTCGATCAGCGTGGCCTTGGCCTGCTCGCGTTGCAGCACGAGACAGGCCTCGGGCTTGTGGCTGGACAGCTCGATCGCCTTGTCGAGCAACGGCTTGTAGGCCACCACCCGGCTCGGCTCGATGCCGCAGGAGGCCGAGATGATCGCCACCGGTTTTGCATCCTCGAGGCGCGTTGCCAGCTCGTTGGCGGCAAAGCCCCCGAACACCACCGAATGCACCGCCCCGATCCGAGCCGTGGCGAGCATGGCGATCACCGCCTCCGCCACCATCGGCATGTAGATGACGACGCGATCCCCCTTGCGCACACCGAGGTCGAGCAGCACCGCCGCGAGTGTTGCCACCTCGTCCGTCAGCTCGCGGTAGGTGTAGGTACGTTTCGCCCCCGTTATGGGGCTGTCGTAGATGAGGGCCGCCTGCTCGCCCCGCGTCTCCAGATGGCGGTCGAGGCAATTGTAGGCGGTATTGCACTCCGCACTGGAAAACCACCGCCCATACTCGCCCATGTAGGGGTCGAACACCCTGTCCCAGCCACGGTACCAGTCGATCTCGCGCGCCACCTCGCCCCAGAAACCCTCCGGGTCCAGCTGCCAACGGGCATAGATGTCGTGATATCGGCTCATGGCGCACTCCCACTCACTAGTGTTCCGTCTCGGACATTTGCTTCCCGACGCGGCTAGGTTCCGAGCAAATGTCCCAGACACGAGGAACACTAGCAACTTTATGATCCTAGTGTTGCTTTCGTCACTGACGCTCGGCAGACCGCTGCGCGGCAACCGGGAACCGAGCGTCAGTGACGCAACACTAGCCTGGCGCACCGAGCCAATGCGGTCGTTGCATGCTCGGGCGTCATCGTCGGCCGGCAAGCAAGCATGTCGGGAGGCGCGACGCAATCAGTCGGATTGCGGATACTTCTGGCGCGCCCAGCGCTCCGGCTCGATCGACGAGATTCCGGGCGGGCTCGGCTGCATTGCGGCCTTGGCCCTCAGATAGAGCTCGGCGATCTCGTGATAGGCCGCTGGCGGCAATCGGCGCTTGAGGGCGCGGGATGCCCGGGTGACGAATCCGGTGTTGGCCTTGTCCCTGGAGGCCCCGGCCACCGCCCCCTCTTGCGGCGCGTTGCTCGGAACATCGTACTCGAACTTGATCGGGCGAGCGAGCGAGGGGCCAAGCGAGCGATGCTTGCGCGACAGCACGAGCATGTGCGTGAAACGCCGGTTCGAGAAATGGAAGTGTCGACGCGTGCTGCGCGGATTCTCGACGCGTAGCCAGTCCCGTCGTCCGAACTCCTCGGCCAGATACACTTCCGTATCGCGATAGCCGTTCTCGTCCGAGAGCAGTCCGAAGAACAGCTCGGGCGCGAACTGGTAGAGCCCGTGACCGCAGGCATTGTTCGCCACTGTCGCCGCGATCAGCGTGCCGCCCGGTGCCACCAGTCTCATTGTCGTCTCGAAGGCCGTTGCGACGTCGAAGACATAATGCAGCACACCGCCGTCGAACACACAGCCGAACCGGTCCTCGAGTTCCGCCGGCATCGGCGAGTTGAGGTCGTGGATGATGGTCGCCCCTTCGTAGGGCGACCGGTCGAGCACCTCGAGGCGCTCACATCCGAGTGCCGCAAAGAATGCATCGCCCGCCCGCTCGCCCGCGGCAAGCACGGCGGCGATCTGCGCTTCGTCATAGCCGGCGCGCCGCATTGCTCGCGCGAGGCGTCGGGGCGGCATGTGCAGCTCCTGACGCCCGAGCGTGAGCGTCTGGCGGAAATCCGCGACGCCGCGGGACCGGGCGCCGAGAAGGAGGTTGACCGTCTGGCTGTTCAGTCCCATTCGCACCTCGAGTTGCACACACAATTGGCGCCTTACGCCCCTGCTCGACCACGGCGGACCACGAGGGTCCCACGAGCGGCGGACGCCGACCGGTGAGCTTGTACGGTGTAAGCAAGTTCCGTGCCCGTTCCGCCGCCGCCGCAACCAGCGGGCCGCAGCGTGCCGTTCGCCGACCGCCCTTGGCGGAAACGGCGTTCGTGCCGAGGTGACCAGGCAACCCCTGGGCTTTGCGAGACCCCGCGTGCCAGTGTAGGAGGGAATGACCGAGCCGCTTGCCAAGGACCCCGCACGATGGCCTCCCGCGACGCCGCCTCACCCTACGACATGGGACTCGACCGCAACCCGGCGAACCATCAGCCGCTGTCGCCGTTGAGCCTGTTCGAGCGCACCGCCGCAACCTTCCCCGCCGCCACCGCCATTGTCCACGGCCGAACGCGCACGACCTATGCCGACTATTACGCCCGCTCACGCCGCCTCGCCTCGGCCCTCTCGCGGATCGGCGTTACGAAAGGCGACACGGTGACGGTGATGCTCTCGAACACGCCAGCCATGCTCGAGGCGCACATGGGCGTGCCGATGACGGGCGCCGTGCTCCACAGTCTCAACACTCGGCTCGACGCCGCCATCGTCGCCTTCCAGCTCGACCATGCCGAAAGCAAGGTGCTCGTCACCGACCGCGAGTTCGCACCGGTCATGAAGGAGGCGCTCGCGCTCGCCAGGGTGAAGCCCCGCGTCATCGACTACGACGATCCCGAGTTTCCACAGACCGGCGAGCGGCTCGGCGATCTCGACTACGAGGAATTCCTCTCCTCGGGCGATCCGGCATTCGAATGGCGCCTGCCGGGCGACGAATGGGACGCAATCTCCCTCAATTATACCTCCGGCACCACCGGCAACCCGAAGGGCGTTGTCTACCACCATCGCGGCGCCTATCTCATGTGTTTCGCCAACGCACTCGCCTCCGGACTTGGACGCCACCCGGTCTATCTCTGGACACTGCCGATGTTCCACTGCAACGGCTGGTGCTTTCCCTGGACCATTTCCGCCGTCGCCGGCACGCACGTCTGTCTCCGCTGGGTGCGCGCGAAAGCGATGTACGAGGCGATAGCCGACCATGGCGTCACCCACCTCTGCGGCGCCCCGATCGTCATGTCGACGCTGCTCAATGCACCTGCGGAGGAAAAACGCGGGTTCCCGCAGACCGTCACCTTCAACACTGCCGCCGCCCCGCCGCCCGAGGCCGTGCTCGCCGCCATGGCCGATGCCGGTTTCGAGGTGACGCACCTCTACGGCCTGACGGAGACTTACGGCCCGGCCGTCGTCAACGAGTGGAAGGGGGAATGGTCGGCACTCGAGGGCCCGGAGCGGGCCAGGAAGAAAGCCCGCCAGGGCGTGCGCTACACGGCCCTCGAAGGCCTCAGCGTGCGCGACCCCGCGACCATGCAGGCGGTCCCCTCCGACGGCGAGACGATGGGCGAGGTCATGTGCCGCGGCAACATCGTCATGAAGGGCTACCTGAAGAACGAGAAGGCGACCGGCGAGGCCTTCGCCGGCGGCTGGTTCCACACCGGTGACCTCGGCGTCATGCACCCCGACGGCTACATCCAGCTCAAGGATCGCTCCAAGGACATCATCATCTCGGGCGGGGAGAACATATCTTCGATCGAGGTCGAGGACGTCCTCTACAAGCACCCCGCCGTCCAGGCGGTTGGCGTCGTCGCGCGTCCCGATGAGCACTGGGGCGAGACGCCATGCGCCTTCATCGAGTTGCGCCCCGGGGCCGTGGTGACAGCGGATGAATTGCTCGCCTTCTGCCGCGAGCGCCTCGCCCGGTTCAAATGCCCGCGACATTTCGTCTTCGCGGAAATTCCGAAAACCTCCACGGGCAAGATCCAGAAGTTCAGACTGCGGGAGATGGCGCGCGAGGACTGATCGCCGCGCCCGGCGTGCGCGGGCTTGCACCCGGCCCCCTTGTCATTCCGATCCGCCGCCGGCCCTTGGGGGGCAGGAATGGCAACCGGCGAAGGGCGAGCCCCCGGACCATGTCCGTCGATCGCGCCAACGCGCGCTAAGATGCTGCGTCGCGCGCGCGCAACCGCAACATTCCATCCGTCAGGCCAGCGACGCTCTACGGCCGCCATCCCGGACATTCGCGGCACCATGTGCGCCCGGAACGAATACGAACAGAACCCGGGCGCAGGATGGTGGACCATCAAGTCGAATTTCTCGGCCTTCGTCGCGTCAGTGCGATGTGGCGGAGAGCCGCTCCATTTCGTCCTTCAACTTCAGTTTTTGTCGCTTCAGCTCCTGGATCTCCATGTCGTCACTGCTCGGGCTCGCCAGAAGCTCCTCGATCTTGCGGTCGAGAAGCCGATGCTTCTCAGCGAGCTCGCTGAGGTGGGCTCCAACAGCCATCGCTACCTCCGTTCTGTGTTGACCTCGTGAGAGTGTCAGAGAAGGCTCGTTTTGTCCACTCGTCGACCGGCCCTGTTGGTTAGCCGAAGGTGACGATCGGCGATGGTTGTAAAGTCGGGCGAACACGGCGATGATCGCGAAGGCACGTTGCTGGTGCGACTGTCGGATCGGTTGCATGGGTCACGAATGAACCGCGAGGATGAGCTCGAACTGCGCACACGCCTCGCCCGTATGCGCCAACAACATCACGACCTCGACTGCGCCATTCACGCACTCGAGACGCGCAACGCCGATCAGTTGCAGCTGACCCGTCTCAAGAAACAGAAATTGCGGCTCAAGGACGAGATCAAGGTCATCGAGAACAGGTTGTTTCCTGACATCATTGCCTGAGCCTTCCGGCGCGCCGGGCCCGGGTGGCACGGCCCCCTTGCCCACCCGGGGTTGCGAGATATTATCACGGACTATGTCGAACGGCCGCGGCGAGCGCGGCGCGCCCCGGACCTGGAACCTTTGAACATGGCGACATCGCAGCCACTGGTCGGCATCATCATGGGCAGCCAGTCCGACTGGCCGACCATGCGCCTGGCCGCCGAGGCCTTGAGCGAACTCGAGGTGGCGCACGAAACCCGCATCGTCTCGGCCCACCGCACGCCGGACCGCCTGTGGAGCTATGCGCGCACCGCCCGCGAGCGGGGCCTCAAGGTGATCATCGCGGGCGCCGGCGGAGCCGCGCACCTGCCCGGCATGGCCGCCTCGCTCACCAGCCTGCCCGTTCTCGGTGTGCCCATTGTCTCGAAGGCCCTTTCAGGTCGCGACAGCCTACTTTCGATCGTTCAAATGCCGGCCGGTATCCCCGTCGGCACGCTGGCGATCGGTGACGCGGGAGCGCGCAATGCCGGCCTGCTCGCCGCCCAGATCCTGGCCCTTGCCGATCCCTCGCTCGCCGCGCGCATCGATCGGCTTCGCGAGGCCCAGACCGCGGCCGTCGCCGAACGACCCGTAGGCTGACCCCGCCATGGCGGACCAACCCGCAGCGCTCGCGCCGGGCGCAACGATCGGAATTCTCGGCGGCGGCCAGCTCGGACGGATGTTGGCCCTCGCGGCGGCGCGCCTCGGCCTGCACGTGCACGTTCTGAGCGACCGGGGCGACGATCCGGCGCTCGAGGTCGCGCGGCAAGGGATCCACGCGGACTACGACGATCTCGACGCCATCGCGCGCTTTGCAGGCAGCGTCGACGTGCTCACCTACGAATTCGAGAACGTGCCGCTCGCGACTGCCGACGCCGCGGCCCTGCACGCCCCGCTGCGCCCCTCCCGGCGCGCCCTCGAAGCCACCCAGGACCGCCTCCTGGAACGCGAACTCGTTCTCTCGGTCGGCCACCGGGTCGCTCCTTTCGCGCCGGTTGCGCACGAGGCCGACATCGCCAAGGCCCTCGCCCACATCGGCGCCCCGGCCCTCCTCAAGACCCGCCGCTTCGGCTACGACGGAAAAGGTCAGGTCCGCCTCGAAGACGCCCGTCCGGAAATCGGCGTGGCGGCATGGCACAGTATCGGCTCGGCACCCGCGATCCTCGAAGCACGTGTCGACTTCGCCCGCGAGCTGTCGGTCGTCGCGACCCGAGGGCTGGACGGTTCCATCGTCAATTACGACCTCGCCGAGAACGAGCACCGCGATCAGATTCTTCGTGTCTCGCGCCTGCCCGCCACGGTCGATGCGGGAACCGCCGACCTCGCCCGCGCCATCGCGCGCGATCTGCTCGAGGCTCTCGACTATGTCGGAACCCTCGCGGTCGAGCTGTTCCACGTGCCGCACGACCCCCTCGGCCCCCTGATCGTCAATGAATTGGCCCCACGCGTCCACAATTCGGGGCACTGGACCGAGGACGCCGCGCTGACCAGCCAGTTCGAGAACCACGTGCGCGCCATCGCCGGCTGGCCGCTCGGGGCAACGGATCGGATCGGCCCGGTCACCATGACGAACCTGATCGGACACGAGGCGGACCGCTGGCGCGAGCTGGCGTCCGATCCGCGCAACCGGCTTCACCTCTATGGCAAGGCCGTCGCCCGCCCGGGTCGCAAGATGGGACACGTCAACAGATTGGAGCTTGCGAACCGTCGGAACGGGGATGCGGATTGATGCATTCGCTGCCCGCTCGGAAGCCCGACGCCTGGGATCGCGGTATTGTCGCCATTCCACCGCCGACTTCCTGGACACCCGCGCCGCGATCTGATAGCTAACGGGCCGCGTATGCATGCTGGTGCGGCTGACGGCGTCGAGTCGTTGCCAGGCACCGCAAGCTCGAGTGGAAGCTGTTCGTTTCCACGCTCCCCAGATGACACTGCCAAGCGAGGATGACGCGTGCAGGTACTCGTTCGCGACAACAACGTCGATCAGGCGCTCCGCGCCCTCAAGAAGAAGATGCAGCGCGAAGGCATCTTCCGCGAGATGAAGCTTCGGAATTTCTACGAAAAGCCGTCGCAGAAGCGCGCCCGCGAGAAGGCCGAGGCGGTGCGCCGCGCTCGCAAGCTCGCCCGCAAGCGCGCCCAGCGCGAGGGCCTCGTGGCGGCGCCCAAGGTCGTCGCCCGCTGACGGGGTCGGCCCTCCGAGGGCCGCGACTGCGCTCCGCAGGGCCCCACGAGGGCTAGCCATCGATGTCGAACGACCACGAGCCGGACGCGTGAGCGCTCCGGCCTCGATGCGTTTTCGAGTCGCCGTTCGAGCGATTTGACGAGCGAACCGGTCCCGCCGCCCGGCGCCGTCGCGCATCCCCTGCCCTGGCGGTGACCCCGCCGATCGAACCGGCGTCCATTTCGTGACGCGCGTTTACCGATTGGCAATTCCCATCCCCGAAACTGACACCCGTTCGACCGTGGCTCCGCCATCCGTTGGCGCGACCCGGTCGCCGTCAAGTCGTGTCCGGCCCCGGTTGGGGTCCGCGTTGTTGCGTGGGGTATCGTCGCGTGTCGAAAAGCATCACCACCGCGCCCGTTCTCGGGGCGCTCCTCATCGCCCTCCTTGGAGGCTGCCAATCGGCCTCGGCGCCTCATGCGCTGACCGGCTCGACCAGGGCCCTGCCGTCGAGCCCGGCAGGTTCGAACATCGCCTCCCTGAGCCAGGTGGTCGCCAGCAACCCCGACGACGCGCATGCGCTCAATGTGCGAGGCTCCGCCCTCGCCGAATCCGGCAACCTCGATGCCGCCATCGCCGACTTCAGTGAGGCCCTGGCCCGCGACCCCTCCTACCATCAGGCCCACTACAATCGCGGCCTCGCCCATGCCCGCAGGCACGACGTCGAGCGCGCCCACGCCGATTTCTCCGCCGCCATCCGCCTCGCTCCCTCCTACACCAAGGCCTTCGTCGCCCGCGCCCGCCTGATGCTCGAGGCTGGCCGCACCGACCTTGCAATGGCCGATCTCTCGAACGCCATCGACCAATCGACCGAGGAGCCTTTCGCCTACTTCGCGCGCGGGCGACTGCACCAGCAGAGCGGGGCGCACGAGGCGGCGATCACCGATTTCGATCAAGCCCTCGCACTCGCTCCCGAGGCGGCCGACGTCTATCTGGCGCGTGGCCAGAGCCACCTTGCGCGGGCCGACCGTCGCCAGGCGGAGGCCGACTTCAAGGAAGCCACCGATATCGACCCCGGCCGGTCGACGGCCTGGACCTGGCGCGGCCTCGTCGCCGAGGAAATGGGAAAGCCCGAGGAGGCCCGCAACGCCTATGTCAAGGCGCTGCGGCTCGACCCCAAGCAACCGGCCGCGCGTGAGGGACTGGTGCGCCTGTCGAGCCAGCCGACCTGATCAGACCCTCGCAGCCGTGCCCGTGAGTACGCCGGCAAGCCGGTCCACCACCGTTTGCCGGTCACCACGTGCCATGACGACATCGACCGCCACCACGACGGCTCGCTCGCGCAATCGCGCCAGCGCCCCGCCCGCGTCGATCCCGGGCATCAAGCGGACGTGATCCTTCTGCGTCGTTACCAGCAGCGCGTCGTGGCGCCCCGCGAGATCGAGGAGGCCAGCCGCCTCCTTCTCGCCCATCGGCTCGTGATCCCCGCGCGGCACGCGCGCGACGATCTCGGCTCCGATCCCCTCGAGCGTCTCGAAGAATTTCTCCGGACGTCCGATCCCGGCGAACGCCACGACACGGCGGCCCGATAAGAAGCGTGCTGGCGCGTTCGGCTCGAGCATCGCCTCGAGCACCGGCACCCCGGCACCTTTCGCTTCGGCCCGCACCTGCTCGAGGCTTCGATGGACGCGCCCGGCCCCCGTCGAAAGGACGATGACGGCATCAACGTGCTCGAGTTGGAAGCTGAGGTCGGCCCGCAGCGGTCCGGCCGGCATCACGAGACCGTTTCCGACGCCGGCACCGGCATCGACGACGGCGATCGAGAGCGACTTTGCGACCGCCCCGTTCTGCAAACCGTCATCCATGATGATGGCACCCGCCCGCGGCACCACCGTGAGCGCGTGCTTGGCCCCCGCCACCCGGTCGCGCGCGACGACCGTCGGCTCGTCGGCGGCGAGCAAGAGCGCTTCGTCGCCGACCTCCCCGGCTCCGTGCATTGCCGGATCGACGAGCAGCGGACCGCGCGCCTGCCCGCGGTACCCCCTCGTAAGAAACACCGGCTGCACGTCGAGCCCGGCGATTTCCTCCGCGATGAACCGCGCGACCGGTGTCTTGCCCGCCCCGCCGGCAGTGAAATTTCCAACGCAGATGACCGGCACCGGCGCCCGAAAAGCACCCGACGCGCGCATGCGGCGCCGCGCGAGGAGATGATGCACGCGCCCCAAGGGTCCGAGCACTCGGGCGACCGCACCGGGCTCTCCGCCATACCACCAAGACGGAGATTTAAGACGCACGCGCACCCTCCTCCTCGCCGGCAAAGAGCGAAAAACGCTCGCCGAGCAGTGTCACGGTTCTCTCGAGCGCCCCTTCGAGCTCGGCGAGCGCCAGTTGCCCGCGCGCGCCGAGCGCTTCGAGCGCGGCCTTGTCGCCGAGCAGACCGGCCGCCTCCCGCGCCAGTGCCTCCGGTGTTGTAACCTCGTGCGCGCCACCGCCCGTGAGAAGGGACTTGTAGATGTCGCGGAAATTCATCCGGTGAGGACCGACCAGCACTCCGGCGCCGTGGCGGATCGCCTCGATCGGGTTTTGCCCCCCATGCTCGACGAGCGAGCCGCCGAGAAATGCGACCGGCGCGAGCGCGTAGAATGTGCCGAGTTCGCCCAGCGTATCCGCCACATAAATATCCTCTTGCCCCGTGGGGAGCTCACCATGCGAGCGCCGCGCGACCTTCAACCCGAGGTCCGCGATCTCCCGCACGACCGCTCCACCCCGCTCGGGATGGCGCGGCACGATGATGGTGAGCAGCCCGGGCAGCCGCTCTGCCGCCAGCTTGTGCGCGCTCGCAACGAGCGTCTCCTCGCCCGGGTGGGTGGAGGCCGCGACCAGCACCGGCCGATCGCCGATCGCCCCCCGGAGTTCCTCGAGCGCACGTCGATCGACCGGGGGCGCCGGCGCATCGACCTTGACGTTGCCGACCGCCACCGCATCGCGTGCGCCGAGCCGCAGGTAGCGCATCGCCATCCGATCGTTCTGAGTGACCGCGAGCTGGATATGACCGAAAATCGCCCGCGAGCTGCGGCTGCGGCGCACCCACGATGCAAAAGACTTGGCCGAGATACGCCCATTGACCACGGCGATCGGGATGCCGCGACGGGCGACTTCGAGCACCATGTTCGGCCAGACGTCCGATTCGGTGAGAATGGCGAGTGAGGGACGCCAATGCTCGAGGAACCGTCTACAATAGACCGGCGCATCGAGCGGTACATATTGGTGGATGTCACCCGCCCGCAACCGCTCCGCCGCGATCGCCGCCGACGTCACGGTCCCCGTCGTCAGCAGGAAACGCAGATCCCGCCGCCGCGCCCCGAGCTCGGCCATCACCGGCAGCACGGCATTCATCTCCCCGACGCTCGCGGCATGCACCCAGACGAGTTCCCCGTCGGGCCGGTCGCGCGAGGCGATACCGTATCGCTCGCCGATCCGCGCGCTGTCCTCCTTGCCGCGTGCGAGGCGCCCTTTGAGCAGCCATGGTGCGAGCGGTGCAAGGAGCCCCGCCGCCCGCCGGTAGGAACTGAGCAGAAGCCCCGGCGACGGCACCGGCGCGAGATGGGCCGGCAACGAACCCTCGATTCGTGCCCCGGCCAGCTCGTAGGCGCGCATGGTCACGCGATCCAACGCCTGCTGCAGTTCGGACCGCTTGCGCTCGAGTTCCGCATCGTCGGCCTCCCGGGCAACGCGGATCGGCTCGCCCATCACGAGTGCCAGCCGGCCGAACGGCAAGTTGATCGTCATGCGGCTCCAGGTGTTGAAGGCAACGTAGTGCGTCGTCGCCGCCGCGATCGGGCGGATCGGCGCCCCCGAAAGCTTGGCGAGCATCACCGTGCCGAGCGTTGCCCGACGCGCCGGCCCGGGTGGCACCTCTGCGGACAAGCCGACCGTGCGCCCCGCACGGATCGAACGGACCGCCGCACGCAGCGCCTCCGTCCCCCCCTTGTCGCGCTTTCCAGCGCGCGCGCCCGCCCCACGCAGCAAGCGAAAGCCGAACCTCTCGAGCGCTGCCCCGCTGATCTCGGCATCGGCATGCCGCGCCACGATGATGTCGACCGGCATGCCCCGCTGGTTGACGTAGGGCAGCATGAGGTTCTGGCCATGCCACATGGCGGCGACGAAGGGGAAATGGGTGGTGTACGACCGTTCGAATTCCGCCGGCTCGGCGACGAGGCGGGTGCTGGCGTGGACGAGCCGCGCATATTGCGCCAGCAGCATCCCGATCGAGCCATAGAGCCGCCGCCTGAACGAACTGGCCTCTACGCGTTCGGACGAGGCGGCGGCATGCGGCTCGACTTGCGGCATCTGCCCCGGTTCCAATGTGATCGGGCCCCCCGGGCGCCGCGTTGGCGCGCCGCCACTGACCGCCCCATTGATGTACGTTTCTATAGCGGATATCTCCGATAAGCCAATCGCACGCTGGAAGGCGTGATCGCGATGGCGTGGTGATGCCCCGGCAAGCGAGCAACACGTTGATCTATTGGAACCAATTCCAGATTCGCATGCCGGTGGACGATCCCGGGGAGATCGCGCCGCGCCCTTGCGGCCACCGCCGGCACGGGCGAATCGACCCATGAAGATCGCAAAACGCCAGCGCCGCCAGCTCTATCGGTCGATGGCCGGCACGCGCCAGGAAATCGCCCGCCGCTCGCCGGCCTGGGCGGTGCGGCTGTTCGGCCCGATCTACGACTACCTCGACATGCTGCTCGTCGATCATGGCATCTTCCGGGTGATCTATCCGAACCGCCACCGGCTCGGTGCGGTGGCATGGCGCTCCAGCCAGCCCGCGCCCCATCAGATCGCTCACCTCGCGCGGCTCGGCGTGCGCACCATCGTCAACCTGCGCGGCGAACGTGACTGCGGCAGCTATCGCCTCGAGCGCGCGGCCTGCGAGCGTCACGGTATCCGCCTCGTCGATTTCCAGCTGAAATCGCGCGCCGCGCCCGAAAAGTCGGTGATCCTCGAAGCCCGCACGCTGCTCGAGGAAGTCGAATACCCGATCCTTCTGCACTGCAAATCGGGGGCTGACCGCGTCGGACTGATGAGCGTCCTCTATGCGCTCTTTCGCGAGCGACAGCCGGCGGTGGACGCCAAGCGCCAGCTCGATTGGCGTTTCGGCCATTTCCGCGCCGCCGACACGGGCGTTCTCGACTATTTCTTCGATCGCTACATCGCCGAGCGCGACGATGGCATGGCCCGGACCGAGGGCGAGGTGGCGGCTTTCCTCGACTGGCTCGAGAACCGCTACGATCCCGCGACCGTGCGCGCCGGCTTCGCCTCCCGATCCTGGTCGAATTTCGTCGTCAACCGCATCCTTCGCCGCGAGTAGGGGCGGGGCCACCAATGGCCTCGATCCGGCACTATTGCGGGCCGCCCGCCCCATCGGCGGCCATGGGATGATCACTGTCGTCGGCGAGTTGCGCCAGAACCAGCCTCGCATAAGGCCCGTTCGCTGCAACGAGATCGCGATGCCGACCCGATTCGACGAGTGCCCCGTCCTCGAGCACGCAGATGAGGTCCGCATTCTGTACCGTCGAAAGGCGGTGCGCGATCACCAACGTGGTCCGGTTCCGCGCGAACCGCGCCAGCGCTTCCTGCACCGCGCGCTCCGATTGGGTGTCGAGCGCGCTGGTCGCCTCGTCGAGCAGCAGAATGGGCGCCCCCTTGAGGATCGCGCGTGCGAGCGCGATACGCTGGCGCTGGCCGCCGGAAAGGCGCATGCCGCGATCGCCGAGCACTGTCTGGTAGCCATCCGGCAACTGGCGAACGAACTCGTCCGCCATCGCCTGCTCGCTGGCCGCCACGATCTCGGCCTCGCTGGCGCCGAGGCGGCCGAGCGCGATGTTGGCGCTCACCGTATCGTTGAACAGAGTGATGTCCTGGCTGACCAGGGCGATCGCCTGCCGTAGGCTCGCGACCGTCACGTCGCGCACGTCCTGGCCATCGATGAGGATCGCCCCCGCGGTGACGTCGAAGAGCCGTGGCACGAGGTTGATGATCGTCGACTTGCCGGCCCCCGACCGCCCGACGAGCGCCACTGTCCGCCCGCCCTCGACCGCGAGGCTGAACGCGCGAACCGCCGCAGGCTCGTCCGCCGCATAGGCGAACGACACGTCACGAAATTCGATCGCGCCCGCCGGAACCTCCAGCGGCCGCGCCCCGGGCTTGTCGACGATGGTCGGCTTCTCGTCGAGCACGGCATAGATGCGCTCGACCGCCGCCAATCCCTCCTGCAGGCGGGCGTTGAGATTGCCGAGGCCACGGATCGGCTGCGCCGCCATGAAGAGCGCGGTGAGGAATGCCATGAAGTCCCCGACGGTCAGCACGCCGGCCGCGATGCGATAGGTGATGAGCGCGATGACCCCGGCGACCGCGAAGCCGCCCAGCGCCTCGAGCATCGGATCGAGTGCCGAGCGCGCGCGCACCGCCTTCATGCGCAAACGGAAGATGTCGTCGAAGCGCCGGTTGAGCCGTCCGGCGACATGCTTTTCGAGCCCGAATGCCTTGATGAGACGTACCCCCGAGATGCTCTCGGACAGTTCCGCCGTCATGTCTCCGAGGCCGGACTGCGTGCGCCGGGCATTGCGCCTCAACCGCTTGCCGATCGCCACGATCGGCCAAGCCGCGACGGGATAGACGCAAAGCACGACCAGGGTCATGAGCCAGTCGGTGTGGAACATCACCGCGACGACGGCCAGAATGGTCAGCGTGTCGCGCACGGCCGAATTCAGCACCGTCAGCAGCGCCGTCTGCACGAACTGCACATCGTTCGTCAGCCGCGAGACGACATGGCCAGGGCTGTCGCGCGCGATGCGGGCGAAGTCGGCCTCGACGAGTTGGGCGAACACCGCCTTCTGGAGATCGACCGAGATCGCCAGGACCAGACGGTTGGCGGCGACCGATTGCAGATAGAGGACGATTGCCCGGAACAACGTGACGCCGATGATGAGCGACAGGACGAGGCCGAGCGCTCCGAGGTTACCGGCGGTCAGCGTGTCGTAGGAATAGCGAATGACCTGCGGATAGGCCCCGGCCGTGGCCGCAACGCCGGCCATGAGCAGCAGCGAGACCACGATCTCGCGGCCACGCCCGGCGATCCAATCGCGCCAGAACCGCCGAACGAGCGCGCGCGTGCCCGCATCGATGGGAAGCGGTGCTGCGGGCGCTGCCGGGTTGTCTCGATCCTCGCTCATGCGCCCCTATGCAGGTTCCCCGAGCGCGATCTTATCCGGTTTTCGAACGGAACGATTGCTCGACGTGAGGACCCGAACCGTTCTCCACGCCCGAGGCCGGGCGAGGCGCCAATCACTCCTCGTCTTCCTTGGGTCGCATCGAGCGACCGCCGAGGTTTGCGAAAACCGTGTCGGCGTCTGGCATCACGTCCGCCTTGCGCACCTCGGGTTCGGGCGCTTGTGGAGCGGCTGGAGCGACGGTTTCCTCGGTCGGCAGGATCGTGCCCGCCGGCGCGGGACCGCCGCCCTTGGCCTCGCGCTCGGCAGCGACCCGCTTTGCGGCCTTACGAACCTCGGAATCGAGATCGATCTGGCTGCACAACCCCAGCGTCACCGGATCCTGCGCGACGAGGTTAGGAGAGTTCCAGTGCGTGCGCTCGCGGATCGCCTGGATCGTCGGCTTGGTCGTCCCGACGAGGCGGATCACCTGGCTGTCGAGCAATTCGGGATGATGCTTGACGAGCCAGAGAATGGCATTTGGCCGGTCCTGTCGGCGAGACACCGGCGTGTAGCGCGGCGCCTTCTTGCGCTTGACGCTCGGGATCTGCACCTTGGGACCGGAAATCTTCATCCGGTAGTTCGGATCGGCCTGGGCGCGCTTGATCTCCTCGCGCGTCACCTCACCGGCCGAGATCGGATCCATGCCCTTGATGCCCTGCGCCACGTCGCCGTCCGCGATTCCCCTCACCTCGAGCACATGGAGGCCACAGAATTCCGCGATCTGCTCGAAGGAGAGCGAGGTATTCTCGACCAGCCAGACGGCCGTCGCCTTGGGCATCAACGGTGTGGCATTCATCGGCAACTTCCTCCTGTCGGCCGCATCGGGGGGATGCGCGCCCGCAGCTTTGCTACGGTTGATTGGATCATCCACCTATAAGCCGAGGCGCGCTCCGCATGCAATCGCTTTGCGGCCCGCACGAAGCGAGCCTGCCGCCCGCCGCTGGCCGAAGCCAGAACCCCACTGCAATCCCCCTGAAGACAAGGTGAATTGTTGCCGAAATATTCATCGTGATCGGTTAGACGATTGGGGGTATCGACGCACAGCTGCGCCGCGATAGAGGGGTGGATTGTTCGGCCGGTGCTCATCGCAAGGGGACGGCAGCGCTTGCCGTGGTCGGCCGCGAGGGCGAGACGATGGATGCGTTGGTGAGGCAAGGTTATTATTTCGAGGACCTCGCCGTCGGCATGTCGGCGGAGCACCGAAAGCAGGTCACCGAGGCCGACATCCTCGCGTTCGCCGAAGTCTCGGGCGACTTCAACCCCGTCCATATCGACGCCGACTACGCCGCGACCACCATTTTCAAGGAGCGCATCGCGCACGGCATCCTCTCGGCGAGCCTCATCTCGGCGATATTCGGCATGCAACTGCCGGGACCGGGCGCGATCTATGTCGCCCAGACGCTCAACTTCAAGGCGCCGGTACGCATTGGTGACGAGGTCGTCGCCCGGGTCGAGTTGCAGGAGCTGTTTCCGGCCAAGCGCCGCGCCATGTTCCGCTGCGAATGTGCCGTCGGCGAAACCCGGGTGCTGGAAGGCGAGGCCGTCTTGCTGGTTCCCCGCCGCCCCTGAGGCACCGGATTGGGCGAGCCCGCGGGCCTGCGATCCCGCCACCGCACGACCACCTCGCCAAGGGCCGGTATCCGGTCTAATAGCTCGCCCATGAGAGTCCTTCGCAGCTATCGCGAGATGCCCGGCGAACTGGCCGGCGCGAGCCTCGCCATCGGCAATTTCGATGGCGTCCACCGCGGCCACCAGGCCGTGATCGCCCGGGCGCGCGCCCTTGCCGCCGAGCGCGGACGACCCGCCGGTGCCCTCTTCTTCGACCCCCATCCGCGTCGCTACTTCAACCCGGATCGACCGCACATCACCCTGACTCCGATCCCGCTGCGGCTCGATCTCCTCGCCGCGCTCGGCCTCGACCTCGCGGTCGTTCTGCCATTCGACGCCGCGCTCGCGGGCATGCCCGCCGAGGCCTTCGTTGCCGACGTCCTCGCCGCTGGCCTCGGTGCCGGTCAGATCGTGGTCGGTGCCGACTTCCATTTCGGTGCGGGCCGCCGGGGAACGCCGGCGCTGCTCGCCGAACTCGCCCCTCGGCACCGCCTCACGGTGAGCCGCCTCGAACCGCAGGGCGAAGGTGGTGAGGTCTTTTCGTCGAGCCGGGTACGTGCGGCTCTGGCGGCCGGCGACGTGCGCGCCGCGGCGGACGTTTTGGGCTACTGGTGGTGCGTGCGCGGTCAGGTCGTCTCAGGCGCCGGCCGTGGCCATGGCCTCGGCTTTCCGACCGCGAACATCCACCTCGCGCCGGACCAGACCCTGGCGCACGGCATCTACGCGGTTCGCATCCGCGTCGGCGCTGAGTATTTCGATGGCGCCGCCTATCTCGGCACGCGGCCGACATTCGACAACGGAGCGCCGGTCCTCGAGACGTTCCTCTTCGCCTTCGATCGCGACCTATACGGCCGCGAGATCGAGATCGAGTTCATCGCGCACCTGCGGAGCGACCGCGCATTCGAGAACGCCGGAGCACTCGCCGCGCAGATGGACCGCGACTGCTCCGAAGCCCGCCGCATCCTGGCCGACCTTCGCCGGAACGATCCGATGCGCGCCTATCCCCTCGGCCGCCGTCACGACCGGCTCGGCTGAGTGCGGGACGGGAAACGACCAAGACCGCCGCCCCCACCCGCCGCACTCAACCCTTTCAGTTGGCCAGTTCGGGGTAGCGCTTGGCGCATTTTTCCCCAATGAACTCGTTGACTTCGCTTGCCATTTCAGACTGGAACATGCCGAGCGAGCTTTCCAGTTTGGCCGCCGTCCAGAGCACACCCTGGATGAGACTTGGACCGACGATATCCCCGACCCCGAGTGTCACACTGCTCGCCTGGCCATCCTTGAAAGTGATTTTCGGCGCAAGCGTGAGGCCGACAGGCGTCGCCTCGCCCTCGCCCTCGATCGTGCAAGCGACCTCGTGCTTTGGTATTGCAAGTTCGTAGCTGGCCTTCGTCAGCGCCTCGACGATCGCCGCCTGCGCGACCGAGAGCGCCACCGAGCAGCGCGCATCACCGAAGCCCCAGTCGATGCTGCGTGCCTTGGCACCGTCGTCGATGTCCTCTCCAGCCCAGGTCTTCTGCAGGTCGCAGGTGACGAACTCTTCGCTCGCCTCCTTCTTGAGGATCACCGCGCAGAGCGCCTTCTCACAGTCCTTGAGCCTCGTGCGCTCTTCGGGATCGGCCTCGAGCGCCTCGGCGGCACCCACCAGGCACGCCAGCGTCAGCAGCGCCCCGGCAATCGTCATTCCACGCGCCCGGCGCGCCGCCCCCGACCACTTCCGCTCACCACCATTCCGCATCCGATACCCCTCCCATGGAGTAGCCCCATCCCCGCCCGCGGACCGCCGGTCTCACACCGGCTCGACAGCGAGCGACCCGTCCCTACCGTGGACCACTCGCGCCAACCAGTCGCGTGCGGCTTTTCTTTGGCAATCGCGCGGCCGAAACGGCAACCACCCTTGGCAACGCGGCCGTCATTCGATAACCGCATGGATTGGAATACGTGAGGGGGGCACGCGGCCGGCTGGCATCGCGCCGACGGCCCGGGACCTGCCACCGAAACGAGGGGACCCCATGGATATCGACAATATGAAGGGCCATCCGGCCATGGACTACGCGGAGCATGGACGCACCTACAAGGGGTTCGTGAGCGCCTTCGTTTGGGGCACCATAGCCTGCGTCGTAATTCTTGTGGGCATGGCCTGGACGCTACTCTGATTGCATTCGCCCACGGCGGACCGTTGGGGCGATGTCCCGGCCCGCCGTTGCAGCTGACGGTTCGCGCCACGGCGCCACGACAGCTGCCGTCAGTTTCGACCCCGAACCATTGGATGATGCCACGATGCCGACCATCGCCGTGACACGGGAGGGCCCCGACGAGCCCCGCGTCGCCGTCACCCCGGAGACGGCCAAGAAACTGATCGGCCTCGGCTGCAAGGTGCGCGTGGAAACCGACGCCGGGCGCCGCTCTGGCTTTCTCGATCAGAGCTATCGCGAGGCCGGCGCCGATGTCGTCGGCTCGGCCGGCGAAGCGCTCGCGGGCGCCGACATTCTCTTGAAGGTGCGCCGGCCGGGCGATGGCGACCGCGCCTATCTGAAGCCCGGCACCATTGTCGCCGCCATCGTCAATCCGTTCGACGACCGTCCCGACCTCGAAGCCCTCGCCGGCCTCGGCATCCGCACTTTCGCGATGGACCTGATGCCCCGCATCACCCGCGCCCAGTCGATGGACGTGCTCTCCTCCCAGTCGAACCTCGCGGGCTACAAGGCCGTCGTCGATGCCGCCGCCGCGTTCGGCCAGGCCATGCCGATGATGATGACGGCGGCCGGCACCGTGCCCGCCGCCCGTGTCTTCGTCATGGGGGCAGGTGTTGCCGGCCTCCAGGCCATCGCCACCGCCCGCCGCCTCGGCGCGGTCGTCACCGCGACGGACGTGCGCCCCGCCGCCAAGGAGCAGGTCGCCTCGCTCGGCGCCAAGTTCATCGCGGTCGAGGACGAGGAGTTCAAGGCAGCCGAGACCGCCGGCGGTTACGCCAAGGAAATGTCGGACGCCTACAAGGCCAAGCAGGCCGCGCTCGTCGCTGGCCACATCGCCAAGCAGGACATCGTGGTCACCACCGCGCTCATCCCTGGCCGCCCGGCGCCCCGCCTCGTCTCTCGGGCGATGGTCGAGAGCATGCATCCTGGTGCGGTCGTCTTCGACCTCGCCGCCGAGCGGGGTGGCAACTGCGAACTGACCGTTCCGGGCCAGTCGATCGTCACCGACAATGGCGTCACCATCCTCGGGCCGCGCAACGTCGCGGCCGGGCTGCCGGTCAACGCCTCGTCCCTCTATGCCAAGAACCTCCTTTCGTTCCTCTCACTCATGGTCGGCAAGGACAAGGAGGGCGTCGTCGTCGACATGGCCGACGAGATCATCAAGGGCACGCTGGTGACCGATGGCGGCGCCATCGTACACCCGGCCCTCGTCAAGAAGGAGCAGGCCGCATGATGCCCCGCCTCGCCACGCTGGCCACGATGGTTGCAGCGCTCGTATCGCTTGCCGGCCCGGCGCTCGCGGCGGGCGGCGACCAGATCGACCCGACCGTCTATCGCTTCGGTCTTTTCGTCCTCGCCATTTTCGTCGGCTACTACGTGGTCTGGAGCGTGACGCCCGCGCTGCATACGCCGCTTATGTCGGTGACCAACGCGATTTCCTCCGTGATCGTGGTCGGTGCGCTGCTCGCCGTTGCGGTACCCGCCATCACGGACGGCTCCACTCTCGCCCGCGTCTTCGGCTTCCTCGCTCTCGTGATGGCCTCGGTGAACATCTTCGGCGGCTTCCTGGTCACCCAGCGCATGCTCGCCATGTACAAGAAGAAGGAAAAGAAGTGAGCGTTTCGGCGCGCCATTGCGCGCCTTGGCACCTGCTCCCTCTTCGCCACCGCCCGAATTGCACAGGCCCCGTGGCCAACCTCCTAGGAAGCTGACATGAGCGCCAACGTCGTCGCCCTTCTCTATCTCGTCTCCGGCGTGCTCTTCATCATGGCGCTCCGTGGACTTTCCTCTCCCGAAACGTCGCGCCGCGGCAACATGCTCGGCATGGCCGGCATGGCGATCGCGATCCTGACGACCCTGGCGACAGCCGGTCCGATCGACACGATGTCGTGGCTGCTGATCCTCGCCGGCCTCGGCGTCGGCGGCGGCATCGGCGCCTACATCGCCGGTCGCATACCGATGACGGCGATGCCGCAGTTGGTCGCCGCATTCCACTCCCTGGTCGGCCTCGCCGCGGTGTTCGTTGCCGCCGGCGCGCTCGCGGCACCGGGCGCCTTCGGTATTCTCGATGCGAACGGCGCCATCGTCGGCGCCAGTCTCTTCGAGATGGCCCTCGGCGTGGCCATCGGCGCGATTACTTTCACGGGCTCCGTCATCGCCTTCGCCAAGCTCGACGGTCGCATGTCCGGCGCGCCGATCATGCTGCCGGCCCGCCATCTCATCAACATCGCGCTCGCCGTCGCCATCGCCGTGCTCGTCTGGTGGTTCATCTCGAGTGGCTCGCAGCTCGCCTTCTGGCTGATCGTCGCGGCCTCCCTCGCCCTCGGCATCCTCATCATCATCCCGATCGGCGGCGCCGACATGCCGGTCGTCGTCTCGATGCTGAACTCCTATTCCGGCTGGGCAGCCGCCGGCATCGGCTTCACCCTCGGCAACACGGCGCTCATCATCGTCGGCGCGCTGGTCGGCTCCTCGGGCGCGATTCTCTCCTACATCATGTGCAAGGGCATGAACCGCTCGTTCATCTCCGTCATCCTCGGTGGCTTCGGCGGCGAGGCGGTGGCGGCAGCCGACGACGGCGTGCAGCGCACCGTCAAGCGCGGCTCGGCCGAGGATGCCGCATTCCTCATGAAGAACGCTTCGCGCGTCATCATCGTGCCCGGCTACGGCATGGCGGTCGCCCAGGCCCAGCACGCACTTCGCGAGATGGCAGACAATCTCAAGAGCGAAGGTGTGGAGGTCAAATACGCCATCCACCCCGTCGCCGGCCGCATGCCGGGACACATGAACGTCCTGCTCGCAGAGGCGAACGTGCCTTATGACGAGGTCTTCGAACTCGAGGACATCAACAGCGATTTCCCGCAGTCCGACGTCGTCTACGTGATCGGCGCCAACGATGTGACAAATCCCGCCGCCGAGGACGATCCCTCCTCCCCGATCTATGGTATGCCGGTGCTCCAGGTCTGGAAATCCGGCACCGTGCTGTTCAACAAGCGCTCGCTCGCCTCGGGTTATGCCGGCATCGACAACCCGCTCTTCTATCGCGACAACACCATGATGGTGCTGGGCGATGCCAAGAAGATGACGGAGGAAATCGTCAAGGCGCTGGCGCACTGATCGACCTGGCCGGATCGAATCCGGGGTGCCTGACGCGTCGCCGTGCGCCCTGGCAGGTCCCGACCGACGGCCGGGCGTGCGAACGAGCAGCCCGGCCCGCCATGTCCCGGCAAGTTACCCGCGCGTCTACTCGCAGCCATGCTTGACGTACGCGGTCGTGGCCCCGCGCCGGCGGGCCTGGTTCTCGAAATCCTCCGCATCCGCCTTGTCGTAGCCCCGGTAGACCGCGCAGAACCAGCCGGGCCTGAACCCGTCGACGTCGTTGGTGTCGATGACCTCGCCGCCGTAGTTGTCGACGCCTGTCTGGGCCCCTTGCCAGTTGCGCGAACAGACGGTGATAGCGAACCAGCTGCAATTGCCGTTGTCGCTGACGGGAACGAGCGACTGCGCAACGGGCGCCAGCTGCAGGGGCCGCACGGCCGCCTCGACGGTGGCCACCCCAGCCGTCATCGTCGTCGCCGCAAGAATTGCGAACGCCATCGCTTTCAATCGCATCGCTGTGTTCCCTTGAAACCCGGGCGTCGTCGCACCCGGCTCGGCCAGCCTGTCCATCCATTGGGCGAGGCTCGACCATCCGTATACAGCAGTTGGCCGCCGACCTTTCACAAATCCGAAAGTGTTTTCGTCCGATGGCGCGCCCACCACAGCCGTCCGCATGTGCGCGCCCCCTGCTTCATGCGCGCCGCTTCGCGCTTGCGCGTGCCGCACCGGAGAGGCACCGTGCGCCCATGGCGCGAACGATCCTCTTCAACAAGCCGTTCGACGTGCTCTCGCAGTTCACCGATCGGCTCGGAGCCGAGGCAGGGACCGCCCGTCGCACGCTCTCCGATTTCATTCCCATTCCCGGCGTCTATCCGGCCGGCCGCCTCGACCGCGACAGCGAGGGGCTCCTCGTGCTGACCGACGACGGCCGCCTCCAGACCCGCCTTGCGGACCCGCGCAGCAAGACGCCCAAGACCTATTGGGTGCAGGTCGAGGGCGAGCCCGATGCCACGGACCTCGCCGCGCTATGCGCCGGCATCACCTTGAAGGACGGCCCGACCGCGACCGCCCGTGCACGCCGCATCCCCGAGCCCCCCCACCTCTGGCCTCGCACGCCACCGGTTCGCTTCCGCAAGAGCGTGCCCGACTGCTGGCTCGAAATCACCATCACCGAAGGCCGCAACCGTCAGGTGCGCCGCATGACGGCCGCCATCGGCCATCCGACATTGCGCCTCGTGCGCTTTTCCGTCGGCCCATGGACGCTCGCGGGGCTTGCGAGCGGCGCTTGGCGTTGGGTCGACGCCGAATGAGCCTAGCGATATTCGCGGAACACATGACCGGAAGGCACCGACGCGTCTTGTCAAGGTCGACGGTCCGTCGCAGGCTGGAGGATCGTCGAACCAAAGGGAGCCACCCCATGTCCAACGTCCAGCGTATTGCCGATCAGGGGCCCGGCCACCGACCGGACATGAGTCCGGCGGAGTGGCAGACCCGCATCGAACTAGCCGCCTTTCATCGCCTCTACGTTCACTTCGGCTGGACCGACCTCATCTACACCCACCTCAGCGCCCGCTCGCCCGACAACCCCCACCACTACATCATCAAGCCGGACCACCTGATGATGGACGAGGTGACGGCTTCCAACCTGATCAAGATGGACCTCGACGGCAACCTCGTTTCGGGCGACTGCGAACCGAACCTCGCCGGCCATCTCATCCACTCGGCGATCCATTCGGCACGCCCGGAAATCAGGTTCGCGGCACATACGCACTCGCGCGCCGGTGCGGCGGTTTCCTGCATGGACTGCCCGATCCTGCCGCTCTCCCAGCACGCCAACATGATCATTCCGACGGTCGCCTACCACGACTACCAGGACGTGACGACCGCCGAGGAGGAATGCGCGGCACTCGCCCGCGATATCGCGGATAAATATCTCCTCGTCATGCGCAATCACGGTCTCCTCGCGGTCGGGCGCAGCGCCGCCGAGTGCTTTTATTATCTCTACTATCTGGAGATGGCCTGCAAGATTCAGGTCGACGTTCTGGCGAGCGGCCAGAAGCCGGTGCTGGCCTCGGATGCCATCGTCGACGGGTTGTTCCGCTACAAGGGCGCGCCGGAGGTTCCACCTTCGGGTATTCGCGTCTGGCCGTCGATGCTTCGCCTCCTCGACCGCAAGGGCGAAAACTACCGGGATTGACCGCGACCGCAGTATGGTGGGGGCGCTTCATGACACGCATCGAGGCAATCCGGCTTTATCCCCTCGACCTCGCCTTCGTCGGCGGAGGCTTCGCCACCTCCTACGGTCATCGCACGCATCTCGGAAATTGCCTCCTCGAGGTCGTGACGGCGGACGGCGCTACGGGCTGGGGTGAGATCGCAAGGAAGGCCGGCAATTCCCCGGTGCCGAGCAAACCGGAGCGGATCGCGCTCTTTCGCTCCCGTCTCGCCCCTGTCCTCGGCGCGGATGCCAGCAACCGGGCCGAGGTTTTCGACCGCCTCGGCCCCGTTGCCTTCGACTTGTCGAACCTGACGATGGCCCTGGACACGGCCCTATACGACGTGGTCGCCCGCGCCGCGAACCTGCCGATGTCCTCTCTTCTCGGCGGCGCGTGCGCCGCCGCCATCCCGACCTACCGCTCGATCAGCCAGGCATCGCCGACCGCGATGGCCGATGAGGCCGCTGCCGCCCGCACGGACGGCTGTCGCGTCTTCCAGATGAAAGTCGGGGGCGAAACGCCGCCCGCGGACGACATCGCCCGCATCGAGCGCCTCGCCGGTGACCTCGTGGCGGGCGATGTTCTCCTCTGCGATGCCAACGGCGGCTGGTCACCGGAGACCGCCCGCAGCGTCATGCCCCGGTTTTCCGACCCCCGCATCCTCTGGGAGGAGCCGACGGACAGCTTCGATGAGAACCGCGCTCTCGCTGCGGACCTCGGCGTGCCCGTCGTGCTCGACCAGTGCGTGACCGGGCTGGACGTAGTGGCAAGGGCCTGCACCGCTGGCGTTTTCGCCGGCATCGGCATCAAGCCGACCTTCCAGAGCGGGCTCGCACCGGCGCGCACCGCGCGCGACCTATGCATCGCCCATGGTCTCAAGATGAAAATCGACGACAGCTGGGTGGCCGACGTGGGAACGCACGCTACGCTCCATCTCGCGATGGCAACCCCGCCGGACCTGCTCATCGCCGGAATCGACATGCGCGTTTATTTCGAGACGCGCGTCGCGGAAGGTGGCGGCCACCTCGAACGCCACCAGTTTTCCCCTCCGTCTGCTCCCGGCCTCGGGATCGTTCCGGACCGGGCGCGCCTCGGAGCGGCGGTGGAGGTGGGGTGAAGGCCCCCCGCCCCCCTCTACATCCCCGGATAGACCGGTCCCTCGCCGCCCTGCGGTACCGTCCAGTTGATGTTCTGGTTGGGATCCTTGATGTCGCAGGTCTTGCAGTGCACGCAGTTCTGCGCGTTGATCTGGAAGCGTTTGCTTCCCGCCCCGTCGTCCACCCACTCGTAAACGCCCGCCGGACAATAGCGGTTGGACGGCCCCGCGAAGATCGCGAGTTCGCTCCGCTTCTGCAAGTCTGAGTCGCGCACCTTGAGGTGCACCGGCTGGTCCTCGTCGTGGTTCGTGCCGGAAAAGGAAACGTTCGTCAGCCGATCGAACGTCAGGACGCCATCGGGCCTCGGATAAACGATCGGCTTGTGCTTGGCGGCCGGCTCCAGCGCCGCATGGTCCGGCTTGCCGTGCCCGAGCGTGAAGAGCCCGCCCGGGATGATCGTATTGATCCACATGTCGAGGGCGCCGAGCGGAATGCCGATCCACGTGCCGAAACGCGACCAGAGCGGCTTGACGTTGCGCACCTTCTTGAGGTCGCGCGCGATGTCGGAATGCCAGAACGCCTCCTGGTAGGCATCGAGCTGATCGCCCGAGCGCCCCGCCACGATCGCATCGAACGCCGCCTCCGCCGCCATCATCCCGGAGAGGATGGCGTTGTGCGAGCCCTTGATGCGCGGCACGTTGACGAAGCCCGCCGAGCAGCCGACGAGGGCACCGCCCGGAAAGACGAGCTGCGGCACCGACTGCCATCCGCCCTCCGTGATCGCGCGCGCGCCGTAGGCGATCCGTTTTCCTCCCGAGAACGTCGGGGCGATCGCCGGGTGCGTTTTGAAGCGCTGGAACTCCTCGAACGGGCTCAGGTGCGGGTTCTTGTAGTTGAGATGGACCACGAAGCCGACGGAGACGAGGTTTTTCCCATAGTGGTAGAGGAACGAGCCACCGCCCGTCCGGCTGTCGAGCGGCCAGCCGAAGGAATGCTGGACGAGGCCCGGGCGGTGGTTCTCCGGGGCGACCTCCCAGAGTTCCTTGAGTCCGATGCCGAACTTCTGCGGCTCGCGCCCCTCGTCGAGATCGAACTTGCCGATGATCTCCTTGGCGAGAGAGCCGCGCACGCCTTCGGCGATGATCGTGTACTTGGCATGCAATTCCATGCCGCGCGTGAAGTTGGCCGTCGGCTCGCCGTCCTTGCCGATCCCCATGTCGCCGGTCGCGACGCCCTTGACCGAGCCGTCGTCGGCATAGAGCACCTCGGCTGCGGCAAAGCCCGGGAAGATTTCGACGCCGAGCGCCTCGGCCTGCTCGCCGAGCCACTTGGTGACGGCGCCGAGCGAGACGATGTAGTTGCCATGGTTGTTCATGAGCGGCGGCATGGCGAAGTTCGGCAATCGCATGTCGCCCGCCGGCCCGAGGAAGAGGAAGCGATCCTCCTTGACAGGCGTTTCGATCGGCGCGCCCTTCTGCCTCCAATCCGGGATGAGACGATCGAGCCCGATCGGATCGATCACCGCGCCCGAAAGTATGTGCGCTCCGACCTCGCCACCCTTCTCGAGAACCACGACGGAGATTTCCTGCCCCTTCTCGCCCGCGAGTTGCATCAGCCGGATCGCGGTCGCGAGGCCGGCCGGCCCCGCGCCCACCACCACGACGTCGAACTCCATCGCCTCGCGCTCGGGCAGCGCGTCCGTGCTCCTGGCCATGACCGCCTATCGTCCTCTCTGCAATCCCACGCCCCGGCACGTGCGCTCACACCGCCGGGTCCCCGGTTCAATCCAACCTCGAGGGCCTGTATAAAGAGACCGTACGGCCTTTCAACTGCGCGTCGGCTTGCGACATGATCGCCGACCCGTTCCGACGCTCGAAGGTGCGACCGATGACCCCCGACCGTGAACTGCAGGCGGTGACCGCCTTCATCGATTGGTATCGCGAGGCCGGCGTGACGCTCGACTTCGGCGAGACGGCCACCGACTGGTTCGCCAAGTCCGCGGCGCTCGCACCAGGCGGGGCGGGTGACCCGATTATCTCGGGCGGCATCGCCGCTCCAACCGCACACCGCGCACCGGCGCCTGCCTCCCGCCAGTCGGTTGCCCAACCAGGTGCGAACGCGCGCGTTGCGACACCACCCGCCCCCACGGGCGCGACCACGTCTCGGCGCCCTCTGCCCGATGCCCCTGCCGCCAGACCCGGGCCTGCCGCACCGAAAGCCCCGACCACCCTCGACGAGGCCACCCGCGCACGCATTCTCGCCGCCCCCTCCCTCGCCGCCCTCCACGCGATCCTGGCGAATTACGACGGCTGCCCCTTGAAGCGCACCGCCCGCTCGCTCTGCTACTTTCGCGGTGTCGAACGGGCGCGCCTGATGGTCATCGGCGAAGCGCCCGGTGGCGAGGAGGATCAGCGCGGCAAACCCTTCGTCGGCCCCGCCGGCCAGCTACTGGACCGCATGCTGGCCGCCATCGGTCTCGACGAGGGCGATGTCCACATCACCAACATCGTCTACTGGCGGCCACCCGGAAACCGCAACCCGACCGCCGAGGAGGTCGAGGCCTGCCGCCCGTTCCTCGAGCGCCAGATGGCGCTGGTCGATCCCGAATTCGTCTTGCTGCTCGGACGGCCGGCCGCCAACCATCTGCTCGCGAACGAAGAAAGCATCAAACGCCTGCGCGGCCGCTGGATGGCGCTGCCGTTCGCCGCCGGGGCCGGGCGCAGGGTCCTCGCGACCTTCCATCCCGCCTACCTGCTCCGAACTCCCGGCGCGAAGCGCGACACCTGGTCGGACCTCCTGCGCCTCAAGCTCGCGCTCGAGGGCGCACCGGAATCGGCCAGAACGCACTGAGCCAGCGCGCGACGTTGACCGGCTCGAACCGAAGGATCAAGAGGCCACCATGAACCGCATCGACGAGAGCCGCCCCTTCATCGCCGTCCGCATTGCCGTGCTGACGGTTTCCGACACGCGCAGCCTCGCGGACGACAAATCCGGCACCCTGCTCGCAGAACGGGTGCGCGGCGCCGGCCACACGCTCGTCGAACACGCCATCGTACGCGACGAGGTGGCCACGATCCGCGCCAGGGTCACGGCCTGGATCGCCGATCCCTCCGTCGATGTGGTGATCACCACGGGCGGCACGGGCTTCACCGGCCGTGATCTGACACCCGAGGCCGTCCGCCCACTCTTTGAAAAGGAGATCGAGGGCTTTTCCGTCGCCTTCCACATGCTGAGCTGGGAGAAGATCGGCACATCGACGCTGCAGTCGCGGGCCTGTGGCGGCCTCGCCAACGGCACGTACGTCTTCTGTTTGCCGGGCTCGCCAGGCGCCTGCCGCGATGCCTGGGACGGCATCCTCGCCTTCCAGCTCGACAACCGCCACCGGCCCTGCAACTTCGTCGAGATCATGCCGCGGTTGTCGGAACGCTGAAATCTTACGCGCGCCTGCTGAACGCCAGTGCCGCAAATGCCGAGGGCGCCGCGATCGCCGCGGCGCCCTCTCTATTCATCGTATCGTGTTCGCAGTCCGCGTCAGCAGAAGTTTCCATAGCGGTTGCACTGCCGGTTGAGGCCGGGGTTGCTGCTGCCGGAACTGCTGCTGCCGCCACCGATACCGATTCTGATGCCGCCGATACCAATGGTCGCGCTGCCGCCACTGGTCGTCGTTGTCTTCTTCGGGGCGGTGCGTGTAGCCGTCCGCGTCGTCGTCTTCTTGGGCGCGGTGCGCGTCGTGGTCGTACGCGTGGTCCGCTTGCGCGGCGTCGCCTCTTGCGTGGTGCTGGCACGGCGCGTCGTCGTGCGCGGGGTCACCTTCTTGGGCGCCGCGGTGGTCTCCCGCCGCGTCGTCGTGCGGCGCGGCTGGTTGACGGTCCGCGACGGCGCCTCACAGACTTGATCCTCGATCTCCGAGGCGAGGGCATAGGCCTCCAGCGAAGGCTCGTCCGTGTCGAAACGGCCCTCGACCTCCTTGGCGAAGCGCTGCAACGCACCCCGGCTCTGGTTACCCCAGATTCCGTCCACCGCACCATTGAGGCAGCCGACGCGCTTCAGCTCTTCCTGGAGCGCGAGTGCCAGATTCTCCGGCTCCACGATCGCTTCAGCCTCTTCCGCCGCGGCATCGGCACGCGCAACGGCCGCACCCGGCGTGGCGGGCGTGCCCGTCGCCGCGGGCGCCGCACCGGTGCTTCCAGCCTGGTCTGCCGCGGCCGTGCCCGCGTTCACGGCGCCGGCCCCGGCGTTGCCGGTATCGGTCACGGTCTCACCGCGCAGCGAGGCCACCCGGGACAGCAATTCGGCCTTGCGTGCGCAGCACTCGCAATCCTGGTTGAAGACCTCGATCTCGGCGACCGTGCCGTTTTCGAGCAGTCGCTCGACCGTTGCCGCTTCCAGCGCGCAGACCTGCGCCTTACGCTGGTTGTCACGCACCGCCGCACGCAGTTCGTCGCCCCTCGGGCAGTAGATGCAGGTCCGCAGGTAGTCCTGGATGCCGTCGATGTCGAGCCGCGCCAGAAGCGAACCCGACTGCAGCTTCTCGCGATGCTGACGGGTGATGACCTGGGGCGGCATCGAAACCACGCTCGCCGTCTCCACGAGGATATCGCCGGCCGTGCCGCCAGCGATGTCCGGCACCTGACGGACGCCCGGCTGCAGGGCCTGGAGGCGGGTTGCGACGCGGTTGGCGACGAACGACTCGATCTCGCCAAGCGTCACGCTGCCGTCCGCATTGCCGCCGAAGCGGCTGTCGTCGGCCTCGCCGAACATGCCGAGCACGAGCGCATCGGTGAACACGCTCTGCTTGTACTCGGTATCCCAGACCGCGAATTCGTCGCCCTGCGCGGCGGCGAGGATGAGGAAGCCATCGTCGGCGACCGGTGCGCGCTTGGTCACGATCACGGGCGCACCATGGATCGGAGCGCTGCGGTTGGTCAGCAGATCGCCGGCCTGTGAGCGCCCGGAAAAGCAGCTCTCGAGAACCAGGGTCACGCGGCCTTCCGGCAGCTTCTGATCACGCAGGCGCTTCAACTGCTCGATCATGTCGTCGAGCGAGAAGCCCGTGTGCACGAGATTGTCCGGTCGCGAATCGACCGCCATCAGGAACGGCTTGGCATCGCCGCCGCCACCGACCGTCTCCTTGGAGCCGTGGCCGGCGAAATAGACGAACACCTCGGCATCGGGCTGCGTCACGATGTTCTGCACGCGGCCCGCCGCGCTCTGACTGCCGAAAAGCGCGCGCATGTCGCCGAGCGTCGCATTGTTGATCCGGATGACGTTGCGCGCCGGCACGCCGAGAGCTCCGGTGACCATGGTCTCGATGGCATCGGCATCGCGCATCGCGAAATCGACGCCGGCCGCGTGCGTGTAATCCTTGTTGGCGATGATGATGGCATGTCGTTCCTTGGCGTTGGCCAGGGTCGGCGCCGTCAGCGCCGCGAGCATCGCTGCCGCGATACCGACAATTCGTCTCAAACTGAGCATCGCAAACTCCCGTTGATGTTTCGACACCGTCCGCCGTGGTGTGTGACAGCGTCTCGAGTTGCCGCCCGTGTGCGTGATGGCCGCATCTTAGAGCAGAGTTCTTCAAAAATCTTCTGGAACAGCCAGAAAAGTTTGAGCGGAACGCCGTTCGCTGTTCCTCGAGCGCGCACCCCCTGTCGCGCGGGCGCCCGCTCAACTCTTGGTGAGGTGGCACGGAGGTGCGCCATGGGCGTTGCCGACCGGCTCGTCTTCGGCTCTCTATCGGTCGGCTCCTGCAGCCCGCGCGGCACTCTCGCCACCGCCTCGCGCTCGCCGGACCCGGACGACCTCGACGCGACCTTGAAGAAATCGCAAAGCAACACCAAAGCACACCGAGGTGCGCTCGAAGCACCCACCAGCACCCGACACCATCGAGCCCCGACAGCATCCAGCAAAGCACCCAAGGAGTTCGCGATGACCCGGTTGACCTCCCTCGATCGCCGCCAATTCGTTCTCGCCGCCGGAGCCGCCGCCACACTACCGGCGCTCGCGACCCTGACGGCACCGACCCCCGCCACCGCCAAGGCCCCGATGCTGGGCCCGGCAGCGCCCACCTTCCGCCGCTTCAAGCTCGGCGCTTTCGAGGTCACGACGATCTTCGACGGCGCCATTCAGCTCGACGGCCCCCATCCGATTTTCGGAGAGAACGTTTCGCAGTCCGAGGTCGCGGCGCTCGTCGAGGAGCGCTTTCTTCCGGCGACCAAACTGGAGATCGGTTTCACACCCGTGGTCGTCAATACTGGCGCAGCGCTCGTCATGTTCGACGCCGGTAACGGTGTCGGCCGCCGACCCAACGCCGGCCTGCTCGCGGCCCGCTTCGCCGAGGCCGGCATCGCACCCGCCGACGTCGACGTCGTCGCCATCACACACATGCACCCGGACCACATCGGCGGTTTGATGGAAGACGGTAAGCCGCTGTTTCCCAACGCCCGCTACGTGACCGCGGCCGCTGAATACGACTTCTGGTCGCCGGCCGAGCGCGCCAGTGGCCCGACCGAGCGAGTCGGCAAGCTCGTGCAGTCGAATGTCGTCCCGCTCGCCGAAAAGTTCACCTTCCTCAAACCCGGCGACGATGTCGTCACCGGCATCTCGAGCGTCGATGCCAGCGGCCACACGCCCGGACACATGGCCTTCCGCCTCGAGAGCGAAGGCAAGGGCATGCTGCTCTGGGGTGATGCCTGCAACCACTACGTGGCCTCGCTGGAGCGCCCGGACTGGCACGTCCGCTTCGACATGGACAAGGAGCGGGCCGTCGCCAGCCGCAAGCGCATCCTCGACATGGCGGCGACCGACAAGCTGCTGTCAGCGGGCTACCATATGCCGTTCCCCGCGGTCGGCTACGTCGAGCGCCAGGGTGCAAGCTACCGCTGGGCTGCGGCCACCTATCAACTCAACCTCTAGATCACACCGATCGGGCGCGGTGGCACGCTGGCGCCACCGCGCCCTGCGGCCGGCAGAACCCGCCGGCCGATCAGCCGCCCGAGCCGATCGAGATCCGCGCGCGTATCGAGATCCCCGAGCGTCGCGGCGTGAGCCACCCGCCGGCCTTCGAGATTGGCCTTGGTCTCGGCGAGCGTCGAGGACACCGACCAGGTGACCCCCTCGAACAGATCGGGCATCGCGCGTCCGCCCCGCCAGCCGACCAGCCAGAAGCCCCCGTCCTCGGCCGGCCCGAGGACGGCATCGGCTCCCTTGAGGCGGGCGAATGCCGTCGCCAGTACCGGCGCATCGACCGCCGGCAGATCGGTGCCGATCAGGATCGTCGCCCCGCCCGGACGCCCGGCCTCCTCCCCGGCCAACGCCCGCTCGAGGAGACGCTGCATGCGCACGCCGAGGTCACCGGCGCCCTGTGCCGTGCGTGCGAGGTGGCATGGCCAGAACCGGTCGGCCAGGGCATTGTCTGGGCTCACCGCCAGCACCACACGGAACCGGGGGTCACGCCCGATGCGCGCGACCAGCCCCGCCACCATATGGCGATAGAGCTGGGTTGCCCGCCCGCGTCCGATCGCGCGCCCGAGCCGCGTCTTCACCCGCCCGACCCGCGGCAGCTTGGCCATGACGATGACGGTCGCCGGAACACGCCCGTTGTCGGCGCCATGGCGCACCGCATTCACGCCCCGCTTCGGCACATGCCTCACGAGCCGTAGAGCCTTGCGAGCATGCGCGGCGGCACGCGGAGATAAAAAAGCGTGAGGCAGAAGAGATTGCGGGCCGAGCGCTTGACGTAGCCGCTCCGGCGAAAGCGCTCGGCGCTCGTCACCGCACGCGTCCGCAGCATGACGATGCTCCCGCGACCGAGCCGGCCGACGAGGTCGACATCCTCCATCAGCGGGATGTCGCGAAACCCTCCGGCATTCTCGTAGCGCTGGCGATGCACGAGCAGGCCCTGATCCCCGTAAGGCAGACCGAGCAGCGCGCAGCGCCAGCCGACGAGTTGCTCGAGCACCCTCGGCCCGGCGCCATGATCGTCGAGCGCGAAGCGAAAGGCCGCCGCCCGCGCATTCGCACTCCCGCTGGCACATCGCACACGCTCGCTCTCGACGAGCCCGCGCACCTCCCGCACCCATCCTTCTTCGAGCACGGTGTCGGCGTGGATGAAAAGCAGCCAATCGCCGCGCGCGGCCTCGGCCCCTACCGCGAGCTGCGTTCCCCGGCCACGCGCCGAGGCAACGAGCCGCGCGCCCGCCTCCTCGACGATCGCGAGTGTCGCGTCGCTCGAGCCGCCGTCGACGACCACCACCTCCTTGACGATGCCCTCCACCATGCCCGGCACCAGCGATGCGAGCGTGTGGGGCAGCGTGCGGGCCGCGTTGAGCGTTGGAATGACGACCGAGATCATGCCCCCTCGCGCGCGAGCGCCCGGGTGCCCGTGGCTGAAGTCGCGCACCCGGAAATTTGGCCCCGCCGATCGTTACAGGCGGTTCGTTCCGCCGGCAAGTCGCAGTCACGATGATCTCGGGCGCGTGCTTCGATCGTTTTATGTTCTTGATATGTTCGTTTCGGTTGACTAAGATTCGATCGGCGGACCGGCTCCGATGATTGCGTCGGTGCCGCGCGAGTGGAGCGGCGGCGACCATGCACGAGGAACAGCCCGACGATTTCCCAAGCGGCGACGGCGCCGTGATCGCCGGGCCGCGTCGTCGCGGCCGTGGTGCCGTCAGCAACGCAAGCGGGCGCTTCGAGAGCGAGCGGCGCGAGCAGTTCGACGACGGCTGGCAATCGCTCGCCGAACTCGAGCCGCTGACCACCGTCGTAAAGGAGGAAAAAGCGCGCTCCGTCATAACGCGAAACGACAGCCCCGACATCAGCTTCTCACAGTCCATCAATCCCTATCGGGGCTGCGAGCACGGCTGCATCTACTGCTATGCGCGCCCGCCCCATGCCTACCTCGGCCTCTCGCCGGGCCTCGACTTCGAAACCCGTCTGACGGCCAAGGTCGATGCGCCCGAAGTGCTGACCCGCGAACTCTCGGCCAAAGGTTATCGGCCCATGACCATCGCGCTCGGCACCGTGACCGACCCCTACCAGCCGGTCGATCGCGAGCGGGGCCTGACGCGGCGCATCCTCGAGGTACTCGAAGCGGCCCACCATCCCGTCGGCATCGTCACCAAGTCGGCCCTCGTGCTCCGCGATCTCGACATCCTTTCGCGCATGGCCAAGCGCGATCTGGTCAAGGTGGCGATCTCCGTCACCACGCTCGACCGGCGCACCGCGCGATCGATGGAGCCCCGCGCGGCAACCCCGGGCCGCCGGCTCGAGGCCATCGCCCGGCTCGCGGAAGCGGGGGTGCCGACCTCGGTCATGGTCGCCCCGATCGTGCCAGGCCTCACCGACCACGAGATCGAGGCCATTCTCGAGAAGGCCGCCGAGGCTGGTGCGAGCGAAGCCGGTTACGTCCTCTTGCGTCTGCCCCTCGAGATCGCGACGCTGTTCCGGGAATGGCTGACGGAGAGCTTCCCGGACCGGGCCGCTCGTGTCATCCACCTGATGCAGTCGATGAGGGGTGGGCGCGACTATGAGTCCGAGTGGGGTGTGCGTCAGCGGGGCCGCGGCCCCTTCGCCGAGCAGATCGGCATGCGCTTTCGTCTCGCCTGCCGCAGGTTCGGCCTCAACGCCGATCGTCGGATCCTGCGCACCGACCTTTTCGTGCGCCCCGACGCGCCGGGCGAGGCGCAATTGCGCCTTTTCTGACGACCTTCGCCGAGTGGACCACGAAGGAGCGCGCGATCCGAGATGAAGCCGAGGCAACCGAGACTGGCAGCGAGCCTTGCCGAAATCGTTGCCGAACTCGCCGGGAGCAGCCGGCCGGTTGAGGTCAGCGGGCACCAGGCGCTGGAAGCGATCGCCGCGCGCAAGCCCGCCCCCGCGATCGTCGGCATCGACGAAGCTGGTCGCGGACCGCTCGCCGGGCCGGTCGTGGCCGCAGCGGTCCGTCTCGGCGCACGCACCGACTGCACGGGCATAGACGATTCGAAGCGCCTCTCGCCCGCCGCGCGCGAGCGCCTGTCCCTCGCCATCCGCGAAAGCGCCAGCGTTGGCATCGCCATCGTCGACGTCGCGACCATCGACCGCGTCAATATCCTCGAGGCGACCATGCTGGCGATGGAGGGCGCGCTCACCGATCTGCTCGATGGGCCCACCGCCCGAGCCAGGAACCCGCATTCGCTTCGAGCACCCCCCATCCCCACCCTCGTCCTCGTCGACGGCAATCGGCTGCCGCCCGGCCTCGCCCGTCGCGTCGAGTGCGCTCTGCCGGTGGTGGACGGCGATGCGCGGATGGCCGCCATCGCAGCCGCCTCCATCATCGCAAAGACCGTGCGGGACGCTTTGATGACCGATCTTGCCCGCCGCCATCCGGGCTACGGCTGGGAAAGCAACATGGGTTACGGGACCTCGGCCCACCTCGAGGCCCTTGCCCGCCTCGGCCCGACCCCGCACCATCGCCGCAGCTTTGCCCCGGTGCGCCGCCTCTGCGCTCCGTCCGCCGCCCCTTGGAACCGGCATGACTGAGAGCACGACCGACGCGCACGCTCCTCGTGGCGCGAGCCTCCAAGCCACACCACCCGGGAGATCCCATGCCGACCTATGATGCTCGCTCCGCGCTCCCCGATGGGCGCCCCGGCCCGTGGTCCGAACCGCTCGAAATCACCTACGACCAGCGCGACGTCCTGCTCTACGCCGTCGGCATCGGCTCGATCGCCCTTCGCTTCATCCATGAGCGGCACCCGCAATTCGCGGTCTTTCCGACCTTCCCCATCCGTTGGGGCGGCCGGGGCCTGCGGCTCGATCCGGCGCACGTCCCGCCCTCGATCGGACCCCTCGACCTCGATGCTGAACGTCACATCACGTTCCTCGCTCCAATGCCGGCGGCCGGCAGCGTCCTCGTGCGCTCGCGCCTCACCGCCCTCGTCCCGCGGGGCCAAACCAATTGCCTGCTCGAAACTGAGACCGAGGTGTTGGACCGCGACGGCACCCCCCTCGTGCGCATGGTCAACGGCTCATACCGCCGGGGCTTCGCTGTGCTCGGCGACATCCCGCCCTTCGAGGGCAGCGGCGAGACGGCCTTTGCCCGCCACCCGGTGCCGGCCCGCCTACCCGATTTCGAACTCACCACGACGGTCGCCCCGAACCAGGCCCACATCTATCGCCTCTCCGGTGACCTCAACGCGCTCCATATCGATCCGGGCGCAGCCCGGCTCGGCGGCTTCGGCGCGCCCATCCTGCACGGCCTGTGCACCCTCGGGATCTGCGCCCGAGAGTTGCTCGCCCATGTCTGCAACGACGAGCCGTCTCGCCTCATCACATTCGGTCTTCGCTTTTCAGCCCCGGTCCACCCAGGCGACACGCTCGCTATCAATGTGTGGCGCGATCGCCCGGACCGAATCCTGTTCGTCGCCCATGTCGGTGAGACCTGCGTCATTTCGAACGGCACGATGTCCCATGCGCCGCACTGAGTGGCGACCGTCCAACGTCTCGCACGCTCGCACGACTAGTCCCGCGCCCCAGTCTCTGATGACCAGCGCGTCGGGAATGCTGGCCAAAGCGGCGCGGACTTGGCTAGACTCCAACCCGCCGACCGGCATGCCAGCCCCTAGGCTTCGTTGTTGACCTGTTGTCGCGGCCCGCGCCCTGGCGCCCGAGCCGCCGTGTAGTCGAGTTGCCGATGCCCAAGCGTCCGTCCCGCGTTGCCACACGTGCCCCGCGTCTCCCCCTCGACAGCGTCCTCGTCGGCGACTGTATCGAGCGGCTTGCCGACCTGCCGGACGCGTCCGTCGATCTCGTCTTCGCCGACCCGCCCTACAATCTCCAGCTCGAACGCGAGCTGCTTCGCCCCGACAATTCGCGCGTCGATGGCGTCGACGACGAGTGGGACCAGTTCGACAGTTTCGCCGAGTACGACAGCTTCACCCGGGCCTGGCTCGGCCAGTGCCGCCGCGTCCTGAAGCCGAACGGCGCGATATGGGTGATCGGCTCCTACCACAACGTCTTCCGGCTCGGCGTTGCGCTCCAGGACATCGGCTTCTGGCTGCTCAACGACATCGTCTGGCGCAAGACCAATCCGATGCCCAACTTCCGCGGCCGCCGCTTCACGAACGCCCATGAGACGCTGATTTGGGCAACCCACTCAAAGAGCGCGCGCTACACCTTCCACTACGACGCCATGAAGGCCGGCAACGACGACCTCCAGATGCGCTCCGATTGGCTCTTTCCGATCTGCTCGGGTGCCGAGCGCCTCAAGTCCGGAGATGGCCGCAAGGCCCATCCGACGCAGAAGCCGGAAGCGCTGCTCTATCGGTTGATCCTGGCAACGAGCAATCCGGGCGACGTGGTGCTCGACCCCTTCTTCGGCACCGGCACGACTGGTGCCGTCGCCCGCCGTCTCGGCCGGCGCTGGATCGGCATCGAACGCGATCAGGGTTACGCCACCGCGGCCGAGCGCCGCATCGCCGCGCTTCGCACCCTGCCGGCGAGCCTCCTCGAACCGGCGCCCAGCCGGCGCACCGACCCACGCGTACCGTTCGGCACCATCGTCGAACTCGGCATCATCGAGCCTGGCGCCACGCTCTACGATCCGACCGGTGAGCGGCCGGCCGAGGTGCATGCCGACGGCACGCTCGCGGCGGGTGGCCTGCGCGCCTCGATCCACAAGCTCGGCGCCATGCAGCTCGGCCGCGAGGCATGCAACGGATGGACCTACTGGCATTACCGTGCCGGCGCTGACGCAAACCTCGAGCCGATCGATCGCTTGCGCGTGATCGCCCGCCGCCATCTCGGCCTCACCGCGGGGGCGTTGGCGGATTAGTGCGCCGCCGTGTCCGAGAGCCGAGGTCGGGCCTCAATCGTCGCCCGCCTCCTCGAGACCGAAGGCGAGGGCCTTGCGCATGACACTCGGCAATGCCTCGCCCGCGAGGTCGCCCCGCGCCACCCAGCTGCAACGTTCCTGCCCGGCCCAAAGCGTCAACTGCGCGTCGGCCGGCACGACAGCGCGGTAAACCGCGAGTTCCAGACGGAAGTGCGTGAAGGTGTGGATGACCTGCCCGGGCACCGCCCACCACTGCGCACGCACCGGCACGGTGCGCAGCACCTGGCGCCGATCAAGGGGCTCCTCCGTCCACTCGGTGCAAGGCACCTCCATCATGCCGGAGAGCAGCCCGCCCTGCGGCCGCCGCCGCAGGAGCACATGACCGTCCTCGCGTAAGGCGACGAAAGCGGCCCCCCGGCGCACCGGTCGCTCGACCTTCACCGCCCGGGCCGGCAACTCGCTCTGTCGTCCCAGGGCGCGCGCCCTGCAGACACCCTCGAGCGGGCAAATCATGCAGGACGGCCGGCGCGGCGTGCAGACGCCGGCCCCGAGATCCATCATCGCCTGGGCGAAATCGCCGGCTCCGGTCGCAGGCGTCAGACGCCGGGCGAGATCGCGCAGCACATCCTTGGCACCCGGCAGCGGCCGATCGACGGCAAAGAGGCGCGCGACGACCCGTTCGATGTTCCCGTCGACCGGCGTCGCGCACTTGCCGAAGGCCATCGCGGCGATCGCCGCCGCCGTGTAGGGGCCGACGCCGGGCAGCTCGTTCAGCTCGGATTCGCTCTCTGGAAAGCGCCCACCGTGCTTTTCCACAACCAACCTGGCGCACGCATGTAGATTGTTGGCGCGCGAGTAATAGCCGAGGCCCGCCCAGTGCGCGAGCACCTCCTCTCGCGGCGCCGCGGCCAGTGCTCCGACCGTCGGCCAGCGCGCGACGAAGCGTTGAAAGTACGGTAGCGCGGCTTTGACCGTCGTCTGCTGCAGCATGACTTCCGACAGCCAGACACGGTAGGGATCGCCGAGTACGCCGGGCTCCATTCGCCACGGCAGATCGCGTCGCGATTCTCGATACCAGACCCTGAGCAGGTCCGCGACCGCCCCTGCAATGGTCTCGTCGCTTGGTGATCGTGCCATTTCCGCAACAGCGTCCACAGCTTGCGCTCCCGCCCGTCTCGCACGCGATTCGCCGCTCATGCTAGTTTGGAGGGGTGATTCGCGAAAGCGCGCCAGACCATCGTCGCCACCACGCCTGTGTCCTTCGAGGCACGGTGAGCAAAGTGGGGAATGGTCCGGGAGGCCACTTCCGTCGGGAAGGCCTACAGGCCACCTTCGGACGGCCTCGGGTTGTCATGTTGCGTTCCGTGTTGGGGTGGGGCTCCGCCGACGGTCTGGTCACGGATATGGCCACCGTTCGCGGATGATCGGGGATTCGCATGACGCAACATCGTCGCAAGTCGACGCCCTCCGAGACGAGGCGGGCGCCAGACGAGGAAGCCGAGGGATTCGGAGCCGCCGCAGGCAAACGCCGCGCTTTCGCACCGGCCCAGCCGACCGCGGTCGGGGCATTCGTGCCGGCCGTCGCCCGTAAGGCATTCGAGAAATATGGCTTCCACGCCGCGAGCCTGATCACCGATTGGCCCGAGATCGCCGGCGACGAGTTGTCCGCCTTTACCAACCCCGAGCGCCTCACCTGGCCGCGCATGGCGGAAGCCGCGCTCGCCGAGCCCACGCTGGAGAGTGATCGCGCGGCCGGCCAGCGGGGGGCGACCCTCGTGTTGCGCGTCGACGGCGCCCGCGCCCTCGAAATCCAGCACCGCAAACCGCAGATCCTCGAGCGGATCAACACCCATTTCGGCTATCGCGCTGTCACCGACCTGAAGATTCTCCAGGCCCCGGTGGTCGCGCGCTTCATGCCCAAGCCGCACTCGGGCGGTCCGCGCCAAGTGCTGACGGCACCAGCGCCATCGAGCCGGGCACCGCGCTTCGACACCAGCCGCCTGCCGAGCGAGCCACCGTCCCACCGCCTCGGCTTCGTGCGCCAGACGCCGCAGGCAGGGGCGGGCACAGCCCCTTCGGAGGCCGGCGATGCCCGCCTCGAAAGCGCCCTCGGCCGGCTCGCCGCCGGCGTCGCACGGCGGCTGAGCTGACGTCCGGCGGACGGTCCGCCCGAAACTGCCGGATAACGGGCTTTTGAGCGCGGCCACACAGGCCGCGCCACACTGGTGCCCCTTGGCTGAATTATGACTATATACCGATGACGACGGGGCGCCCCCCTGCGGCGCTCGCTCGAGCCATGATGGAGTGGACGGTGGACGATTTGACAACTCGTGGTGCGATCCCCGGTCGCGACGGCGCGGTGACCAAGCGGGATGTCCTGGCTGGCTTCGGCTCGTGTCTCGGCGCACTGACACTCGCCACCGGCTCAGGGTTGTCGGTCGGCCTCTTCGGTGGCAGCGGGCCCGCGCACGCCCAGCGCCTTGCCGATGCCCCGAAGTTCGAGCTGGCCGACATGCTCCAGACGGGCGAACTCGCCGACATGGCCATCGGCGCCGCCGAAGCCCCTGTCACCATCATCGAATACGCTTCGATGACGTGTGGTCATTGCGGCAATTTCCACCGCACGGTGCACCCGGAACTGAAGTCGAAGTACATCGACACCGGCAAGGTCCGCTTCATTTTCCGCGAGTTTCCGCTCAACAACTACTCGGCCGCCGCTGCCATGCTGGCGCGCTGCGTCGCGGCTCGCTCGCCTGACGCCTTTTTTCCCTTCCTCGACGTTCTCTTCAAGCAGCAGGACACGTGGGCCTTCGTTCCCGGCGACCAGCGCGTGGATGCCCTCTTCGGTTACGCCAAGCAGGCCGGGATGACCCGTGAAGTCTTCGAGGGATGCTTGCGCGATCAAAAGCTCCTCGACGACATCAAGTGGATCCAGAACCGGGCGCGCGACACCTTCGGTGTCGATTCGACCCCGACCCTGTTCATCAACGGCATCAAGTTGTTGGGCGGCCACAGCCTGCAGGAGATCGAAGAGGTCATGGCGCCCTTCCTCGACAGTTAGGCGCCGACCCCTTGCCCAGCCTCGCCGATTGCTTCACCTGTGAGCGAGGAGGCGCCCGCGCGGCTCCCATTGGATGCCATTCGTCGCGCCAGTCAGGGTAGCTTATGCCGCCCGGCCAGACGAAAGCCGTGGAGCCACACGTGATGGAATTCGGCGCATCGGGCCTATCCGGAGCACCGGGCCGCTCCGGGCGCCATACGCTCGCTCCGGCCATGGCGCTCGTTGCCGCGTTGCTTGCCCTCGGCGGCTGCCGGCCGGGTGGTGAAACCGGCACGCTCGGCGCCACCGCCGCTCCGGTCGAGACCGCGCTGGTCGCCGCCCCCCTCGGTCGGGACGCAACTCCGACGGCGTCCTTTTCCGGGCGGCCGGACCGCATCGCGGAGCCAACCGTCGCGGACGTCATGACCGCCGGCCCGCTGGGCGAGATCACCCTCGGCCGCAGCGACGCCCCCGTGACGCTCGTCGAGTACGCATCGCTCACATGCCCGCATTGCCGGGCCTTCCACCAGCAGACATGGCCCGCCTTCAAGCGCGCCTACGTGGACACCGGTAAGGTGCACTACATCCTGCGCGAATTCCCCATCGGCCGCAGCTCCGGCAATGCTTGGCTCGTCGCGCGCTGCGCGGGGGGAGAGCGCACGTACCGGCTCTTCGAGCATTTCCTCGCCAATCAATCCCGCTGGGTCTCCCAGGAGGTCCGGCTCGACGCGATCTTCGCGGTGGCGCGTGAGGTGGGCATGACGCGGGCCGAGTTCGACGCCTGCCTCACCGATCAAAAGACGATCGCGGCGATCAACTGGGTCAAGGAGCACGGCCGCCGCCTCGGCGTGATCGGCACGCCGACGTTCTTCATCGGGGCCGAGCAGTTCCGCACCGTTCCGACCATCGAAGAACTGCGCTCTCGCATCGACCCACTGTTGGCGGCCCGAGTTGCCGCTTCGTCGGGGTAAAGACCGTTGGAGGGTGCCGAACCGGGGCACCGCCACCCCGTCCCCGGCGGCTGCGGCGGTGCCGATCGGCCTTGAGTAGCCCCCGAATCTGTTGTGCAATAGGATCTTGAACGCTCGCCAGCCGCGTGGTGAACGGGCCGTCCCGGAGGATCGCATTGCAGATCACGCGACTGAGGTTGCAGGGCTTCAAGTCGTTCGTCGACCCCGCGGAGCTGGTGATCGCGCCTGGCCTCACGGGTGTCGTCGGCCCGAACGGCTGCGGCAAATCGAACCTCCTCGAGGCGCTGCGGTGGGTCATGGGCGAGACCTCCCACAAGAGCATGCGCGCCGCCCTCATGGACGACGTGATCTTTTCCGGCACCGATCGCCGGCCGGCCCGCAACATGGCCGAGGTCGTCGTCACCATCGACAATGCCGGGCGCACCGCCCCTGCCGCCTTCAACGACAGCGACCTCATCGAGATTTCGCGGCGCATTGAGCGCAGCGCCGGCTCGGCCTACCGCATAAACGGCCGCGACACGCGGGCGCGCGATGTCCGCCTGCTGTTCGAGGACGCTGCAACCGGCGCGCGGTCCAACGCACTCGTCCGCCAGGGTCAGATCGGCGAGATCGTCAACGCCAAGCCGGAGCAGCGTCGGCGCATCCTCGAGGACGCTGCCGGCATTGCCGGACTACACAGCCGCCGGCGCGAAGCCGAGTTGCGCCTCGAGGCGACCGAGGCCAACCTCGCGCGTGTGGACGACATTCTCGGCCAGTTCACGACACAAATGAACGGACTGAAGCGCCAGGCGCGACAGGCACGCCGCTATCGCGAGCTGAGCGAGGAGATCAAGCGCCTCGAGGCCCTGCAGTTCCACTATTCTTGGCTCGCCGCCGAGCGGGCCGTCGAGGATGCCGAGACCGGCCTGCGCGCGGTTCTCGCCGAGGTCGGACGCGCCAGCGCCGCCGAAACGGCTGGACGGACCGAGCTCGAGCGCCTCAACGAAGCGCTCGGCCCGCTTCGCCAGCAGGAAATGGTGCGCGCCGCGGTCCTCCAACGCCTTCAGATCGAGGTCGAGGGGATCGCCCGCGAGGAGGCGGACGCCCGCGCCCGGCTCGACGAGGTTCAAGGCCGGATCGCGCAATGCCATGCCGACCGTCAGCGTGCCGAGGAGGCTCGCATCGAGGCCCATCACCACGCCGAACGGCTGGCCGAGGAGAAGGAGCGTCTGAATGGCGCACTGGCCCGCCTCGGAGAAGGTGTCGGCCCAGCCCGCACCGCGTCGGCTTCGGCCCGCGAGGCGAGCCTTTCGGCCGATGCTGCACTCGAGACGCTGAATGCCCGCCTCGCCGAGGCGACCGCCGAGCGCCGCCGCATCGAGAGTTCCATCAGCTCGGCCGAATCGGCACTCGAACAGGCGCGCCGCCAGCAGGCGGGCCTGACGCGCGACCGCGATGGGCTGACAAGCGAGCGCGCGGCGCTCGGCGATCCCCATGCCGCCGCGGCCGCCACCGAGGCGGCGCGCAAGGCCCTCGTCGCCGCGATCGAGGCTGCCGAGGTCGCCCACCGAGTGGCCGCCGCGACGTCCGACCGGCGCGACGCCGCCCGCGAACGCGATGCCGAAGCCAGATTGGCTGCCGCCACGCTCGCCTCGGAGGTCAAGGCCCTGCGCCAATTCGTCGCCGCATCGGCGCTCGACGACACGGCCAGCCCCAGGCCAGTTCTCGATCTCGTGACGGTGGCGCCCGGTTACGAGAAAGCACTCGGCTCTGCACTTGGCGACGATCTCGTCGCGAGTCTCGAGGCCGGTGCTCCGGTCCAATGGACCGACGATCCCGCGAGCGAGACCGCGAGCCGCTCCGATCCACCCCTCCCGGAGGGAGCCGAGCCGCTCCGCGGTTACGTCGAGGCGCCGCGCGAACTGCACCGTCGGCTGGCTCAGATCGGCATCGTCGCGGACGAAGCGACCGGTGACCGGCTCGCGCCGGCCCTTCGTGCGGGGCAACGGCTCGTCTCTCCCGCCGGCGCTCTATGGCGTTGGGACGGACTGCGTGCCCGTTCCGAGGCACCGAGCGCGGCGACCGTCCGCCTCATCGAGCGCAATCGCCTGGCCAGTCTCGAGTCGGAACTCGCCGAGCGTGAGGCGACCGCCGCACGCTTGTCCGCCGCCCTCGCGGATGCCATTCGAGAGGCCGACGCGGCCCGGGCCGAATCCGCGACCCGCGACGTAGAGCGCCGCGGCGGCGAAACGACACTGCGCGCGGCCGAGGAGCGCGCCCGCGCGCTCGAGACCGCCATCGCGCGGCTCGACGACCGCCTCGCCGCCGCGGCGACCGCCATCGCCCCGCTCGGCGAACGCATCGACGAACTCGAGCGTCACCTTGCCAGTGAGCGCGCCCTCGTCGCCGACGAAGGTGGCCTTTCGGCCGTTCGCGACCAACGCGCCGCCGCCATGCTCGACGCCCAGGAGCGGCGCCGGCAGTGGACCGAAGCCGAGGCCCTGGTCCGCAGCCTCGAGCGCGAACTCGCCCTCGTCACCGAGCGCAACGCCGCCGTCGATCGCGAGGTCACCCAAACCGCGAACCGCGCCGAACGCGCGGTCGTCCAAATCGAAGAACTCGCCCGTCGCCTCGCGAATCTCGGCGAGGAGGAAGGCCGCCTCGCAGGCATGCCGGGCGAGATCGAAGAGCGCCGTATCCGCCTTCTGGCGTCGCGCGCCGGCGCCGAGAACGAGCGCGCCGCCGCCGCCGATGCCCTCGCCCGTGCAGAAGGCACCTGCCGATCGTGCGCGGAGGCACTCAAGGCACTGCAGCAGGCCATGAACGCCGCCCTCGAGGAGCGCGGCCGCGCCGAGGCGCGCCTCGAGGCAGCCCGCAACCGCCGCGCCGAGCATTCGCTCGCCATCCGCAACGCCCTCGACGTAACCCCTGAAGCGTGTCTCGCGCTCGCCGGCTACGGTGACCCTGCCGATGGCGAGGCGAACCGGTCCGTTCCCACTCCCGAGGAGACCGCCCACCAATTGGAGCGCCTGCGCGGCGATCGTGAAAGGCTCGGGGGCGTCAACTTGCGCGCCGAGACGGAACTCGACGAGCTTAGCGTCGAGCACGACCGTCTCGAGGGCGAGCGCGCCGACCTCGTCGAGGCGATCGCGAAATTGCGCCAGGCGATCCAAAAGCTCAATCGCGAGGGCCGCCGCCGCCTGCTGGAGGCGTTCGAGGCCGTCAACGCCTCGTTCAGGCAGCTCTTCACGACCCTTTTCGACGGCGGCACCGCCGACCTGCAGCTCATCGAAGGCGATGACCCGCTCGAAGGCGGTCTCGAACTCATCGCCCGTCCCCCGGGCAAGAAGCCAGCGACACTCTCGCTGCTGTCGGGCGGCGAGCAGGCCTTGACGGCCATGGCACTGATCTTCGCGGTGTTCCTGACCAACCCTTCACCGATCTGCGTGCTGGACGAGGTCGATGCGCCACTCGACGACGCCAATGTCGGGCGCTTCTGCCGGCTCCTCGAGGACATGGCCAAGCGCACCGACACGCGATTTCTCGTCATCACACACCATCCGATGACGATGTCGCGGATGGATCGCCTCTACGGTGTGACGATGCTCGAGAAGGGGGTCAGTCAATTGGTTTCCGTCGATTTCTCACGTGCCGCGGCGCTGCGCCAGGCGAGCTGATCGACGCCGCTTTTCCAGCTTTCCGCTCCGAACCCGCCGTCGCCCCGCTCGACTTTTGGTGCGCCCAAGAAAAACCGTTTGTTTTCATGAGGTTGATTTCAACCGACCGTCCTTGACACGGTATGGCCGCAAATCTAGATTGCGCGCGAGCAGGAGGGGGCGGGGAACGGCCGCATGCAGTGGGCGTTTCCATGACCGGTCGGAACGACGAGCAGCGACGCGCCGGACAAGTCAGCCCTGAGGATCGGGACCGCCTGAAGCGCGATCTCGAGGATCTGGGCGAGCGGATCGGTGACGCGCGTGCGCATCACAATCCACGCGTCGATCCGACACGTGGCAGGTCCATCGGGTACGCCCTCCGCTTGGCGATCGACTTCATTGCGGCCGTGGTCGTCGGCGGCGCAATCGGCTGGTTCATCGACGACTGGGCGGGCACCAGACCCGCATTTTTGTTGTTGTTCGGCGCGCTCGGCTTGGCCGCTGGCGCGCGGAACGTGATGCGGACCTACCGCCTGATGGTGGCGGAAGCGACGGCAGCGGGCACACCTCCGGGTTCGGGGCGAACCGCACGGGCCGACGAGGGCGATTGAGGGGAGCTGAGGCGTGGCGAGCCAGGAGCATGGGAGCGGCACGGGCATCGACCCGATGCACCAGTTCGAGATCAAGCGCCTGTTCGAATTCGAGCTGTTCGGGCTCGATGCCTCGTTCACGAACTCCGCGCTCTGGATGGTAATTGCCGCGGTAGTGACGACGGCTCTGCTCACGCTGTCCATGCAGGGGCGCGCGCTCGTGCCGACACGTCTCCAGTCCGTCGCCGAACTCTCCTACGAGTTCGTCGCCAACATGATCCGGGAGAACGTGGGAACCGAAGGGATGAAGTTTTTCCCCTTCGTCTTTTCACTGTTCATGTTCGTGCTGGCCTGCAACCTGCTCGGCATGATCCCCTACTCTTTCACGGTGACGAGCCACATCATTGTCACGTTCGCCCTTGCCGCGGTCGTTTTCATCGGGGTGACCATCGTCGGCTTCGTCAAACACGGCGTCGGCTTCCTGAAGTTCTTCGTGCCGTCGGGCGCGCCCGTCGTGCTGATCCCGCTTCTGATCGTGATCGAGGTCATTTCCTATCTGACCCGTCCGGTGAGCCTTTCGGTCCGCCTCTTCGCCAACATGCTGGCCGGCCACACCATGCTCAAGGTGTTCGGCGCTTTCGTCGTCGGCCTCGGCTTCCTTGGCGGTTGGGCCCCGTTGGCCTTCATGGTTGCGTTCACCGGTCTCGAATTCCTGGTGGCGTTCTTGCAGGCCTATGTCTTTGCCATCCTGACGTGCATCTACCTCAACGACGCACTTCACATGCATCACTGACCCCGGTGCGTGGCGCGTTGCGCCACGCACCGAGCCTCGCCACCCGGTCTCCGGGCACGCGCCCGGCGGCCGAACCGCAGAACGCCCGACGCGATCGGGCCCCTGGATAGTGAACGAAGGAGAACACAATGGACGTCGAAGCAGCAAAGATGATCGGTGCGGGCCTCGCCTCCATCGCCCTGGTCGGCGCCGGTCTCGGCATCGGCAACATTTTCGGCAGCTACCTGTCGGGCGCCCTGCGCAACCCGTCGGCCGCGCCGGGCCAGTTCCCGAACCTGCTCCTCGGCTTCGCCCTCGCCGAGGCGACGGGCCTCTTCGGTCTCGTGATCGCGTTCATCATCCTCTTTGCGTTCTGATCGAGTGCCAGACCGGACGGGGCGGACGCGGTCACCTTCCCGCAGCGCCCCTCCACCACTGCATTGCCGGTCGGTTCACGGTGACGCGCCCACCGCATCCGAAAGTCCGGGCCGGTAACGGTCCGGTCGGGCGTCGTCCCAGTGTGCCGATTGCGCAGGGGCGCCGTTCGAGACCTCGGGGCCACCGCTCCGACGGTTGCCGCGGCACCAATGCTCCCGCGAATCAGCCGGACGCCGCAGCGCGTTCGCGACGCATGAGGCACGAACTCGAGAGCGCAGGCCAAGCACGATGCCACAGTTCAACATCCCCGATTACGCTCCCCAGGTCATCTGGCTCGCGATCGTCTTCATCACCTTCTATCTCGTCATGGCGCGCCTCGCCCTGCCGCGCATCGCGGATGTGCTGGAGCAGCGCCGAGACCGCATTCAGCGCGATCTCGACGAGGCCGAGCGCCTCAAGGGCGAGACCGAGCAGGCCATCACCGCCTACGAGCAAGCGCTCGCCGAGGCACGTGGCAAGGCCCACGTCATCGCCCAGGACAACCGCGAGCGGCTGACCGCAGATGTCGAGCGCGAACGCCAGGAGACCGAGCGCCAGCTCGACGAACGGCTCACGGCCGCCGAGGCGCGCATCCAGGCCACCAAGGCGGCCGCCCTCAGCGAAGTGACGCGTATCGGCTCGGAAACGGCCGGCGCCATCGTCGAGCGGCTGATCGGCGCGAGCCCGAGCGACAGCGAGCTTGCCACCGCCGCGGCGCGCAACACACCGCGCCGCTGACAACCCTATCCGGCCCCGTGCGCGGCGCGGCGGCCCACAACGGAACGCGGAGAGTAAAATGGGTGCGGACGAATGGGTGGCCGTATCATTCGGCCTGTTCATCCTGCTGCTGGTCTACCTCAAGGTTCCAGCGATGGTGACCAAGGCGCTGGACGACCGGGCGGATCGCATCCGCGATGAGCTCGAGGCCGCCCGCCGGCTGAAGGAGGAAGCGCAGAGCGCGTTGACGGAATTCCAGCACAAGCGCGAGGAGGCAACCCGCGAGGCCGAGGCCATCATCGCCCAGGCCCGCCAGGAGGCCGAACTCTACGCCGAGGAGACGCGCCGCAATCTCGCCGAACAGCTCGAGCGCCGCACCCGCATGGCCGAGGACAAGATCGCCCGCGCCGAGGAGCAGGCGACGAACGAGGTTCGCAGCGCTGCCGCCGAGGTCGCCATCGCGACGGCACGCGAGCTGATCGCCAGTCGCGTCGGCACGGGCGCCGGCGGCTCCGAGCTGATTGCCCGCGGCATCGCCGAACTGAAGGGCAAACTGAACTGAGTGCGCTCGGCACCCGGTTCGCAGGTAAACCACCTCGCTCCCACCGTCGCAGCGCCCCGTTCGGCATCGCCGACCGGGGCCGCCGCCACCTGTGCTAGGCCCCGCCCTCGTCGATGATCCCGACGTAGGCATCGAACGCCGCCCAGAACTGGCGCCGGATGTCTTCGGCCTCCTGCAGGACCTCGTGGCGAGCACCGGGGATGAGCACGTAGGTCGCCATCTTGATCCGGACCGCGATCTGCTCGATCGCCCGTGAATCGACCACGGCGTCGTCACCTGCGGCAACGAACAGGATCGGCACATACACTTCACTCGCGAACCGTGCCGACGAAACCAGCGCCATCGAACGCAGGGCCGCACGCATCCATCCGAACGTCGGCGCCCCGAGCGACAGGCGCGGTTCGGCCTTGACGATCGCCTGATTGCGCTCGTAGCGATCGCGGCTCGAGGTCAGCACGTTGCCCTCGAACGGCTGGCTCTCCCAGCCCGCATCGGTTCCGCCCGGCACGTAGAGCCAGCCGAGGCCCGCCGTCGCGGTGCTCTCGGCAGCGGTGCGCGCGACGGCCGACGGCAGCCCCAGCCCCTCGCGCGCGAGCCGCACCATCGGCGCACAGAGGACCATGCGCTCGAACCAGGTGCCGGGCGTGCGTGCCGCCCTGAGGAGGACATTGCCACCCATGGAATGCGCGAGTGCGATGTAGGGAGGCGGGCAATCCGGCAGCACGACGTCGCGCATGAACCGCACGACATCGCGGTCGTACTCCTTGAAGTCGCGCACGTGTCCCTTGTGGCGGTTGGGCAGCAGACGGTCGGAGCCGCCCTGCCCGCGCCAATCCATGGTCGCGACGGCAAAGCCCCGGCGCCTGAGGTCCGCGACCACCTCGAAATACTTCTCGATGTATTCCGTTCGGCCGCCGAACAGACAGACCGTGCCACGCCTCGGGCCCCTGCTCGCCTCCCAGCGCGCCGTGCGCAGCTGCACGCCGTCGTCCGCCGTCAGCATCGCCACATGGGCGCCGCTCGGCACCGGGTTCTTCGCCAGCGCGACCAGCTCCATCCCCACGTCCTCCCACGCTGTTGCCGACGCTCCGAGTGGACCGCTTCGCTCGCCCGGGCAAGAGGTCTTGAAACTCTGTCCCGATATCCCAAATCCGTTGCTGTGCAGGCCATATCATGGCTGCACGCTTCGAGGTTCCGCCCTCCGGGGGGACCGACATCATATCGCTTCAAATGGAGGATGTGTGATGAGACATACCGATCTCAGCCCGCTTTATCGCTCGACCGTTGGCTTCGACCGTCTCTTCAGCCTGATGGACGGCATTGCCGGCCGCGAGGCCGACCTCGGCTACCCGCCTTACAACATCGAGCGCACCGGCGAGAGCGCGTACCGCATTACGATGGCCGTCGCCGGCTTTCGGCGTGACGAACTGTCGATCGAGGTCAAGGAGAATGGCCTGACCGTACGCGGCCGCAAGGCGGAGGAAGCTACGACCGCGCAGTATCTGCATCGCGGCATTGCCGAGCGCGCCTTCGAGCGTCGCTTCCAGCTCGCCGACCATGTGGAAGTGCGCAGTGCCGACCTCGAAGACGGCCTCCTGCACATCGACCTCGTTCGCGAGGTTCCGGAGGCCATGAAGCCGCGCACCATCGCGATCGGCGCGGCGAGCACGCCCAAGGCGATCGAGGGCTGATCCCAGCAAGGCAACACCAATAGCCGGGCGGCCGCGCGTGCGGCCCGCCCGGCCACCGCGATTGGGACCGACGGCTGAACAGGGTGCGGCCCTCACGCGCCCTCGCTACTCCTATCGCGACGCCCTTCGAGCCGTTCGCGCTTGCCGCCGAAGCCCGCGACGCGCTCAACAGCGAACCCGGCGGCCGCGAGATTGCGGCGAACGGCACCGGCCGCAGTATAGGTGGCGAACGTGCCACCGGGCGCTGTCCGATCATGCACGAGCCGCATGAGGTCCGCACCCCACATCTGCGGGTTGCGTGCCGGGCTGAAGCCATCGAGATACCAGGCATCGGCAACGAGCGGCTTGGCGGCGAGCGTCTCGCGCGCATCGCCGATCACCACCTCGAGGCGGACCTTGCCGACAACGGCACCGACAGTCCCGGCCGGCGCCTGCGGCCACTGGCTGGCGAGCGAGCGAGCATGGTCGGCCAGTTCCGGCCAGGGTGCCGCCGCGCGAACGATGGCATCGCCGGCAACGGGATGATGCTCGAATGAAACGAAATCGAGCCGCGCCGGACAGGCCGGATCGCACTCGGCAGCGAGCGCCGTCGCGAGCAGGTTGAGCCCGGTCCCGAAACCGAGCTCGCCGATGACGAAATGCTCCCGCCCTCGCCAGCGCTCCGGCAAGCGGTTGCCGCCGAGGAAAACCGCGCGAGCCTGCCCGAGGCCCCCCGCCACCGAATGATAGGCCTCCCCGAAGCGAGGCGAGAGGGGGACACCGCCAGCGGACCAGGTGACCCGTTCGCTCGCCTCCACGCCGGCACAAGGCAATCGCGCCCCTTCCGACATCGCTCTCTCACTCCCGCACGCCAGGTTGTCCGACAGCCCCGGAGTGTGGCAGGTCCACACCGACGGGCAAATGCCCGAGCGACCTCGGGGAGTTGGATGGTTCGCGCCTATGACATCGCCGTAGTCGGCGGCGGCGTGATGGGGCTCAATGTCGCCCTCGCCGCGGTCCGTGCGGGCCAATCCGTCGTCCTCATCGAGCGCCACCGCTGCGGGGCGGGCGCGAGCGCGACGCCACTCGGCGCCCTGCTGCCCCATATTCCCGATGCTCCGAGCGAGCGCAAGGCCTTCCAATTCGCTGCCCTGACCAGCCTGCCGTCCCACCTCGGCTCGCTCGAGGCCGAAACCGGCCTCGCCATCGGCTACCACCGCCACGGGCGGCTCGTACCGATCCGCCGAGCTGGTTTCCTCGCTCGCATGCGCCGGGCCGAAGCACGCTTCGGCGAGATCTGGCGCACCGACGAGACCGGTTTTTCCTTCTCGATTCTGCCACCCGACGCCCGGCGGGACCTGCTCGACCCCGCGAGTTGCCCGCTCGGCATCGCCCACGATACCCTCTCGGCGCGCCTTTCCGCCCCGGCTTACGTCGAAGCGCTGCGCACCGCACTCGCCGGTCGCGTCACTCTGCTCGAGGGAGAGGAATTTCAGGATTTCGACACCGCCACTGGACGACTCCGGGGCTCCCCTGCCGTTTCCGCCGTTTCCTGCGGCCGGCTCGTCGTCGCGGGCGGCTGGCAGTCCTACCCCCTCCTCGAGCGGCTTGGCACACCCGCACTCGGTGCGCCCGTCTGGGGGACCGTCGCCCTCGTTGCCGCGAGCCTGCAGCCGGCGGCGCCCGTGATTTGCGACGACGGGCTCTATGTCGTTCCACAAACACAGGGACGCGTCGCAGTCGGCAGCACCGCAGACGGCGCGCCGCCGCCGGAAGGTGAACCTTCACATGCGCTTTCGGCGCTCCTTGCCCGTGCCCGCGGTCTCGTCACCGGGCTCGCCGAGGCCCCCCTTGTCGCCACCTGGTCGGGCGCGCGCCCCCGCTCATCCACCGGCAATCCCCTCGTCGGGCCGCTCGAGCCCGAAGCACGTATCTGGGCCGCGACCGGCGGCTATAAGATTTCCCTCGCCATCGCCCACGTCGTCGCCGCCGCGCTCGTCGAGGAGATGACGGGCGGCGAGCCAGGAATTCCGCTCCCCGCCTCCTTTCGTGCCGCGGCGCATTTCCCAGTGCAGCAGCGCTAGAGTGCGCGAGAGCGCATCAGACCAGTGGTTCACCGACTTCGCTGATGCAGAAGAACAGACGGAATTGCCCGGTACCGCGGATCGGAGGTGAGCGGTGTACGAGCGCCTCCTCTCGTAATTGCGAGCCGGAAAAGAGCCCGACCGCGAACCGCGGCATCTCGCAGATCGGACCCCGATACCGCTCCTGACGCCAGAGCGCTTCCGGCGCCTCCGCGCTGCCGACCCATTGCGTTCCGGGTCCAAGATAGGTCGTCACGAGCCGAGCCCGGGTGACATCGACATGGAACCTGCGGCATGCGTCATCCAGCACCGCTTCGCACCGCACCTCCATATGCTCCGCCCCGGTCGCCACGGCAAAGAGCAGCACGAGCCCGGCCATGTCGACCTCCAGCGCTCTTGCAAGCGTGTCGTCCAACAGCCTGGAGCCACGAATGGCCTCGTCGAATTGTGCCGTGATATGGGCCGGGTTTCCCGCGACCCGAAAGGCGGGCAGTTCGTGCGGCGTAAGCCGATCGAGACGCGACGCGACGTCGGACGGAAGGCTACGCCGCCAGAGCGCCATCGCAACGTCGGGTTCGTGCCAGCGCATCAGAACCCCCGCCGATGGCGCCGCCAGGATCCTCGACCCGGACCGTGTGCCCCGTAAGGTCGGCTCCTGCTGTCCGGCGGCGGGGGCCGCACCGATATTGGAAATTGCTTCGATCTGCCCCATCACGGCTCGCTCCCTGTTGAACGCCGCCACGCGGTGGTGGGACGAACTGGCTGGGTTGTTTTAATGTTACGTTATAACGTAAGTCAAGCGCGATGTTGGCCCGGAGCGCCAGCACGGTCGAATGGCAAGAGCCGAAGCGGCGCGCACATCGCACCACAATCGCCGACCCGCACCCCCCCACTTCACACTGTCGCGCAAGATCGGCGCCTTGCCTCAATCCGTCGGCACGAGGAAGCGGTCCAGCACGTTGCGCGTGATGCGCTCGACGAACGGGTCACGATCGATGAGGCCGGCCACCCATTCGCACGTGCCCGCCGTGAAAACCTCCCCTCGTCCCTTGCGCATGGAGACCATCATGCCCGAGCCATAGCGCATGAGGTCCATCGTCTCCGGCGTCGCATTGCCGTGCACCGCGCTCGCCGCGAACTCGAGGTCCTCTTCGCCGAGGAAATGATCGACGCCGCGATAGCCGTGATTTTCTTCCGCACAGACCGCGACACCCATGGCTACGATTTCGATTCCTTCTGGAGCACCATCCTCGCCCGTGGCGTAGGGCAGCCCGTTGCGAACACCGTAGCTGAGGCCGTCCACCTCGTAGCCGAAGATGCGCGAGGCTCCACCGAAGACATCCCCGTAGTAGAGATCGGTTCCCTCGAGCGACCAGTGCGAGGAGCGATAGACCGTGAAGCCGCCGGCATGGCGCGGCGCCGCTCCTCCCCACCCGACATAAATTCCTCGCAGCGCGTTGACTCCGAACGTGAGCGCCCCCGGCCGCCCGACCTCGATTGCCTCCCACGCCGTGGTCGTCAGCGTCCGCGTCGCCGGATCGCGATAGAGCGGATCCTCCTCGCGCGCTCGGTACTTGTAGCAGACCTGGGTCGTGCCGCCGTCCTCGATGCGCGTCTGCCAAAGGAAATTGCCGGCGAACCGTGCCGCCCGGCCGCCGGCCTCGATGAAGGCATCCACCGCATCGCGCATTTCCTTCGACCAGTATTCGTCGTGTCCGACGAAGACGGCGAGCCTGTAGCGCGAGAGAATGCCGGGATCGGCGCCGAGATCGTGCAGGGCGCAGACGTCGATGTCGTAGCCCGCCGCCTCCGCCCATCGCGCGAAGTGCCGGTCGTAGCTCGCCCACCCGGCGGAGGTATATTTCTTCGAATAGCCGTTCGCGTACGCCCACTCCATGTGCGGATGGCGGAGCGCCGCTCCCATGACCGGCGGCGTGCGCAAGGGCACCCGCGGTGCGCCATCCGGCAGCACGACGAACCCGCGCGAAAATGGCCGCAGCATCGAAACACGCGGTGAAAAACGGTTGCGGTCCGGCCCCGTGATGCCTTCGTAGTGGTTCGAGCCGCCCCAGTCGTTGTAGGCGAGCCAGGTGCCCGTGGCGGCAACCAGCAGAAGGCGGCCCTCATGGCCCGGCGTCGCCCGCACGATGATGAGGTGATGGTGCTCGAGGAGCCGCCCGTCGGCGGTTCGCCCGCTCACCCGGATCACATATCCCCCCGAGCGCCATCCGCTCGTCCCGCCGGCGTTCGGGATCTCGATGTCGAGCGCCTTCGGCCAGCGGCAGCCGGAGACCGAGCAGTCCTCGGGCGTCGGATGAAAGCGGCCCGCGAGGCCGCGCACGGTGAGCACGTCCTCGCGCAGAGCCCCGTCGCGCCAGATTTCCAGATCGTAGGCATCGAGTGTCGTCGACACGTGGAGCCCGACTGCATCGCCTGGCGCCGCGCTCCAGCGGTCGGTATAGCACCAGAGCTGCGGCTCACCCGGATCGTTCGACGCCCGCTCGTGGAAGTTCTCGAGGATCGACGAGGGCCAGAGACCTCGTGTCGTCGCCCCGCGTTTGCCGGCGGTTGCACCTCCCCCGCCGGTCCCGCCGGCCTTCGGTTCACCGGACGACGTCTTTGCACCCTCCCCTACACGCGAGAGCCGTCGCAGAGCGCTGCTCGCTTCCCCCGACCGACACCGAACACACCCGCCCGGTGCCGCCACCCGCGAAAACCACGTGGCCGACGGCCGGGCCGCGATCGATTGCTCAAAGCCTGGCCAGTTCCACTTCCGTGCCCGCCTGCTTCAGTCGATCCGCGATCTCCGGCGGTGGCGGACGGTCGCACACCAGGCGATCGAAGTCACTGAAATCACAAACCTTGACGAGCGCCGGCCGCGCGAACTTCGTGTGATCTGTAATGATGAGGCGCTGCTCGCCGCATTGCAGCACGGTGCGCGCGAACTCGGCCTCCTCGAGATGGAAGTCCATCGGCCCGACACCGGCATCGACCGCACCGATAGAGATGATGGCGAAGCGCACACGAAAGCGCGCCACGAAATCGATCGCCCATCGCCCGAAGGCGGCGCCGTTGTCGCCGTGCAATTCTCCGCCGGCCATGTAGACCTTGTTGCCGTTGACGGTGGCCAGCGTGCGCGCGACGTCCGAAGAATTGGTGACGATGGTGAGCCCGCGCTTGCCGAGCAGCGCCCTTGCCAGCAGGCTCGTGGTCGTGCCGGTATCGAGCATGATGCTGTCCCCGTCGGCGATCCCGGCAGCGACATGGCGGGCGATAACGCGCTTTTCCTCCGCATTCTCGCGCATGCGGCGCTCGAACGGGACCTCGGCAAGGCCGGCCGGAAGACGCACCTGACCGTGCAGTTTGATCAGTTCGCCGGCTTCGTCGAGCGGGCGGATGTCTCGGCGCACGGTTTCCAGCGAGACATCGAGATCGCTAGCGAGGTCGGCGATCCGGATGGCGCCATGCTGACGCAAGGCGGCGAGGATCCGGGTCTGGCGGTCGCTCCACTCCATGTGGGAAATCCGTCCGGCTTGTGTGGTTTTCCTCGACACTTAAGCTCATAAAACCACAAAATACAACGTCTGTCCTGCCGTTGTGGCGATCAATGCCTCGGATATGCCTCGCGCACTATTGACAACGATCGACCCCGGCTCGCAATCTGTCGACTAACCTGGCGACAAGCTGCCACCTTCGAGGCGGCCAGCGGACCGGGTCGGGAGGAGGATTATATTTATGCCGAGAGTGGTTCGAGACAGTATTGCCATGGCGGCCTTTGCCGCCGGTCTCGCGCTGGTGCCGATGGCGGCTGGCGCCGAGGCCGAATCGAGAGACCCCATCAAGTTGACGCTGCACGATTGGACCGGTCAGTTCATCACCACCAAGATCATGGGCGAGGTGTTGAAGAAGGCCGGCTACAATATCGAGTATGTGCAGGCCGACTACATCGCGCAGTTCGCCGGGCTCAAGACCGGTGATCTGCACGTTGCCATGGAGATCTGGGAGACGACTGGACGCGACGCCATGGACGAGGCCACGGGGACCGGCAATGTCGAGAACCTGGGCGAGACCGGGATGCAGGCCATCGAGGAATGGTGGTTCCCCGAGTACATGAAGGAGAAGTGCCCTGGTCTGCCGAACTGGGAGGCCCTGAAGGACGAGGCCTGCGCCGAGGCGTTCTCGACCGCGGAGACAGCGCCGAAGGGACGATATCTCGGTGGTCCGGTCACCTGGGGCGGATATGACGACGAGCGCGTCGTGGCGCTCGATCTGCCGTTCGAGGTCGTACACGCGGGAACCGACGCGGCCCTGTTCGCCGAGCTCGAAAGCGCCTACCAGCGCAAGGCCCCGATCATGCTCTGGGTTTATGCTCCACACTGGGCGCCGGTGAAGTACAAGGGCGCCTGGGTCGATTTCCCCACGTACACGCCCGAGTGCTACAGCGATGCCGGATGGGGCGGCAATACGAGCGAGAAGTACGACTGCGGCAAGCCGCGCGGGCCGATCTGGAAGGTGGCTTGGTCCGGCGTGCGGGACAAGTGGCCGGGCGCCCACAAGGCGATCATGGCCTTCAACGTCAGCAATGACGAGATGGGCGCGATGGTCGCCGCGGCCGACCTCTACGGCAAGAAGGTCGACGATGTCGTGGCCGAGTGGATCGCCGCCAACGAGGCCCGCTGGTCCGCTTGGATCAAATAGCAGCGGGGGTTCGTCCCGGTGTTCCGGCGGCCACGGCTGCCGCAGGAACGGGCCGCGCTTTCACTCCCTCCGGCGCCGCGGGCAATGCCCCGCGGCCCGGGTGACCCACCCGGGTCCTCGTCTGTCGGGTTTTCGTCCGGCTGGTCCCGTCGAGACGAACCGGCCCGCTCGCGGACGACGCTACGCGAGCGGCTCGTCGCCGATGCTCCCGCCGACGTCTCTGGCTCCTGCTCCACCACGCCCGCGATTGAGGTCGATGACGTGACTGAACTCGACGACGGCAAGGGCGGCAGGGCTTCGAGACAGGCGGTGCGAACCGCGCCTCCGCCGCGCGACGTGAAGCTGTCCTGCCGTCGCGTCTGGAAGCTGTTCGGCCACGGTGGGGCGGAAGTCATCGCCCGCCATGGCGGCAGACCCGGCGATGCCGACCTCGCCGCCGCCTCGCTGATCGGCGCGGTGCGCGACGTCAGCATCGACATCCACACGGGCGAAATCTTCGTCATCATGGGGCTCTCGGGATCTGGCAAGTCGACCCTGGTGCGCTGCATGTCGCGGCTGATCGAGCCGACCAGTGGCGAGATCCTCTTGAATGGAGAAAATCTCCTGGCCGCCAGCCCGCGGCGGATGATCGAAATCCGCCGCCACCAGATGGGCATGGTGTTCCAGCATTTCGCGCTGCTGCCGCACTTGACCGTGCTCGGCAACGTCGCCTTTCCCCTGGAGGTGCAGGGGGTGGCGCGGGCCGAGCGGGAAAAACGTGCCCGCGAGGTGATCGAACTGGTCGGCCTCGCCGGCCGCGAGGCGTTCTTTCCACGCGCACTCTCGGGCGGCCAGCAGCAACGCGTCGGCATCGCCCGCTCGCTGCCGGTGCGTCCGGAACTGTGGTTCCTAGACGAGCCGTTTTCGGCGCTCGATCCGCTCATCCGCCGGGAGATGCAGGACGAATTCATCCGCCTGCAATCGGTTTTGCAGAAGACGATCGTCTTCATCACCCACGATTTCGACGAGGCGATCCGGCTGGCCGACCGCATCGCCATCATGAAGGACGGCGCGGTCGTCCAGGTCGGCACACCCGAGGAACTGGTCGTCAATCCGGCCACCGGCTACGTTGCTGAGTTCACGCGTGAGGTCTCCAAGGCCAAGGTTGTACGCGTGCGCTCGATCATGCGTGAGCCGACCTCTGAGGAGGGAAAAGACGGCGCTTCCGCAAAGGCGATCCACGCCATCAGCGCCGACAGCACCGTGGCCGAGGCCGCCGCCCGCTTCGTCGATGGCGTCGAGACGCTGGCCGTTCTCGGTCCCGACGGCACCACGATCGGCTGGCTTCGGCGGGGCGACGTGATCGATATCCTGATGCGGGCCGATGCGAGATGAGCGAACCGGCCGCCAGCCATGTCCCGCCTCGAACATCGATGCCGATGGTCGCGGGCCTGCGCCTCACGCCGCGGCACGCCCTGTGGGCGGCTGCCGGCATCACCTTCTTGCTACTCTGGCTCTACGGCAAACCCTATGCGGGCTGGGCTTTCAAGATGCCGCGCGAATGGCGCATCCCCCTCGACCGTTGGATCGGCGACGCCATGAAATGGCTCGTCGAGGAGGCCAGCTTCGGCCTCTTCAGCTTCACCGATCTGACACGCTCGATCGCCTGGCTGGTGGAGCTGCCCTACACCCTCGTGCTGAGCCTGCTCTCGACCGGATTTCTTTCCGGCCAGGGCTCGGACGCGGTGCAGATTCTACCGCCCCTGAGCTGGATCGCGGTGATCGGCATCTTCGCCCTGATCGGCCACTATGCCGGAGGTGTGCGTCTGGCCGCGCTGGCGGCTGGCTGCATGGCATTCCTCGCCGTGTTCGGCCAGTGGGACAATGCCATGGTCACCCTGGCCTCGATCCTCATCGCCGTGCCGATCGGCGTGGTGTGCGGCCTCCTGCTCGGTATCGGCGGTTACCGCTCGGCCTTGTTCGAGCGCATCCTGATGCCACTGCTCGACCTGATGCAGACCATTCCGGTGTTCGCGTATCTGGTCCCGATCCTGTTCATGTTCGGCTTCGGACCGACAGCGGCGGTCGTGGCGACGATCATCTATGCCCTGCCACCGATGACGCGGATCACCCTGCTCGCGCTTCGCAGCGTGCCGTCGGAGTTCAGTGATCTCGGCCACATGGTCGGCTGTACGCGCCGCCAGATGATGTGGCGAGTGCTGCTGCCTTCGGCGATGCCCGGCCTGATGGTCGGCGTCAATCAGGTCATCATGCTCTCGCTCAACATGGTGATCATCGCCTCGATGATCGGCGCCGGAGGTCTCGGCTTCGAGGTCCTTTCAGCGCTCCGCCGCCTCGACATCGGCCGCGGACTGGAGGCCGGCTTGGCCATCGTCGCGCTGGCCATCGTCCTCGACCGCCTCTCCCAGGCCTTCGCGACCAAGACCCGCAGCCATGCCCAACCCGAGGAGACAGCGAGCGCCGCGCCAGCCATCGTCCGGCGCCATCCCTACACGTCCGCCGCTCTCGCCCTGGTGCTGGTGACCGGTCTCGGCGGGCTCGCCGTCGGCGCACTGCAGAGCTATCCCGAAGCCGCCCGGATCTCGACCGGCAGTTTCTGGTCGGAGGTCGTGGGCTGGATCAACGTCAACTTCTTCGACCAGCTCGAGGCGATCAAGACGGCGCTCTTGCTCAACGTCCTGGTGCCGCTCAAGCGCTTCCTGTTGTCGCTACCCTGGGCGGGGGTGGTGGGGCTACTGGCGCTGGCCGGCTACGCGCTCGGTGGCTGGCGTCTGGCGTTGCTGAGCGGCGGCCTCAGTTTTCTCATTGCCGCCACCGGCCAGTGGGACAAGGCGATGATCACTGTCTATCTCTGTGGCATCTCGGTGGTGATCGCCTGCCTGATCGGCATCCCGGTGGCCATTGCCGTCGCCGATCGCGAGCGTGCCTGGAAGGTGGTGCTCGTCGTCATCGACACACTCCAGACCCTGCCGTCGTTCGTCTATCTGATGCCGGCCGTGATGCTGTTTCGCGTGGGCGACTTCACGGCGATGATCGCCGTCGTCGCCTACGCCATCGCCCCCGCCATCCGCTATACGGTGCATGGCCTCAAGCGGGTCGATCCGCAGCTCATCGAGGCGGGCACCGTCGCCGGCTGCACGCCCTGGCAGCTGCTGACCAAGATCAAGCTCAAGCTCGCGCTCCCCGAGATTCTGCTCGGCATCAACCAGACCATCATGTTGGCGCTGTCGATGCTGGTCATCACCGCCCTCGTTGGGACGCGGGACCTCGGCCAGGAGGTTTATATCGCGCTGACCAAGGCGGATACCGGGCGCGGTCTCGTGGCGGGCCTCGCCGTCGCCTTCATCGCCATCATTGCCGACCGGTTGATCACGGCAGGATCGCTGCGCCTGCGCCGTCGGCTCGGTCTCGTCGGCCAAGGGAGTTGAACATGAGCGAACCCGGCGCACGCATCGGCGGTCTCGGGATCTGGAAAGGGCCGCTCGAGTGGCAGCTGCTCGAGGGCGGCCTCTCCAACGAAAGCTTCATCGTCCGCGATGGAGCGGAAAAATACGTCGTGCGCTTCGGGCGCGACTTTCCCTTCCACCACGTCTCGCGCGAACGGGAGGTGATGACGACGCGCGCGGCCCACGAGGCGGGCTTCGCGCCCGAGCTGGTGCATGCCGGACCGGGCGTCATGGTCTCACGCTTCATCGAGGGCCACACTTATGGTCCTCGGGACGTTGGCGCCAACATCGCGCGCATCGCCGCGCTGGTACGCCGCTTCCATACCGAAATGCCGCGCCACGTCAGCGGGCCCGGCTTCATGTTCTGGGTGTTCCACGTCATCCGCGACTATGCCCGCTCTTTGCGCGCCGCCAGGAGCCGCCATGCCGAGCGGCTGCCGGGCTTCCTCGACCTCGCCGAACGCTTGGAGAGGGTGCAGGTGCCGCTGCCGATCGTCTTCGGCCACAACGATTTCCTTCCGGCCAATTTCATCGACGACGGCGAGCGAATCTGGTTGATCGATTTCGAATATGCCGGCTTCTCCACGGCGATGTTCGATCTCGCCGGCATCGCCTCCAACGCGCAATTCGCGGCCGAGGAATCCGAAGCGCTGCTCGCGGCTTATTTCGGCCGGTCGCCGGACGCCGCGCTCATGCGCAGCCATGCCGCCATGCAGTGTGCCTCGCTGCTGCGCGAATCCATGTGGGCCATGGTCTCGGAGATCCACCTGGAAGCGCCCGGCGTCGACTATGTCGCCTACACCAAGGAAAACCTCGACCGCCTCGACGTCGCCCTCGACGCCTACCGGTCGCGTTATGGGATGGCCTGAACCATGTCACTGCCAAGCCACGCACAAGTCGTCATCATCGGCGGCGGCATCATCGGCTGCTCCACCGCCTATCATCTGGCGCGCGACCACAAGGCCGATGTCGTGCTCATCGAGCAAGGCAAGCTGACCAGCGGCTCGACCTGGCATGCTGCCGGCCTCGTCGGGCAATTGCGCTCCTCGGCAGGCATCACCCAGGTGCTGAAATACTCCGTCGACCTCTACAAGCGCCTCGCAGGTGAGACCGGGCTCGAGACCGGCTGGCGGATGACCGGCTGCCTCAGGCTCGCCTGCAATGCGGACCGCTGGACCGAGTACCGCCGGCTCGCCACCACTGCGCGCAGCTTCGGCATGGAAATGCATCTGCTCGCACCGGGCGAGGTCGCGGCCATGTGGCCGCTGATGGATGTGTCGGATCTGGTCGGCGCCACCTTCCTGCCGACCGACGGTCAGGCGAGCCCGTCGGACATCACCCAGTCACTGGCCCGCGGCGCGCGCATGCATGGCGCACGCATCTTCGAGGAGACCCGCGTCACTGGTTTCGTCATGGATGGCCCTCGGATTACCGCCGTGGAGACGACGAGTGGGCGCGTCACCTGCGACAAGGTCGTCAACTGCGCCGGCCAGTGGGCACGCCAGCTCGGCGCCATGGCCGGCATCAACGTGCCGCTGCAGCCGGTCAAGCACCAGTACATCGTTACCGAGGCGATCGCAGGACTGACACCGCAGACGCCGACCGTGCGCGATCCCGACCGTTTCACCTATTTCAAGGAGGAGGTCGGCGGGCTGGTCATGGGCGGCTACGAGCAGAACCCGATCGCCTGGACGACTGGCGATGTGCCCGGGAACTGGCAATTCCAGCTCTTCGAGGACGACTGGGATCATTTCGAGCAGCACATGGAGCAGGCCGTGGCCCGCGTCCCGGCGCTGGCGACGGCCGGCGTCAAACAGATGATCAACGGGCCGGAGAGCTTCACCCCCGATGGCAATTTCATCCTCGGTGTGGCGCCGGAATGCGCCAACATGTTCGTCGGCGCCGGCTTCAACGCCTTCGGCATCGCCAGCGGCGGCGGCGCCGGTTGGGTCCTCGCCGAATGGGTGATGTCGGGCGAGGCACCGATGGACCTCTGGAGCGTCGACATCCGCCGCTTCTCGGGCCTGCACCGGGATCGCGCCTGGGTCTGCGAGCGCACGCTGGAGGCCTATGGCAAGCACTACACCATCGGCTTCCCGCATGAAGAGTATAAAAGCGGCCGCCCGCGCATCGTCTCGCCGCTCTATTCGCGCCTCGAGCGTCACCGCGCCGTGTTCGGCTCCAAACTCGGTTGGGAACGGCCGAACTGGTTCGCTCCGCCCGGCATGCCCGCCGAGGATGTTTATTCAATGGGCCGGCAGAACTGGTTCGAAGCGGTCGGCAAGGAACACCGGCTGGTGCGCGAGGCCGTTGGCATTTTTGACCAGTCGTCCTTCGCCAAGTTCGAGATGCGCGGGCGCGATGCCGGCGAGGCCCTCGAGCGGATCTGCGCCAATCTCGTTTCGCGCCCGGTCGGGCGGCTGACATACACCCAGTTGCTCAACTCGCGCGGCGGCATCGAGTGCGATCTCACCGTCGCCAGGCTCGCCGACCATCTGTTCTACATCGTCACCGGAACGGGCTTTCGCACCCACGACAGCGCTTGGATCGCCGATCATGTGGCACCGGGGCTCGACGCCACGCTGCACGACGTGACGGAAGAATTCGGCACGCTGTCGCTGATGGGGCCGCGCGCCCGCGACGTTCTCCAGGCGGTCACGGCCACCGACTGCGGCAATGGCGCATTCCCCTTCGGCCATGCCCGCGCACTGGAGATCGCCGGGCATCAGGTGCGCGCCCTGCGCATCACCTATGTCGGCGAACTCGGGTGGGAACTCCATGTGCCGCTCGCGGCGACGGGAGAGGTTTTCGATGCCCTGATGGCGGCCGGTGAGCGCTACGGCATCGCGCCGGTCGGCTATCGGGCGCTCGAGTCGCTGCGCCTCGAGAAGGGCTATCGGGCCTGGGGCTCGGACATCACACCCAACGACTCGCCCTACGAGGCCGGGCTCAGCTGGGCGGTCAAGCTCGACCATGCGGTCGATTTCATCGGCCGCGCGGCGGCGGAGCGGGCGGTCAACACGCCGCTGAAGAAAAAGCTCGCCTGCTTCACCACCGAGGACGATCGGGTCGTGCTGCTGGGGCGCGAGACCATACTGCGGGACGGCGTCTTCGCCGGCTATCTGACGAGCGGCGGCTACGGCTACACGATCGGCAGGCCGATCGGTTACGGCTACGTGCGCAACGCCGGCGGCGTCGACGACGACTATCTCGCCGCCGGACGCTACGAGTTGATCGTCGCCAACGAGCACGTGCCGGCACGGATTCACCTGGAGCCGCTTTACGATCCCCGTGCAGCCCGCGTCAAAGCTTGAGGTGTGCCATGACTTTTGCCGCGGATCGCTACAGTCGCATCGTCGTCGTCGGCGGAGGCGCGATCGGCACCTCCGTCGCATACCATCTGGCGCGGGCCGGCGAGCGCGAGGTGCTGCTTCTCGAGAAGGCGCAGCTGACCCATGGCTGCACTTGGCATGCGGCGGGCCTGGTCGGGCAGCTGCGCGGCAAGCGCAACCTCACCCGGTTGATGCAGAACTCCGTTGCCGTGTTCGATCGGTTGGAAGCGGAGGCCGATGCGCGCATCGATTGGAAGAAGGTCGGCTCGCTGCGGCTCGCCGGCAGTCCGGCGCGCTGGAGTGAAATCCGTCGCTCGATGACGCAGGCCAAGAGCTTCGGCGTCGAGTGCCATGCCCTCTCCGCCGACGAGGCGGCCGCCATGTTTCCCTACATCGACCGGCAGGGCATCGAAGGGGCCGCATTCATCCCCGGTGATGGATATGTGGACCCCTATTCGCTGACCCAGGCCTACGCCAAGGCCGCCCGCCGCTACGGCGCGCGCATCCAAGAGGGCGTGCGCGTCGAGGATATCGTCCGCGATGGCCGGCGCGTCGTCGGCGTGGTGACCAATTCCGGCAACATCGGCTGTGAGATTCTCGTCAACTGCGCCGGTCTCTGGGCCAAGCGCGTCGGCGAGATGGCCGGCGTTCCGCTAGCCGCCGGGGTGGTCGAGCACCAGTATTTCCTCACCGAAAAGCGGCTCGACCTGCCGGCGGATCTGACCACGCTGCGCGATCCCGACAACAATTTCTATCTCAAACCCGACACCGGCTCGTTCGCGATCGGCGGCTGGGAGGCCGGCACCAAGGGCTGCTGGCGCGGCCGCCCACCTTTCGACTTCGGGCGCGAGCTGTTCGCCGCGGACATGGATCGGCTCGAATTGTTCGCCCTGCCTGCCGCCGAGCGCCTGCCGATCCTCGGGGAGATCGGCATCCAGACGGTGATCAATGGACCGATCCCCGTCTCGGCCGATGGCGAACCGATCATGGGATTGGCGCCCGAACTCGACAATTGCTTCGTCGCCTGCGGCTTCACGGCCGGCATCGCAGCTTCCGGAGGCGCCGGCCAGGCGATGGCCAACTGGATCCTCGAGGGCGACCCGGGCATGGATCTGTGGACCTTCGACGTGCGCCGTTTCACCGGCGTCCAGGCCCAATCGCGCTATCTCGAAGCGCGCGCCATCGAGGCATACGGAGCCTATTATCAGATCCACTGGCCGGGCGAGGAGGCGCGGTCCGGGCGCGGCCTGCGCCGCTCGCCCCTCTACGAGCCGCTGAAGGCGGTAGGCGCCGTCTATGGATCGAAGTTCGGCTGGGAGCGACCGAACTGGTTCGCCGTACCGGGGCTCCAAGCCACCGAGCGCCCGAGCTTCGAGGAGAGGCCGGGCTGGTTCGCCGCGGTCGCGCGCGAGCACGAGGCGATACGAACGCGCTGCGCGCTGATCGACCAGAGCTCCTTTGCCAAATTCGAGATCACTGGACCCGGTGCGCAGGCGGCACTTCAGGCGATTGCCGCAAATGATCTCTCCGGTCCGCCTGGACGCGCCGTCTACACCCAGCTCTGCAACGACCACGGTGGCATCGAGGCGGACCTGACGATCGTCCACCGCGACGCGGGCGATTTCCTCGTGGTGACCGGCTCCGGTTTCGGCCCGCACGATGCCGGCTGGATCGCCCGCCAGTTGCCCGCTAACGGCTCCGTTGCCATGCGCGAGGTCACCGCGGCGCTCGCCACCATCAATCTCTGCGGTCCCGCCGCGCGCCACGTGCTCCAGGAACTGACAGATGCCGATGTCTCCAATGATGCATTTCCCTTCCTCGCCGTGCGCCGGCTCGAGCTGGCGAATGCCGAGGCACTCGCCGTGCGCATCGGCTATGTCGGCGAACTCGGCTACGAACTCTATGTGAGCCCCGAGTTCGCCGGCCATCTCTACGAGGCACTGCTTCAGGCCGGCGCCGCGCACGGAATCACGAATGCCGGCTATCGCGCCATCGAGAGCTGCCGGTTGGAAAAGGGCTATCTCTATTGGTCCGCCGATATCGGACCGGAGACGAACCCCTACGAGGCTGGCCTCGGATTCTGCGTGGCTCTCGACAAGGGGCCGTTCACCGGCCGCGAGGCACTGACCCGCATCCACGAGGAGGGCGTGCGGCGCCGGCTCGTCACTTTCACCATGGAGGGTTTCGTACCGCTGCATGGCGGCGAGCCGATCATGGTTGGCGGGGAGGTCGTCGGCGCGACGACCTCCTGCGGCTACGGCCACACGCTCGGCCGCACGATCGCCTTCGGTTACCTGCCGGCTGAGCTCGACGTCGAAAGCGGCTTCGCGATCGAGGCCTTCGGGCAGAGCCATGCGGCAACGCGCGGTCCGCGCTGCCTTTATGATCCGCACATGACACGGCTGAAAGCATGACGGGAGGACGAGACATGGCTGACGACAGCGATTTGGCGATGGCGCGCCGCGCCCTTGCCCAGGTGCCGGACTTCGCCGGGCGCGATCCCTCCTCCTTCACGATCGAGCGGCTGGGCGGCCTCACCAACATGGTGTTCCGGATCTCGCGGGGACTGGATGCCTGGTGCCTTCGCCTCCCCGGCAAGGGAACGGAAGAATACATCAACCGCGAGAACGAGGCACATGCCGCGCGCGAGGCGGCCCGTGCCGGCGTCGGTCCGCGCCTCGTGTACGTCGAACCGGCGAGCGGGCTGATGGTGACCGAATTCGTCGGGGGCGCGGCGACCATGACGCCGGCGCTCTTCAAGCAGCGCCAGGGCTCGCCCAGCCGCGCCGGGCGCGCCTTCCGCCAGCTCCACGACGCGGGCGTCACGTTCAAGTTCCGCTTCGAATTGTACTCCATGATCGACGGGTATCTGAACATCCTTTCCGGCAAGACGGTCGACCTGCCGGAGGGCTATCACGACGTGCTGGCCGAGGCCGAGGACGTGCGCGCGGCACTGGCGGCGCATCCTCTGCCGCTCGTCGCCTGTCATTGCGATCCGCTCTGTGAAAACTTCCTCGATACCGGGGACCGCATGTGGATCGTCGACTGGGAGTATTCCGGCATGAACGATCCGATGTGGGATCTCGGCGACCTCTCCGTCGAGGCTGGGTTCGACGAGGCGCAGGACGAAGAGATGATCCGGGCCTATTTCGGCGGCGCGCCACGCGCCGACGAGCGCGGGCGCATCGTCATCTACAAGGCCATGTGTGATCTGCTGTGGACCCTGTGGGGCCTCATCCAGCACGCCAACCAGAACCCGGTGGATGATTTCTGGGCCTACTCGATGAACCGCTTCGAGCGCTGCAAGTCGCTGATGGCGAGGCCCGATTTCGCCGATCACGTGGCAGCCGTGCGAACCGGACCGACCTCGGCCTGAGGGCTGGCGCCGCCGAGGGGTCGCGAAGGGGCGCAACCGGCCCCCAATTCGATCCTCTCGCGGCCTCAGTCGATGAGCGTGTCGGCACGCCGGCCCGCGCGTTCGTAGTGGATCGCCAGGGCGCGACCATAGAGCTGGATCGCGCGCTCCGGCGCACCCACCATGTCGGGCTCCTCGACATAGGAGAAAATAGCGACATACCGCGGGGTCGGTCCGGCGAGCGGCGCGACCCGGTGAAGTGAATATCGGCCTCGGAAGATCTGCAGGTCACCCGGCTGCAACTCGAGCCTCACGACCCGGTCGGACGTGCCGTCGAGCACGCGGCGAACCTCGGAAAAATTCTCCCCATCGCTTCGAATGTGCGGAGCATACTCGAACGCGCCTCCCTCCTCGGCGTTCTGGATGGCGAGCGTCACCGTGAAGTTGTTGGTATCGAAGTGCCAGGGAAAGCCACCGCCGGCCTCGGCCATGTTCACGATCACGTCGGCGAGCGGGTCCGCATAGCGATGAAAGTGCGGCTCACCGAGGCAATCGCGGATGAACGGATCGAAGGCGGGAAAATCGTGCACCGCGCGCAGCGCGCCGGTCTTGGCGAAATTGTCCGCGGCGATGAAATTGTTCGAGCGCTCGAAGAACGCGCGGCGCGGATCATCGGGCGGAAGGCTCGGGTCGTCCTTGGTGAAATAGGGATTGGTGCGGTTGAAGGAGCGGTGACCGCGGTCCGAGACACCATCCGCCTCGGCGGCGAGCGCCGTGATGCCCGCCCCTGAGAGGAAGCCCTTGAACACGGCACAGCCGCGCACCGCGAGCGCGGAACGGGCCTCAGCCACCAGGGCGTCCCGCGCTGGCCCCTCGACATCGATGGGATAGCGCCCGAGATCGATCAGATTGCGCGCGTCGAAGGACATTGGACGTCTCCGCCTTGAGCTGCCGGAGCTCTCACCATGCCCGGTTTCCGGAACGCGTGCTTGCCGGTCTGCGACATGTCCCGCGTATCCCTGCGGCCCGCGAACACGTCGCTCGACGATCCGCGACGGTGACAGGCGCCGTCATCGATCCTAGACTTGGCCCCAGAATTCGCGGCAACGCACAGAATTCGCTCGATATGGGATTGCGCCATGACCGACGGCCCACCGCGCTCCAGCGACCGCTTCGATCCGGTGCCGGGCGAGACCACCATGATGGCCGTCGTCACCACCGGCAACGGCGGCTACGACCGGCTCTCCTACCGCGCGGTTCCCGTGCCGAAACCCGCCCCGGGCGAGGTCCTGCTCGAGGTGCTCGCCGCTGGCGTCAACAACACGGAGATCAACACCCGGATCGGCTGGTACTCGGCGAGCGTGGGAGCGGACACGGCTGACGCCGCCGCGGCGCAGGAGGCCGAGGCCACGGCCATGACCGATGGCGGGTGGAATGCGCCGACGCCCTTTCCCTTCATCCAGGGCACCGACTGCTGCGGGCGCGTCGTCGCCGTCGCTCCAGGTGGGGACACGTCACTCATCGGCCGCCGCGCCCTGGTGCGGGCCTGCATGCGCGCCCGCGGCTTCGCCTCCATGGACAACATCTGGATGGGCTCGGACTTCGACGGGGCCTTCGCGCAATACGTCAAGGTGCCGGCAAGCGAGGTTTTCACGCTCGAGTGCGACTGGAGTGACGCCGAGCTCGGAACGATCCCCTGCGCTTACGGCACAGCCGAGAACATGTTGCACCGGGCCGGGGTCCGGGCGGGCGAAACCGTGCTCGTCACCGGCGCTTCGGGTGGGGTCGGCTCTGCGGTCGTCCAGCTCGCAAAGCGTCGCGGCGCAAACGTCGTCGCGGTGGCCGGGCAGGCCAAGCATGCCGATGTGCGTGCGATCGGTGCCGACCGTGTCCTCGATCGCACCGACGATCCGCTCGCCCTGCTCGGTAACGACACCGTCGACGTCGTCGTGGACAATGTCGCCGGGGGCGGTTTCGGCGGCCTCCTCGCGGTCCTCAAACGCGGTGGACGCTACGCCTCGTCGGGCGCCATTGCCGGCCCGCGCGTCGAACTCGACATGCGCACCTTCTACCTCAGGGATTTGACTCTGATCGGATGCACTGCCTGGGACGAGCCTGTCTTTGCGAACCTCGTCGGCTATATCGAGCGCGGCGAAATCCGGCCGCTCCTGGCCAAGACCTTTCCGCTCGCCAAGATCGCGGATGCCCAGCGCGAATTCCTCGCCAAGGCGCATGTCGGCAAGTTCGTGCTGATCCCGCCGCGACCGTGATCGGGCCGGCCGAATTCGGGCTCCAAGACGTGCGGGGGGCTGTCCTCGGACCGAGGCGGCTGCCCACATCTCCAGGCCGGAAAGCGGGGCGATGGTGCCCAGGGCCGGAATCGAACCAGCGACACGCGGATTTTCAGTCCGCTGCTCTACCAACTGAGCTACCTGGGCGCACGCGGCCGGGAGCGTCCACAAGGGCCGTCCAGGCGCCGGGCAAAGCTCTATAGCGACCGCAACCGCCCTTGTCGAGTGCCATTGCCTCGGCCCGCTGGCGCCAACCGCCCGCGTGACGGTTTGAAAGGACCCTCGGATCGGCTACCTGTAGATGGCGCGGAGCACGCTCGGCCGGTCCGAAGGCCCGCCCGCCGCTGAACGACGAGGAGCAGAATGGACGCCACCGCCTGGAAGGAGACGCAATCCGAGAGCCTGCGCGCCTGGCGCCGGACACCGTTCGCGAGCCTCGAGCGCCTGCTGGTCGCCGCCGCGATCGCGGCCGCCTCGATCATGGGCCTCGGCGTCGCCACGGCCATCGTCCGCGGAACGCACCTCATCAGCCACGAGGTCGCGACCGCGATCGGGTCGGTGCTGATCCCGCTCGGCGGCGGTCTCGTTGCCGGAACGCTCGCGCTCTCGGCGGTCGCACTCGTCATGGTGTGGCGTCGGGCCCGTTGAGCTTACCGCGCGCGAGTGGTTTGCCCGGTCCGCACGCCTTTACCAGAGCAGCGCGGCTCCTGACCCCGGCGCTTGCCTCGCCAAGCACCGGGGCGGCTCGGCCGGTGATCCATTCGCCACCGGCATGGGTAGCAACCCTGCCAATGCCACGAGGAGAGCGATGAACATCTTGTCCCAGAATGCTACCGCTCTCGCCGAGCGATCGGCCTTTCTTCCGCCCGACCATCCACCGGTCCGCTTCGGACGCGTCGGCGTGCTGCTCGTCAATCTCGGGACACCGGACGCCACCGACTACTGGTCGATGCGCCGCTACCTTCGCGAGTTCCTGACCGACAAGCGCGTGATCGAATGGCCGCGCGCGATCTGGCTTCCGATCCTCCACGGCATCGTCCTGATGCGTCGGCCGGGCAAGGTCGGCAAGGCCTACGAGGCGATCTGGAACCGCGAGCGCGACGAGAGCTGGCTGCGCACCTACACGCGCAACCAGGCGAACCGGCTCGCCGGGCGTCTCGGAGCCGCCAATGGACCCGATGCACCCGGTGATCTCGTCGTCGACTGGGCGATGCGCTACGGCTCACCCTCTATCCCCGATCGCCTCGAAGCGCTGCGGGCCGCCGGCTGCGAGCGCATCCTGTGGTTCCCGCTCTATCCCCAATACGCCGCCGCGACGACGGCAACCGTGAACGACAAGGCTTTCGACGCTCTCAAACGGATGCGCTGGCAACCGGCCGTGCGCACCGTTCCGCCCTACCACGACGATCCCGTCTACATCGATGCCCTCGCCCGCTCCATCGAGACGCATCTCTCGGCTCTCGACTGGGAACCCGAGGCCGTGATCGCTTCCTATCACGGCATCCCACTGTCGTACTTCCAGCAGGGCGACCCCTACCACTGCCACTGCATGAAGACGTCGCGCCTGCTCACCGAACGGCTCGGCTGGCCGAAGGGGCGCCTCATCACCACCTTCCAGTCGCGCTTCGGCCCCGAAGAATGGCTTCAGCCCTATACGGACGAGACCATCGAACGGCTGGCCCGCGAGGGGGTCCGGCGGATCGCGGTGTTCAACCCGGGGTTCGTTTCGGACTGCCTCGAGACACTCGAGGAAATCGCCGTGGGTGGCCAGGAGATCTTCCACGAGCACGGCGGCGAGAGGTTCGCGCACATCGCCTGCCTCAACGACGGAGATCTCGGAATGGACGTGATCGAGCACGTCACGAGACGCGAACTCGCCGGCTGGCTTCCACCGCCACGCCCGTGACCGGCCACGACGCCGCTCCGCTCCGCAACCAATTATCGAGTAGCCAGCAAAGCGAACACTTTCTATAACTTGGCCCGTGCTTCGTTGCTTGGGAACCGTCCGGGTGGTGGTCGCCAAGTCACCGAAGTGTCATGGCTTGCGCCGCCTTGGGGGAGCGTTCGGGATATGCTCGACTATTTCGTTCAGCTTGGTCCTTGGAATTGGCTTCTGCTTGCCGCCGTCTTGTTCATTCTAGAGACGGTGGTGCCTGGTGTGTTTCTCGTATGGTTTGGTCTTGCGGCGGCCATCGCCGGCGGTGCCGCGATCGCGTTCGATCTGGGGCTGGCGGGCCAGCTCACGATCTTCATCGTGTCCTCGATTCTCACCGTCCTACTCGCCCGACTCTTCGTGAACCGGACCAGCAGAACAGCGGAGGCCGAAACCTTGAACGTGCGCGCCAAGCAATACATTGGACACAACTTCACGTTGAGTGACGCCATTCAGAACGGCCGTGGCCGGATGAAGGTCGGCGATACGGTCTGGGCCGTCGAAGGACCCGAGTTGCCGCTCGGGACGGTCGTCACCGTCAAGGGCGCACGCGGCAACGTCCTTCTCGTCGAGCCGGTCGGCAATGATACGCCGAGCGGTCTTCCTCATGCGGGAACCTTCGGCTGAGCCCCGCAGGAAAGTCCGAGAGAAACGCCCGGCGAGCGCGCCTCGGTCTTCGATGATCGCAGGCTGCGGTTCCGCGCGCCCTGCGCTCTCAGGCAACCCCGATCCGCAGCAGGTCGTGGATGTGGACGATGCCGACGGGCCGGCCGTCCTCGACGACGAACAGTGCCGTGATGCTCGAGGAGTTGATGATCTCGAGCGCTTGCGAGGCGAGCACGTCCGGGCGCACGGTCTTCGGTCGCCGCGTCATCACTGACCCGACCGCCTTCTCGAACAACGTCGGCCCCATGTGTCGGCGCAGGTCACCGTCCGTGAAGATGCCGGCGAGGCGGCCCGCGCCATCGACGATGCCGAGGCAGCCGAAGCTCTTTTCGGTCATGGCCAACAGAGCCTCGGGCATCATCGTCTCGGCCGTCACGAGCGGCAGTCGCTCGCCCCGATGCATGACATCGCTGACGAACTTGAGGCTGGCACCGAGCTGCCCTCCCGGATGGAAGACCTTGAAGTCCTGGGCCGTGAAACCACGCCCTTCGAGCAGCGCGACCGCGAGGCAATCGCCCACCGCGAGTTGCATCACCGTGGAGGTCGTCGGCGCGAGGCCGTGCGGACAGGCTTCGTCCGCCTTCGGAAGTGCCAGCACGATCTCCGACGACTTGGCGAGAGTGGATTCCGGATGCGCCGTGATCGCGACCAGCGGCACCGAGAACCGCCGAGTGTAATTGATGATGTTCTTGAGTTCGGCCGTCTCTCCGGACCACGAAAGCGCGATCACCACGTCGTCGACCGTGATCATCCCGAGATCGCCGTGGCTCGCCTCGCTCGGATGCACGAAATAGGCGGGCGTGCCGGTCGAAGCGAGCGTCGCGGCAATCTTCTGGCCGACATGCCCGGACTTGCCTATGCCCGTTAGGATCACCCGCCCCTTGGCCGCTTGCACCAGCGTGACCGCCCTGGTGAACGGCTCGGCCAGACCGTTCTCGAGCGCCCGTTTGAGGCTCTCCAGTCCGTTCGCCTCGCAGGTCAGTGTGTGCAGGGCGCTGGCAATGGCCGGCTGCGCCGGGGGCACGGAGGGCTCGGCTCGCATGATCTGCTGACCCCTTCTCATCGCGCTCACCACCATGTCGCTTCGTCCCGTGCTCGGTTTCGGCCGGCGGATCCGCCGCCAACCGAGGCTCGCACGCAGCGACTGCGCTGGTGAAGCCTTAGCCGGACCATCGCATCCACGCAACGATTCGCCAGCCCCCCGGCACCCACGCTCTCTGCGGTGTTCCACCGCGACACACAGGAAAAGCTTTCGTTTACCAAGCCGAAAGCCATGACCGTCTAGGGTGCGCATTGGACCGGCTGCCGAGCCGGCGCCGATTGCCAAGAGGTTGCCCGGTGCGCTCCGCCACCCACTTTGTCTGCCGTCTCGTCACGGCGCTGCTGGTTCTGCTCGCGCTTGAAACACAACCGGCGAGCGCACAGACGCGCACGAGCACGCGCGCCGAAACGGCGGGCCAGTTCGGATCGCAGGCGGAATCCGGAACATCGGGCCTCACCGGCTCGCTGGACCCGCTCGTCCCGTCCTCGGGCCCGGCGCGGCGAACCCTAGAGGGCAATCCAGACGCCGCAACGGATGTCGGCGAGCCGGCCCCGCTCGGCTTCGACAACGCCGGACTGCGCAGCTCGTTCGGCAGCCTCGATCCCGCACGTTCGGGTCGGGACGCAGAGACCGGCGCCCCACGGAGCGACGCCGATGCATTGGACGAATTCGAGGAGGACGGCGATGACGCCGCCAATCTCGGCGATGGCAGCGATCCGCGCCTGGGGCTCGAGAACATGGTGCCGCCGGCCCCCGAGGACGGTCTCGGCGAGCCGGTCGAGCCCACCGCTCCACTCGATGGTGATCTTGCGAGCTACGAAGCCGATCAGCCGCCGCGCCCCAGCCCCGACGGCTTTGGTGCCCCGTTGACGCGTGACGGCGCCATTCGCCCGATCGAGTCGGCAACCGGCCTCGACGACGGTCTGCGTCGGGAGGCGGGTCCCCTGGCGGTCCTTCCCGCGCGCCACGCCTTCGGCGAGCCCGAACGCCTACCCGCGCTCACCACCGACCAGCCCGCACTCGACGAACGCGACGCTCGTAACGCTGGCCTCGAGGAGGATCGCCCCTTTGCGCCACTCGGCTGGCGCTACGGTTCGTTCGTTCTGCGGCCGAGCCTCGAGGCGTCCGGACTCGCGACCGACAACGTGCGCGCAAGCTCCGGCACGGCCGATGCCGACACCGCGCTCGAATTGCGCCCTGCCTTCACCATCACGAGCGACTGGCGCCGCCACGCGCTCGAGGTCGACGTCGAGGGGCTCGCAACCTTCCATGCCGGCTTTCCCGAGGAGGACGACCGCGCGCTTCGGGCCATCGCCCGCGCCCGGATCGACATCCGCGAGGACACCGCCCTCACTGGCGAACTCCGCTACGAACTGCAGCAGGAGGCCCGCGGAGAGCTCGAGAGCGGCGCAACGGGTGCCGGCGAGCGTCCGAACATCGAAACCTTTGCCGCCTCGCTGGCGCTCGACCGGCGCTTCAACCGACTCGACGTCGGACTGCGGGCCGGCCTCGAGCGCTTCGACGATGCCCTCGTGACCGCGGGCGGCGTGCCGGCCACCGGCAACGAGCGGGACTATCTCGAGGTTGTCGGCGGTGCCCGGGCGGCCCTGAACCTGAAGCCTGGCCTCTCGCTCTTCGTCGAGGGAGAGAGCAATGATCGCGACTATGCCCTCGCCACCTTCGACGACGGCTTTACGCGTGATCATCGCCGCGAGCGGCTCGTTGCGGGGATCGAAGGCGAATTGAGCCGCGCCGTTCTGACCGGTCGCGCCGCCGTCGGCTATGGCCGAATCCGCCCCGACGAGGCCAGCTTCGGCCAACTCGACGGCATCGTCGTCGATGCCAGCCTCACCTGGCTTCCCTCCGCGCTCACCACGGTCCGCTTGCGCGGCGCCAGTGAACTCGAGCCGACCACACTCGCCGGCTCGCCGGGCTCGCGCACGACCGCCTACGCGCTCGAGATCGAGCACGCTTTCCGCCGCTATTTCCTGGCAACGGCGGGCCTGGCCTATGGAACGCAGGACTACGAGGGCGTCGACATCGAGGAAAGCGAGCTGGCGGCCTTCGTTGCCGCCGAGTACTTCCTGCGCCGTGGCCTCACCGTCACCGCACGCCTCGAGCACACGAGCTTTCAAAGCTCGCTCCCGGATCGCGACTACGACGTTTCCTCGGTCCGCCTCGGAATGCGCGTCGCCCCCTAGCCTCGGGTACGCTGCCTCAGACCGCGCGCCTCACCAGCGCCGGGCGCGCGGTCTTGGCCTTTCCGCTCCCATCGAGGATGTCCCGGATGCCTTGGCTGAAGGGACCGGCGAGCGCACCATCCTCGAGCGCGAGCGCCACGTTGGCGAGCAGGAAGCCGAGCTTGGAACCGCAATCGAACGTCTGTCCGTCGTGCTCGAAAGCAACGAACGACTGGCTGGCGAGCAGCTTGAGCATGGCGTCCGTCAGCTGGATTTCGTCGCCCGCGCCACGCTCCTGGCTCGCGAGGATGCCGAAGATTTCGGGCTGCAGGATGTAGCGCCCCATGATGTAGAGGTTGGACGGCGCGGTTCCAGGCTTCGGCTTTTCGACCATGTTGCGCACCGGCCAGACGGGCCCCGGCCCATCCGCGATGCCGACGATGCCGAATTTGTGTGCCTCTTTGGCATCGACGCGCTCGACGCCGACGACGTTGCCACCGCCGACATCGTGATAGACGTCCATCATCTGCGCGAGGCAACTCTTGCCCTCGGTCTTGACGATCATGTCGGGCAGCAGCAGCGCGAACGGCTCGTCACCGACGAGGTCGCGGGCGCACCACACCGCGTGCCCGAGGCCGAGTGGCGCCTGCTGGCGCGTGAAACTCGTCTGGCCGGCGCCCGGCATGAGTTCCTCGAGCATGTTGATCTCGGCGAGCTTGGCCTTCTCGCGAAGCGTCATCTCGAGTTCGACCGAGCGGTCGAAATGATCCTCGATCACGTGCTTGTTGCGCCCGGTCACGAAGATGAAATGCTCGATCCCGGCCTCGCGCGCCTCGTCGACGACGTGCTGGATCACCGGCCGGTCGACGACCGTCAGCATCTCCTTGGGCATTGCCTTCGTGGCTGGCAGGAAGCGGGTGCCGAGCCCCGCCACGGGAAAAACCGCCTTGCGTATGCGCTTCATCGCCGGTCGCCTCGTTCGGTTGGCCGCGTCACGGCGGACCACGCTGGTCCACCGAGGATGCACACGAGATCGTGCATGGTCGGGGCCATGCAATCGCGCAACTCCATGCGATCGACCATCATCATTACCAGACCATTACGATTCTGGCTCTCTTCTGGCATCGCCGACCGGCCCGGGGTCACCCCCTCCCACCACCGGTCCCGAACATGTTAGTATGACGGGCGAGTTCGATGCCATTGACGAAACTGGCACCGGGCCGACCGGCAAGCCCGTCCGACACCACGGGACCGGACGGCGCGATCAACCCGAAGGGGACCCGCCCCGACATGGTAGCGCCGTTCCGCCATGCGCGTTCCGTCTTGCGGCTGGTCCGAGGCCGCGCGATGCCCCGCCATACCCGGCGTCGGCGGCTGTCGTCGCTCCTGGTCGGCGTCGCCACGATGGTCCTCGCGCCGTCGCTCGAGGCATCCGCCCGCCCCCCGCTCCCCGAACGCAAGGCGAGTCCGATGGTCGTATCCTCCCCCGGTGGCCAAGCGAGCACGACGGACGAGGCCAGCGAACTCGCAAGCCTGCTCTCGGAGCTGGCGACCGAGGCCGAGGCCAAAGGCGTCTCGCGGACCACTTTCGCAACGGCGACCGCCGGTCTCACGATTGACCCAACCATCGTCGATCTCCTTGAAAACCAACCCGAACACTCCCGCAGCGTCGCCGACTACCTTGCCTTGGCCGTCTCCGAAACCCGCATCGCCAACGGCGGCGAGAAGCTCGCGGGCGAGGCCACGGTGCTCGCGGCCATCGAGGCCCGCCACGGCGTTCCGCGTCAGACGCTCGTTGCTATCTGGGGCCTCGAGTCCGGCTATGGCCGCAGCGCCGGCACGCGTTCAGTGGTGCGCTCGCTGGCAACGCTGGCACTGCGCGGCGGCCGGCGGGCCGACTACGGACGCCGCCAACTCGTCGCAGCCCTCGAGATTCTCGAAGCCGGCGATGTCACTCCAGCCGCCATGGTCGGCTCGTGGGCCGGCGCCATGGGCCATACCCAGTTCATCCCGACCACATTCCTCTCGCACGCCGTCGACTTCGACGGCGACGGCCGCCGCGATCTCTGGGGCTCGCACGCCGACGCCCTCGCCTCGACCGCCAACTACCTCGTGGCCTCGGGCTGGCAGACGGGCGAACCATGGGGCATCGAGGTCGCCCTGCCCGAAGGCTTCGACTACGCGCTGACGGGCCTGCGCGCTCCGCGCTCGCTTTCCGAATGGTCCGGGCTCGGCGTCGTCCGTCTCGGAGGAGGCGCACTCACCGGTCTGCCGGCCGAGGGCACGGTTCTGGTACCGGCTGGCGCCAGCGGACCGGCATTCCTCGTCTTTTCCAATTTCCGCGCCATCCTGCGCTACAATCAGTCGACGTCCTACGCGCTCGCCATCGGACATCTCGCCGACCGGCTCGCGGGCGGCCCGCCCTTCGCGCGCCCGTGGCCGACCGGCGATCGTCCACTGAAACGCGAGGAGCGTGAGGAACTGCAGTCGCTTCTCGTTGCGCGCGGCCACTCTACTGGCGGAATCGATGGTATCATCGGGCCGGCGACGCGCGAGGCGTTGCGGCGCTTCCAGCAGACGATCGGTCTTCCGGCGGATGGCCATCCGACAGCCGAGCTTCTGCAACGACTGCGCGAGACGACGAGCAAGGATGGGAGCACGCCGAGCGATGGCTGACCGGAACCCCAGTGTCCGCATCACCGGACCAGCCGCTTGGCATCGCACCTTCTGGCGAGCGGTCGCACGAAGCCGGCAAGTGTTGCGCGCAGCCTTCGGCTTTCTGCTCGTTCCGGTCGTTGTCACCCTCGGGCTCGCTGCCGTCACCCATCCCGCCGCCGCCCAGTTCAGCTCGAGCTATGTCACCCCATTCCCGCCGGATGGCCGCTACCGCGTCATGGTGATCGGCGATTCGCTCGCCGAGGGCCTCACGGGCGGCCTGCGAGGCGAGTTGGAAAAGGACGGCGGCATCCAATTGCTCGGCAAAACCGCCTGGGGCGTCGGGCTCACCGCCGGCGGCGCCCTCGACGCGCTGTCCGTCACCCGTAAGGCCGTCGCCGACAGCGACTTCCAGATCGCGATCGTCCTGTTCGGCGTCAGCGACTGGCGACAGATTCGCGTGGACGGCAAACGCCTGAAACCGGGTTCCGACGAGTGGATCGCAGCCTACACCACGCGCGTCGATGCCATGCTGGAGCGGCTCGCCACCGAGAAAGCGGCCGTCTATTGGGTCGGCCTGCCGATCGTTCGCGGCCGTGAGCGCGTCGAGATCGCGAGCACCCTCAATCTCATCTTCCGTGAGCGCGCCGCGCGCCGCGGACTGCGCTACATCGACACCTGGGCCGCCTCCGCCGACCAGGAAGGCGGCTACACCGACTACGGCCCCGACATGGAAGGTCGCGTCCGCCGGCTGCGCGACAAGGACGGCATCCATTTCACCGCGAGCGGTTACGGCACCCTCGCCCACTTCGTCGCCAAGTCCATCCAGCGCGACATCGCAACGGCCCGCACGCAACAGGACGTGCCTCTCGCCGGCGACGAGGAGGAGCAGCAGCGCATCTCCGAGCGCCGGCGGCCGAACTTCTCGGCGACGCCCGAAGCCGTCGGCCAGCGTCTCACGGAGGGCCCGATCAGCCAGCGCCTGCCGCTCGGCGAACTCATCGAGTACAAGGACGACACCTCCAAGGTCGTCCTGACGATTACCCCCGATCTCGGCGCCGCGATCGCCAGCGGCGACATCACCGCGAGCCGCCGCGAGCTGGAGATCGAACTGCCCCGCCCCGCGATTCCGACCGCCGTCGTCCAGCATATCCGTCGCCGTTCCGGCGCCGCCGCACCCGCCGCCTCCGGCCCGCTCGAGTTCAATCTCGCGACCGGCGCGACGCTCATCGGCCAGATCACGCCCGAGGAGGAATGGACCCAGACGCGCGGCCGCCGCGTGCCGATCACCCAGACGCCCTATTACAAGGTTCTGGTGAAGGGCGAGCGGCTGCCTTCCAAGCCCGGACGCGCCGACGATTTCTCGTGGCCGCCCCCCTCCGGTTCCTCGACCGTTGCCCGCCAGCCTTCCGGCTGAGTTGCTGGAGATCGGCGACCATCGCCCTGTTGCGCGCCAACCGCTATCCATCATCTCGGACACCCTCTAGAAGACGCAGATATCGCGTCTCGACTGGCTGCGCGGCTTCGATGCGAGCGGACCAGAGCCAATGATGGAGAGCCCCGTGGGCAACGATCGACCGAATATCCTCCTCGTCATGGCGGACCAGATGACGCCTTTCATGCTGGAGGCGTGCGGCTATCCGATCGCACGAACCCGCCACATGAAGGCCCTTGCGGAGCGCGCCGTGAATTTCACGACGGCCTACACGCCGAGTCCGATCTGCGTCCCGGCCCGCTCCTGCCTGATGACCGGACTCTACACCTCCACCACGGGCTGCTACGACAACGGCGATCCATATCACAGCTTCATACCGACCTTCGCCCACTACCTCACCAACGCGGGCTACGACACGGTGCTCTCGGGCAAGATGCATTTCGTCGGCGCCGACCAGTTGCACGGGTTCTGACGACGCCTGAACACAGATATTTATCCCTCTGGCTTCATCTGGTCGTATCCGCTCCTGCCCGAGAACGATCCGGAGGCAATGGCATTCGACTTCGCGCCCCAGTACCAAGCGGAGAATATCGGTCCGGGCTGGAGCAAGGAGTTGCAGTACGACGAGGAGACGCATTTTCGGGCGCTCGAATACTTGCGTCACGCACCTGACCGCCCCTTCATGCTGACGGTGTCATTCACGAATCCGCATCCGCCGTACATCGTGCCTCGCGCCTATTGGGAGATCTACAAGGACGCCGATCTGCCCTTGCCGAACTATCCCGGCGACATGGATGAGAGATATTCGGACTTCGACCGGGCATTCATCCGCTGGTACGGGCTCGACCGCAAGAGCATCCGGGACCCGCGCCATCTGATCGCCATGCGCCGCGGCTTTGCGGCGCTCGCGCACTACGTCGACGACAAGTTGGGCGAACTGCTCGCGGTGCTGGAAGAAAAGGGACTGAGGCGGAACACGATCGTCATCCTGACGTCCGATCACGGCGAAATGCTCGGCGAGAAGGGACTGATCCAGAAGCGCAGCCTCTACGAGTGGTCCGCGCGCATTCCACTGATCATCGATTTCCCGGGCGCGGGTCATCGCACGGTCGAAACTCCCGTTTCACTGATCGATCTCCCCGCGACCCTCATCGACCTCGTAGGGGCTGCGCCCGCGCGCCCGCTGGACGGACGCTCACTGATGCCGGCGCTGCTTGGCGATCCACTGGACGAGGTCCCGGTCATCTCCGAGTACCATGGTGAAGGCATCATGCGCCCGAGCTTCATGGTGCGGAAGGGGCGCTGGAAATACCTTTATTGCCATCGCTCCGCGCCGCAATTGTTCGACATGCTCGAGGATCCGGGCGAGTGGAACAATCGCGCCGGCGATCCGAGCGTTGCAGATGTCGAGCGCGAACTCGATGCGCTGATCACCAAGGGCCAATTCGATCTCGACGCCATCGAAAGGGATATATGGTCCCGGCTCGCCCAAAAGCAAGTCGTCAACGCTGCCATGGCGACCAATGGAACAGCGTGGGACTATAAGGTCGAATCCGACACGGCGGGGCGGTATGTTCGCGTCTAGCTGAAGTTCCGCGCCCCCCGCCCCGGCCCGCCGCTTCAGTCCGCGATCTCGACGGCGCACTCGAAGCCGTCGTATTGCCATCCTCGCGCGCGGGCGAATTGCGAAAGGGCCTCGGTCGTTTCGTCGAAATCGGTCGAGGCGACCTCACGGTATTCCTCCGCGATGACGCCATTCCTGCATTTCGCAAGGTCGACCTCGAAGCCGAGCCCCCGCAATTCCTCCGCCATCGCGGCCTCCGTGAAGGTCGCATCGTCGTCGTGAAAGAGGAAATGCAGGACGTGGCGCACGGCCCTCCCGTTGTCGCCATGTCCGGCGAGGGCCTTGCGCACCTTGTCGTTTTTCGTGACGGTGTGCTCGCTGGCTCGAACGCGGGGAAACGGGGACTGGCGGCTCACGGTTCTCTCCTATGACGGATCGCGACCGAAGACCTATGATACCGCGGGGCTTGCCATCCGGTTAGCCATGGTCGGCGTCGGTGGATCATGTTTACCGAAATCCTCCCGACCGTCCCCCACCGTCTAGCGCGGCAGCACGCTCGCCCCCATCAGCGCCTTGTCGATGGCATGCGCCGCCTGCCGACCCTCGCGGATCGCCCAGACGACGAGCGACTGGCCGCGCCGCATATCCCCGGCAACGAACACCTTTTCATGTGAGGTGCGATAGCTGCGATCGTCCGCCTTGACGTTGCGCCGCCCATCGAGCGCGAGCCCGAATTCCGTGATCGGCCCCGCCGCCACCGGATGGACGAAGCCCATGGCGAGCAGCACGAGGTCGGCCGGCAGCACGAACTCGCTGCCCTCGATCTCCTGGAATTTCTCGTCGCAACGTGCGCAGACGAGTTGCGTCACCCGCCCATTCAATCCCTCGAAGCGCTTCGTGGTGACGGAGAATTCCCGCGCTGCTCCCTCGGCCTGGCTCGAGGAGGTACGCATCCGGAGCGGCCAGTGCGGCCAGGTCAGCCCCTTGTTCTCCTTTGCCGGCGGCTCCGGCATGATCTCGAGCTGCGTCACCGAGATGGCACCCTGCCGGAACGCCGTGCCGATGCAGTCGGACCCCGTATCCCCGCCCCCGATCACCACGACGTGCCTCCCGCCGGCGGTTTCGAGCGTACCGAGGGTGCGATCGACCGGCTCGCCCCCGTTGCGTCGGTTCTGCTGAGGAAGATAATCCATGGCCCGATAGATGCCGACGAGCTCCCGCCCGGGGATGGCCAGCTCCCGCGGTTCCTCCGAACCGCAGGCGAGCAAGACGGCATCATGCGTGTCCAGGAGCTGGCGGCTCGTCAAATCCTTCCCGACCGCCGCATTGCAATGAAAGACGACACCTTCGGCCTCCATCTGCGCGATGCGCCGGTCGACGATGTGCTTTTCCATCTTGAAGTCCGGGATGCCGTAGCGCAGCAGGCCGCCGGGTTTGGCGTTCTTCTCGAAGACGTGCACCTCGTGGCCGGCCCGCGCGAGCTGTTGCGCGGCAGCCAGCCCCGCCGGGCCCGAACCGACGACGGCCACCTTGCGTCCGGTCCGCTCGGTCGGCGGCTGCGGCTGGATCCAGCCTTCATCGAAGCCGCGGTCCGCGATCGCGCACTCGATCGACTTGATGGTGACGGGCGTGTCCGGAATATTGAGCGTGCAGCTCGCCTCGCACGGCGCCGGGCAGACGCGACCGGTGACTTCGGGAAAATTGTTCGTGGAATGGAGGTTGGACAGGGCCGTCTCCCACTCTCCCCGGTAGACGAGATCGTTCCAGTCTGGGATCTGATTGTTCACCGGACAGCCGTTGTGGCAGTACGGGATACCGCAATCCATGCAGCGCGCGGCCTGCTTTTTGGTCTCCGCCTCACCGAGGGCCGTGACGAACTCCCGGAAATGGCGGACACGCTCCTCCACCGGCCGGTAGCCGCGATCCTTGCGTTCGAACTCCAGAAATCCCGTGGGCTTGCCCATCAAATTCGCTCCCCTCAGAGCTCGACGCCAAGCGCGCTCTCGCAGCGCGCGATCCATTGCCGTACCGCCGGCCGGCCGGCGAGATCGAAACCGCCCTCTTGGGCTACCCGCGTATAGGTCAGGAGCGCGATGTCGGCGATGGTCAGGCGGCCGGCAGCGAACCATTCCCGCCCCGTCAGTTCCTTTTCCATCTGATCCAGCGCGCGGTTGCCCCGCTCCATCCGCCATGGCTCGACTTCGGCTGCCGGCTTGCCGAGGTAAACCCTCTGGAAGCGCGCGCCCGCAACGAAGAATTCGTGCGAATTCTGCTCCCAGAACAGCCATTCGTCGACCTTGGCCTGCGCGAAGGGATCGTCCGGCAGCAGCCCCGAGCCGCGGGCCAAAAAGCGCATGATCCCATTGGACTGGGCAAGACAGCGCCCATCGTCGAGCACGACTGCCGGCACCTGCCCCTGGCTGAACCGCGCCAGATAGGCGGGCGTGCGGCTTTCGCCCTTCATGACATCGACGTCGACCCAGGTGTAGTCGAGCCCCAGGTGATCGGCGGTCCACTTCACCTTGAGGCAGTTGCCCGAATTACGGTCTCCGAAGATCCGCATCATGTCGCTGGTCCCTGATCGCGAAAGGCCGAGAAGGCCTCGGCCGCGGCCGGCCCGGCTGCCGTTTCCCAGTCCGCCTTGCCCTTCTTGGCGTATGCGACCCAGTCGGAGTTGCGGCGATACCAGCCGAGGCCCACCCGATCGAACGCGTCGACCCCGCTCTCCGTCCCGACACCGAGATGGGCGAGCCCCGCATTGATCGCTCCCTTTGAAACGCCGAACGCCAGTTGTCGATCCGGCGACCACACCGCCGCCCCCTGCTCGCCCTGGCCACCGAAATATGCCGTCGCCACCAGAACCACCGCTTCCTCACTCCCTATCCTGGCGCCGATCCCGAGAAGTCCGCTGCCCGGCGTGTCCGGCGGATCGAACGACCATCCGGCCTTGACGAGCAGGGCCAACCCGAGCGCGAGCGGCGCAACGACAGCCCCGTAGGCAAGGCTTTGGTGGCGCGACAACAATTCGCGGCGCGCGACGAATCCGAGAATGTTGTGTGCCAACTCCCTCTCCTGGCCTCGTGGTCCGACCGAGAACTCGTGGCCCCCGTCCGGCGCTCGAATCCCTCCCCGGGCGACCTACTCCGCGGCCGGTTTGCGGGCCTGCTCCGTGACGCCGATCTCGAGGACGTCGAGACCCGTCGTGTCGGCCTCCTGCGCCCGTGCCAGCTCGGCGAGTGCCCGGCGGTACTCTACCGGCATGACCTTGACGAATTTTCCGCGCTCCACGTCCCAGTTCTCGAGGATTTCCTTCGCGCGCCGCGAGCCCGTGTAGCGGGCATGGTTGCGGATGAGAACGAAAAGCCGCTCCTCGTCCCGGTTGCTCATGTCACGCATCACATCGACCAGCCCGTGCGTATCCAGCTCTCCGGCCTGCGGCCCTGCCAGACGGCGCCCCTCGAGTTCGGCTTCGACCGGTTGCAGATCGACCATCGACTGGTTGCAGCGGACAGCGAAATCATTTTTTTCATCATAGACATAAGCGATGCCGCCGGACATCCCGGCAGCGAAATTCCGCCCCGTCTGGCCGAGCACCACGACGCAGCCACCCGTCATGTACTCGCAGCCGTGATCGCCCGTTCCCTCGACCACCGCGACCGCTCCCGAGTTCCGCACCGCGAACCTCTCGCCGGCCACACCGAGGAAGTAGCACTCCCCGCTGATCGCACCATAGAGCACCGTGTTTCCGACGATGATGCTCCTGGCGGCGTCGATTTTCGATCCCTTGGGTGGCCTGACCACGATCCGTCCACCCGAAAGGCCCTTGCCGACATAGTCGTTGGCCTCGCCTTCGAGTTCGAGCGTCACACCCTTGGCCGCCCACGCCCCGAAGCTCTGACCGGCCGTTCCGGTAAGCGAAATGTGGATGGTATCGTCCGCGAGGCCGGCATGGCCGTAGCGGCGTGCGACCTCGCCCGAAAGCATCGCCCCGAATGTCCGGTTCGTGTTCCGGATGGCAAGGTCCATGCGCACTGGCTGACGTCGCTCGAGCGCCGCCTGCGCTTTCTCGATCACTTGCCGGTCGAGCACATCATCGATGGCGTGAACTTGCCGTTCGACACACCTGACGGCGACGTCGTCGCCAACCTCCGGCTTGTGGAAGAGACGTGAAAAGTCGAGCCCCTTGGCCTTCCAGTGTCCGACGGCACGCTCCTTGTCGAGCAACTCGGTTCGCCCGATCGCTTCCTCGAGCGAGCGCATGCCGAGCGAGGCGAGAATTTCGCGCACCTCCTCGGCGACGAAGAAGAAATAGTTGATGACGTGCTCCGGCTGTCCGGAGAAGCGCTTGCGGAGCAAGGGGTCCTGCGTTGCGACGCCGACCGGACAGGTGTTGAGATGGCACTTGCGCATCATGATACAGCCGGCCGCGATGAGCGGCGCGGTTGCAAAGCCGAATTCGTCCGCCCCGAGCAGCGCACCGACGATGACGTCGCGCCCGGTACGCACGCCGCCGTCGACCTGCACGCGGATGCGCCCCCTGAGGCGGTTGAGCACGAGCGTCTGCTGCGTCTCTGCGAGACCGATCTCCCAGGGACTGCCGGCGTGCTTGATGGACGTGAGCGGGCTCGCCCCCGTGCCTCCCTCGAAGCCAGAGATGGTGACGTGATCGGCCTTGGCCTTGGCGACGCCCGCCGCGACCGTACCGACGCCCACTTCCGAAACCAGCTTGACGGAAATATCCGCCCTCGGATTGGTGTTCTTGAGGTCGAAGATGAGCTGCGCGAGGTCCTCGATGGAATAGATGTCGTGATGCGGCGGCGGCGAGATCAGCCCGACGCCCGGCGTCGAATGGCGCACCTTTGCGATCGTCGGGTCGACCTTGTGGCCAGGCAATTGACCGCCCTCGCCGGGTTTTGCTCCCTGCGCCATCTTGATCTGGATCATGTCGGCGTTGACGAGATATTCCGCCGTCACTCCGAAGCGGCCGGACGCCACCTGCTTGATCGCCGAGCGCATGCTGTCGCCGTTGGCGAGCGGCACGTACCGGTCCGCCTCCTCGCCGCCTTCCCCCGTATTCGATTTGCCGCCGATCCGGTTCATCGCGATGGCGAGCGTCGTGTGCGCCTCGCGGCTGATCGACCCGAAGCTCATTGCTCCGGTGGAAAACCGCTTGACGATCTCTTCCGCCGGCTCGACTTCCTCCAGCGGTACCGGTGCGCGTGCAGCCTCCTCGGCGGACCTGATGCGGAAGAGCCCGCGCATCGTCATCAGCCGTTCGCCCTGCTCGTTCACCGCACGCGCGAAGTCGCGGTATTTCTCCGGCAATTTTCCGCGTACCGCATGCTGCAGGTCCGCGACCGTCTGCGGCGTCCAGGAATGCCGTTCGCCGCGAATGCGGAAGGCATATTCTCCCCCGACCTCGAGCGCGCCGGCCAGCACCGGAGACGCGCCGAACGCCAGACCGTGCCGCTCCACTGTCTCCCGCGCGATCTCGGCCAGACCAACGCCCTCGACCTGGGTGTGCGTGCCCGTGAAATAGCGATCGACGAACGCCCGCTTCAGCCCGACGGCATCGAAGATTTGCGCTCCACAATACGACTGGTAGGTCGAAATGCCCATTTTGGACATGACCTTTAGAATACCCTTGTCGATCGCCTTGATGTAGCGCTTCTGTGCCTCCTCGGCCGGAATGGGTTGGTCGAGGTCGCCGACCAGCTTCTCGATCGTCTCGAACGCGAGATAGGGATTGATCGCCTCGGCGCCGTATCCTGCGAGCGTGCAGAACTGGTGCACCTCGTGCGCCTCCCCGGTCTCGACGACGAGACCGACCGAGGTCCGCAGCCCGCAGCGGATGAGGTGGTGGTGCACCGCCGATGTAGCCAGCAGGGAGGGAATCGGAATGCGGTCCGGCCCCACCATGCGGTCGGAGATGATGATGATGTTGAACTGGTCGCCGTCCTCGATGCCGACAGCCACCTCCGCCTGCTTGCAGATGCTCGCCAGCGCCGGCTTCATGCCGTTGACGCCATTGGTCGCGGGATAGGTGATGTCGATCGTGATCGTGCGGAACCGGTTGTCGGCGACGTCCGCGATGCGGCGCACGCGCTCGAGCTGGTCGTTCGTCAGGATCGGCTGTGCGACTTCCAACCGCTTCAGCCGCGACGTACTCGTCACGTCGAGGATGTTCGGACGCGGTCCGATGAAGGAGACCAGCGACATCACCAGTTCCTCGCGGATCGGATCGATCGGCGGGTTCGTCACCTGCGCGAAATTCTGCTTGAAGTAGGTGTGCAGCAGTTTCGCGTGATCGGAGAGAGCGGAAATCGGCGTGTCCGTCCCCATGGAGCCGACTGCCTCCTGACCGGTCAGCACCATCGGCGCCATCAGCATCTTGAGGCTTTCCTGGGTGTAGCCGAAGGCTTGCTGGAGATCGAGCAACGCCGCGCCCGACCGCTTGTGCCGCGCCCGTCCCTCCGGTAGATCGGCGACCAGGATCTGGCTGCCCGCCAACCACTCGCGATAAGGATTCTTGCGCGCGATCCGCGACTTCAGCTCATCATCGTCGATGATCCGCCCTTCTTCGAGGTCGATCAGCAGCATCTTGCCCGGTTGCAGGCGCCACTTGCGGGTTATTTTCTCTTCCGCAACCGGCAGCACCCCAGCTTCCGAAGCCATCACCACACGGCCGTCGTTCGTTTCGTAGTAGCGGGCGGGCCTCAGGCCGTTACGGTCGAGCGTGGCGCCGATCTGGCGGCCATCGGTGAAGGCGACCGCCGCCGGTCCGTCCCACGGCTCCATGAGCGCGGCGTGGTATTCGTAGAAGGCCTTGCGGTCCTCGTCCATGAGCGGATTTCCCGCCCATGCTTCCGGAATCAGCATCATGGCGGCGTGCGCCAGCTCGTAGCCCCCCATGTAGAGGAACTCGAGAGCGTTGTCGAAACACGCCGTATCCGACTGGCCTTCATAGGAGATCGGCCAGAGCTTTCCGATATCTGGGCCAAAGAGCGGGGACGAGACGCTGGCCTGGCGCGCGGCCATCCAGTTCACGTTCCCCCTCAGCGTGTTGATCTCCCCGTTGTGGGCGACCATGCGGTAGGGATGCGCCAGCTTCCAGGATGGGAATGTATTGGTCGAGAAGCGCTGATGGACCAACGCGAGGGCGGAGGCGAATTCCGGATCGTGCAGGTCGCTGTAGTACGCCCCGAGCTGGTCGGCGAGGAACATGCCCTTGTAGACCATCGTCCGGCTGGAGAGCGAAACGGTGTAGAAACCGTTGTCGCGTCCCTCGGTCTGCGCGTAGATGCGGTTCGAGATGACCTTGCGCAGCACGTAGAGCCGGCGCTCGAAATCGTCGCCCGAAAGGCCCTTGGCGCCCGGCCCCCTGCCGATGAACACCTGGGCGTGGCGTGGCTCGGTCGCGATGACGCCGTCCGAGAGGCACGAGTTGTCGGTCGGCACCTCGCGCCAGCCGAGCAATTCCAGCCCTTCGCTCGCCGTCACCTCGGCGACCAGCTCCTCGCATTGCGCGCGGATCGCGTCGTCCTGCGGCATGAAGAAGAACCCGGCACCATAATCGCCCGCCTCGGGCAACGCGATGCCGAGGCCCGCGCACTCCCGCCTGAGGAACTCATCCGGCAACTGGACGAGCATGCCGGCCCCATCGCCAGCCAACGGGTCGGCCCCGACCGCGCCGCGGTGGGTGAGGTTCTCCAGGATCCTCAGCCCGTCCGTGACGATCTCGTGGCTCTTTCGCCCCTTGAGGTCGGCAACGAAGCCGACACCACAGGCGTCGTGCTCGAGCGAGGGATCATAGAGGCCCGCCGTCGGGGCAACCGGTTTGCGAGCGCGCGACCCAATCGTCCGCGGCTGCCGGATGCTGCCCCTGATCGTGGGTTGCGACATGATCCCTCTCCTTGCCCTTCGCAGTGCCGGCCGCGCCTTCTCGGCGGGGCCCCACCAGAACATCATGGACCGGCGTTCCATCGCCGTGCTCGCGGTACGCCTCGAGCGGCACGGTCGAGCAAAGGAACATTCGCGCACCGAAGCGGCCCTACCCGCACCGTCGCCGGTGGTCGAAAGCCGTTCCGCTGCAATGGATTGCGCGAGTGCGCCGATCATATATTAGGACAGCATGGCTGACCTATCTACGGGAAGTTGCCATAATCGGCGAACGTTTGCAACAATCGAAATCGCGGCGCCCCCCATGTCGCAACAATGCTGCCGGGCTCGCGTGCCCGTTGCCGTTCATCGTCGCGACACTTGACGCGGCCGCCCACCTCGGCACCTTGTCGCCATGACCCGGCTCCCGCTCCCCCATGGCCTCTGGCCGTCTCCAATCACGCCCGACCACGTCGCCACCCAGTCGATCCGCTTCGGCTCGCTCGATTGCGATGGGGCGCACCTTTACTGGACGGAGGCGCGCCCCTCGCAAGGCGGTCGCGGCACCGTCATGCGCGCCCCGCTCGATGGCTCGTGCCCGCCCGAAGAGGTGCTTGCGGTCGAACACAGCGCACGCACGCGCGTCCACGAGTACGGCGGCGTGGCCTTCCTGTGCGACGGCGCCGGCGGCTTCTATTTCATCGAGGATGCCAATCAGGACATCCACCACCGCACCGCCGCTGGCACCGTCGTTCGTATCACGGATGCGCCCGGTTGGCGCTTTGCCGACCTTTGCCTCGACCGCCAGCGTAACCGCTTGATCGCGGTGGCTGAAGTCGCTTCGCCCGCCGCGAATGGGGCCGGCTCCGCATCACCCGACGCGCCCCCCGATGGCAACTCGCCGCACGAGCACCCGACTGCCGCCATCGTCGCTGTTCCACTGGCGCCGCACCGCCGGCACCCCACTCACCTGCTCGGACTCGCCACCGACCAGGGCGAAACGCCCGCGACGGTCGCCGACCTCGTCGTGCTGGTCGCCGACACCGATTTTTTCGCCTTTCCCCGCCTCAGTCCCGATGGAGGCCGCCTCGCCTGGCTGTCCTGGTCGCTCCCGGACATGCCCTGGGACGCCGCCCGCCTCTCGCTCGCAGAGGTCGCGGGCGATGGTCGGCTTGAGCCCCCGAGTCAAATCGCGGGCGGCGCAGGCGAAGCGGTCACGGAACCGGATTGGTCGCCCGATGGAACCCTCCATTACATCACCGACGGACCGGGATCGGGTCGCCTGATGCGTTGGCGTGATGGCCACTTGCCGCCCCTGGACACCGGTCCGGGCGACCTCTTCCAACCACTCTGGGGCCTCGGCGCGCGCAGCTACTGCCTGACGGGCGGCGATGAACGGGTCGCCTTCGTGACCGCCTCCCACGAGGGACGCGAACACCTCGTGCGCGCCGGCCCGGCCACCCCGCCGCGCCGCATCGCCGGCGACCTTGCCGGCTTTTCGAGCCTCGTTGCGCTTCCGGGCGGCGACATCGCCGTGATCGCGGCGAGTGACAGGGACACCCCCGCCATCACCGTCATCCGGCCGAATGTGCGACCGCACCGCGTCTGGCCCGCAAGGAGCGATCTCGAGGCCCTCGGCGACGGCATCTCGGTCGGCCGCTCCATCGAATTCCACGACGATAGCGGCGAACCATTGCACGGCGTGCTCTATCGGCCCGCGAGCGACACCCACCGCGCCCCCCGCGGCAATCCACTTCCGCCGGCCATCATCACGCTGCATGGCGGGCCGACCGGCAGCCTCGATCGCGGCTTCAAGCCGCGAGTCCAGTTCTGGACGAGCCGCGGCTTTCTTCTCCTCGACCTCGCCTATTCCGGCACGACCGGCTTCGGGCGCGACTACCGCCGCCGCCTCGACGGCGCGTGGGGCATCCGCGACGTCGCCGACACGATCGCCGCGGCCCGCCACCTCGCCACCGCCGGACTCGCCGATCCCGCACGGATTGCGCTCTACGGCGGCAGCGCGGGCGGATACACTGTCCTTGCCACGCTCGCCGCCAGCGACCTTTTCGCCGCCGGCGTCAGTTGCTACGGCATCGCCGATCTCGCCCGCCTCCAGGCGACCACCCACAAGTTCGAAGCCGGATACCTCTACCGCCTGCTCGGAGCCAAGAACGATGCCGACCCGGTATTCGACGAGCGCTCACCGCTGCATCGGGTCGATCGCATCCGCTCGCCCGTGTTGCTCCTGCAGGGCGCGGAAGATAACGTGGTTCCGCCCGAGCAGAGCCAGGCGATGGTCGGCGCCCTGCGCTCCCGGGGCGTGCGCGCCGATTTCCATCTCTTTCCCGGCGAGGGCCATGGCTTCCGGCGCCGCGAGACCATCGTCGCTGCGCTCCAAGCCGAACTCGCCTTCTACCGCGAGGTCATGAACCTCGCCCCGACCACCTGACGAGTCCCGCCGGGCAGCTCGTCCGCAACCCGAATACATGGAGTTCCTGCAGCGATGGCGGGCAATGTCCTCTTCGATGGTCTGACCCGAGGTTTCCAGTCGGACCGCCTCTTCGCACGCCTGCCCGATGGCCGGCACTACTCCTACCAGGACGTCCTCGACGTCTCGGCCCGTTTCGCCAACGTATTGGTCGAACGTGGCGTTCAACCCGGAGACCGGGTGGCGGTCCAGGCGCCGAAGTCGATCGAAGCGCTCATGCTCTACCTCGGCGCCGTACGCGCCGGCGCCGTCTTCCTGCCACTCAACAACGCCTATACGCCGGCCGAGATCGACTATTTCCTTTCCGACGCGGAGCCGGCCGTCTTCGTATGCGATCCTGCTCACCATGAACGCATGGCGCCCCTCGCCGCCTCCCGCGGCATCCGCCTCGAGACCCTGGGCGTCTGGCGGAGCGAGGCAGAGAGCGCCGGCACGCTCGCCGATGCCGGCCTCGCCGCCCCCACGACGTTCGAGACGAAGCCTCGGGCCCCGGGCGATATCGCCGCCCTCCTTTATACGTCCGGAACGACCGGCCGCTCCAAGGGCGCGATGCTGACCCACGACAACCTCCTTTCCAACAGCCGTACCCTGCAGCAGCATTGGCGCTTCACCGCCAACGACGTTCTCCTCCACGCCCTGCCGATCTTCCACACCCACGGCCTCTTCGTTGCAACGAACGTGACCTTGCTCGCAGGCGGCGCCTTGAATTTTCTCCATTCCTTCGACATCGACTGCGTTCTCGGGGCGCTCCCCACCTCGACGGCCATGATGGGCGTGCCGACGTTCTACACACGCCTCCTCGACGAGCCGCGATTTACCCGCGAACTGGTCGCCCACATGCGGCTCTTCGTTTCCGGCAGCGCGCCTCTCCTCGCCGAGACCCACGCACGCTTCGAGGCACGCACCGGGCATCGCATCCTCGAACGCTACGGCATGACCGAAACCAGCATGAACGCCTCCAACCCGTACGATGGTGAACGCCGGCCGGGCAGCGTTGGCTTTCCCCTTCCCGGTGTTTCCATCCGCATCGCGGACCCGCAGACCGGCGAAGTCCTCGCCCCCGGCGCCGTCGGCGTGATCGAGGTCGCGGGGCCCAACGTCTTTGCCGGATACTGGCGCAATCCTGAAAAGACCGCTGAGGAATTCCGCCCCGACGGCTATTTCATCACCGGCGATGTCGGCGTCGTCGATGGCGATGGTTACCTTTCGATCGTCGGGCGCGCCAAGGACCTGATCATATCGGGCGGCTTCAACGTCTATCCCAAGGAGGTCGAAGCAGCGATCGACGACATCGAAGGCGTTGCCGAGAGCGCCGTCGTCGGAGTGCCGCATCCCGATTTCGGCGAGGCCGTGGTCGCTGTCGTCGTGCCGAAGGCGGGCGCCGCGGTGACACCGCAGGCCGTGATGGCCGGGATCTCCGGTCGCCTCGCCCGCTTCAAGCAGCCCAAGCACGTCGTGATCCGACCCGCCCTCCCGCGCAATGCCATGGGCAAGGTGACCAAGAAGGACCTGCGCGACGAGTTCGCGGACCACTTCATCGGCCGGCCCGCCGGCAGTGATCGCGCGCGGGCTTGAATCCGTCGCCGCCCTGTCGCAAGCATTGCGCTGAGCCCGGCATCGGTCCGGGCGGAACGAGGTAGGACCCCATGCGCACGGTAACCGTCGCGGCAACCCAGATGGCTTGCAGCTGGGACATCGAGGACAATCTCGCCAGGGCGGAGGCCCATGTGCGCGAGGCCGCGCGGCGGGGCGCTGGCATCGTTCTGCTCCAGGAATTGTTCGAGACGCCATACTTCTGCATCGAGGAGCATGCACGTCACTTCGCCCTCGCCCGGCCGCTGGGCGGCAACCCACTGGTCGAACGGTTTTCCTCTCTCGCTCGCGAACTGGGCGTCGTCCTTCCGCTCTCGTTCTTCGAAGCCGCCGGCAACACGCGCTTCAACTCGCTCGTCGTCATCGACGCCGACGGCAGCATCGTCTCCCACTACCGCAAGAGCCATATCCCCCATAATCCGGGCTATGAGGAAAAATACTACTTCAGCCCCGGCGACACGGGCTTTGGCGTCGCCCACACCCGCTTCGGCACGCTCGGCATCGGCATCTGCTGGGACCAGTGGTTTCCCGAAACGGCCCGCAGCCTCGCCCTCCTAGGCGCCGAGATACTCCTCTTTCCGACCGCCATTGGCAGCGAGCCGACCGACCCGACCCTCGATTCCTCCGGCCACTGGCGCCGCGTCATGCAGGGCCACGCCGGCGCCAACATCATGCCGCTCGTTGCCTCCAATCGCGTCGGCACCGAGCGCGAAGGGCGCACCGAGGTCACATTCTACGGCACCTCCTTCATCGCCGACCACACCGGCGCCGTCGTCGCCGATCTGGATCGCGCCGAGGAGGGCGTCGCCCTCGCCACCTTCGATCTCGAGGACATTGCCCGCTATCGCGTCGAGTGGGGCGTTTTCCGCGACCGCCGGCCGGACCTTTATGCCCCGCTCGCCACCATGGACGGTCGCCGCCGCCACCCGTCCGCCTGACCTCGCCGAGGAAAAGGAGAAGAACCCATGCTGCGCATGCCGGCCGAATGGGCCCCCCACGCCGCCACCTGGATGATCTGGCCCTGCCGCGAGGAGGTCTGGGGCGACCGCCTCGCCGAGACCAAGCGCGGCTATGCCGCCGTCGCGCACGCCATCGCCCGCTTCGAGCCCGTCCGCATGATCGCCCCGCCGCGCCTCGCTGCCGAGGCGAAAAGCGCCCTCGGCGGCGATGTCGAGGTCGTGGAATTCCCGGTGGACGACAGCTGGGTCCGCGACTGTGGCGCGATCTTCCTCACCGATGGCGAGCGCCTTGCCGCCGCGAATTTCCGTTTCAATGCCTGGGGCCGGAAATACCATCCCTTCGATGCCGACGACAGGATCGCCGCCGCGATGGCCGAGTACGTCGGATGCCCCCTCGTCTCCTCCGACCTCATCGCGGAAGGCGGCGGCATTTCCGTCGACGGCGAAGGCACACTGCTGACCACCGAGAGCTGCTTTCCGAACGCCAACCGCAACCCGGGCTGGAGCCGCGCGCGCATCGATGGCGAACTCTCCCGCGTGCTCGGCGCTGAGAAGATCATCTGGCTGCCCGGCAACGTCGAGGAGCGCGAGACCGATGGCCACGTCGACGGGATTGCCCAGTTCGTCGCCCCGGGGCGCGTGGTCATCGAGGCGCCTGCCGGCCCCGGCCACCCCTGGGGCCCCATCATGAAGGCCAACATCCGCGCCCTCGAAGGCAAGACGGACGCTGCCGGCCGCCCGATCGAGATGGTCCGCATCACCGAGGCCGAGAGCCTCCGCCTGCCGCGTCACCTCGAGGACCGGTTCTGCCGCTCCTACGTCAATTTCTATCTCGCCAACGGCGCCGTGATCGCCCCGAGCTACGGCATCCGAGAGGACGATCAGGCGCGTGAAATCCTCTCCGCCGCCTGCCCGGATCGCGAGATCGTCATGGTCCCGATCGTCGACGTCGCGATCGGCGGTGGCGGCATCCATTGCATCACGCAGCAGCAGCCCGCCGTCTGAGGCCGATCCCCGCCTCGCGGCGGGAGCCGACGTGTTTTCGCTCCCGCCTGCCTCTTGCCCTCAACCGTTGCGGTATACGTAGCTGTAGCCGTTGATGGCGGGCACGCCGCCGAGGTGAGCGTAGAGAACCTTGGAGCCTGCGGGAAAATATCCCTTGCGCACGAGGTCGATCAACCCCTGCATGGACTTGCCCTCGTAGACCGGGTCCGTCATCATGCCTTCGAGCCGCGCCGCCATGCGGATCGCCTCGTTGGTTTCCTTCGACGGCACGCCGTAGGCCGGATAGGAATATCCATCCATCAGGACGAGGTCGTCGTCCGTGATCGCACGGCCGAGCCCGACGAGGTCCGCCGTGCCCTGTGCGATCGCCATCACCTGCGCCCGCGTCTGCGCGAGCGTGCCCGAGGCATCGATGCCGATGACCCGGTTGGCGCCCCCGTCCTTGGCGAAGCCGACCAGCATGCCGGCGTGCGTCGAACCCGTCACCGTACAGACGACGATGTAGTCGAACGCGAAACCCTGCGCCGCCTCCTGCGCCCGCACCTCCTCGGCGAACCCGACGTAGCCGAGCCCGCCGAGCGGATGCACCGAGGCCCCCGCCGGGATCGGATAGGGCTTGCCGCCTCTTGCCTCGACGTCCGCGATGGCCCGCTCCCAGCTCTCGCGGATGCCGATGTCGAAGCCCTCGTCGACCAGTTCGATCTCGGCCCCCATAACTCGGCTCATCAGGATGTTGCCAACCCGGTCGTAGACGGCATCCTCGAACGGCACCCAACTCTCCTGAACCAGCCGGCACTTCATGCCGATCTTGGCCGCCACCGCCGCCACCTGCCGCGTGTGGTTCGACTGCACACCGCCGATCGTCACGAGCGTGTCCGCCCCCTTGGCGATCGCATCGGGCACGATGTATTCGAGCTTGCGCAGCTTGTTTCCCCCGAACGCGAGGCCCGAATTGCAGTCGTCCCGCTTGGCATAGATTTCGACCGCCCCGCCGAGATGCGCGGTGAGCCGCGACAACAGCTCGATGGCGGTCGGCCCGAAGGTCAGGCGATAGCGTTCGAACTTTTCGAGCATGGTGTTCCCTTCCTGGGGCTCTCGCGGCGAAGGCCGCACGCATGGCGCGCATGCGGGTAGAATGCTTGACTTGCGGCCCGCGTCAACGTCCGATGCCGGCCGGGTCGAGCAGTGGGAAGGACAGACCATGACGGTGAGGATCGGGGCTGATATCGGCGGCACGTTCACCGATCTCGTGCTCGTCGACGATCGCGGCGGGCGTGTGCTGATCGACAAGGTGCTGACCACGCCGGACGCCCCGGACGAGGCGGTGATGACGGGCGTGCGCAACCTGCTCGCCGCCGCCGACTGCCCGGGCGCCCGGGTCGACCAGGTCGTGCACGGCACGACGCTCTTTACCAATGCCGTCATCGAGCGCAAGGGCGCGCCGACCGCCCTCGTCACCACCCGCGGCTTTCGCGACGCCGTGGAGATCGGCCGCGAGCACCGCTACGACATGTACGATCTGAAGATGCGCCGGCCCGCCCCGCTCGCCCCGCGCCGCCTGCGCTTCGAGGTCACCGAGCGAACCCTTGCCGACGGACGCATCCACACCGCACTCGACGAGGCGAGCGTCCACCACGTCGTCGACCGGCTCGTGGAGGAGGGCATCGAGGCGCTCGCCATTTGCCTCCTGCACGCCTACGCCAACGACACCCACGAACGCCGCATCGAGGAAATCGTGCGCGCCCGCATGCCGGCACTCGCGATCACCCGCTCGTCCGATCTGGTGCCCGAGATACGCGAATACGAACGAACCTCGACAACGCTGGTCAACGTCTATGTCAAGGGGATCGCGGAGCGTTATCTTTCGCGACTGCGCCGCCGCCTCACGGATGAGACGGCCGTTGCCGGAAAGCTCTTCGTGATGCAGTCGAACGGTGGGCTGTCCGAGGTCGACATCGCGGCACGCTATCCGGTCCGCCTCATCGAGTCGGGTCCCGCCGCCGGCGCGATCGCCGCCGCCAGTTTTGCCGCCGCCACCGACCGCCCGGATATCCTCTCGTTCGACATGGGCGGCACGACCGCCAAGGCCTGCCTCATCGTCGATGGCAAGCCCTTGATCGCGCCCGATTTCGAGGTCGACCGCCAGTATCTCTTCAAGAAGGGCAGCGGCTTTCCGGTCAAGGTCCCCGTGATCGAGATGATCGAGATCGGCACCGGCGGAGGCTCAATCGCGGGCATCGACGCCATGCGCCGCCTCCAGGTCGGGCCGCGCAGCGCCGGCTCCAAGCCGGGCCCCGCCAGCTACGGTCTCGGCGGCGACCGCCCGACCGTCACCGACGCCGATCTTGTACTCGGCTTCCTCGATCCCGATTTCTTCCTCGGCGGCGAGATGGCGCTCGACGTCGCGCGCGCCCGCGCCGCCATCGAAACGCACGTCGCCCGCCCCTTGGGGCTCGGCGTCGAGGAGGCCGCCGCCGGCATCCACCAGCTCGCCAACGAGAGCATGGCCTCGGCCGCCCGCATGCATGCCATCGAGCGCGGCCTCGACATCGACCGCTTCACCATGTTCGCCTTCGGCGGCGCCGGTCCCGTGCACGCCTTCGGCGTCGCGCGCATCCTGCGTTTGGGGCGCATCGTTTACCCGCTGCGGGCGGGCGTCATGTCGGCCATCGGTTTTCTTTCCGCTCCGCTCTCCTTCGACTTCGTGCGCAGCCAGCCGGCCCCGCTTGCGACGCTCGACTGGACCGCTGCCATGTCCGCCATCGAAGAGATGGAGGCCGAAGGTCGCCAGGTCCTCGGCCGCACGGTCCCAGAGAGCGAACTGACGTTCGCCCGCTTTGCGGATATGCGCTATCGTAAGCAGGGCTACGAGATTCGCGTTCCGATCCCCGATGGCCGCTTGAGCGCGCAAAGCGTTGCCACAATCCGCGAGCGTTTCGAGCAGACCTATGCCGCGCTCTACGGCCATACGGTACCGGACGCCGAGATCGACGTCGTCTCCTGGCGTGTCATCGCATCGGGCCCCCTTCCGGCCTCCCCCCTCGCTGCGAAGCTGGCGGCAGCCGCCGCCCCGTCCACCGGCGCCGGGGCAGCCCTCAAAGGCGAGCGCCTCGCCTACCGGCAGGGCGAGGCGGGCCACCGTCCGACACCGGTTTACGACCGCTACCGTCTGGCGCCCGGCACATCGTTCTCGGGTCCCGCGATCATCGAGGAAAAGGAATCGACCGTCGTCGTCGACGGTCCCGCCCGGATCTCGGTCGATGCCTTCGCCAACCTCGTGGTCGAGATCGACCGGGCGCCACGCGCGTGAGCCGGATAAGGGAGTAGAACCCATGGACCAGGTCACCCTCGACATTCTCTGGAACCGCCTGATTTCGACCGTCAACGAACAGGCTGCCGCCCTCATCCGCTCCTCGTTCACCTCCATCGTGCGCGAGGCGGGCGACCTCTCGGCCGGCGTCTTCGACCGCCGCGGCCGCATGGTCGCCCAGGCCGTGACCGGCACGCCCGGTCACATAAACTCCATGGCGACCGGAATGATCCACTTCCTCGCGCGCTATCCGGTCGACACGCTCGCCCCCGGCGACGTCCTCGTCACGAACGACCCATGGAAAACGGCAAGCCAGCTCAACGATATTACAGTTGCGACCCCGGTCTTTTACAAGGGCCGCGTCGTCGCCTTCTTCGCCAGTTGCTGCCATGCCCTCGACATCGGCGGGCGCGGCCTCTCGGCCGACAGCCGCTCGATCCACGAAGAGGGGCTTTTCATCCCGATTATGAAGCTCGCCGAGGCCGGCCGACCGAATGAGACTCTCTTTGCCATGCTCGCTGCCAACGTGCGCACGCCCGAGGAGGTACTTGGCGACCTCCACTCCCAGATCACCGGCAACGAGGTCGGCGCACGTCAGCTCGTCTCCTTCCTCGAGGAGTTCGGCCTTTCCGACATCGAGGAATTGTCCGATCGCATCGTCGAGCGAACCGAGGCTGCGATGCGCGAGCGGATCCGCGCGCTCCCGGACGGTGATTATTCCTACGCGCTCACCATTGACGGCTTCGAGGAGCCCATCGCAATAAAGGTTCGCATCCACGTCGCCGGCGACCGCCTGCTCGTCGACTACGCCGGTTCCTCGGGTCCCTCCCACATGGGCATCAACGTCTGCCTCAACTACACCCGCGCCTACACCACCTACGGCGTCAAGTGCGCCATCTCGCCGGATGTGCCCAACAACGAGGGCAGCTTCCGCCCGATCGAGATCGAAGCCCCCGAGGGCGGCATCCTGAACGCCGCCTATCCGAGCGCCGTCGCCGGCCGCCATCTCGTCGGTCATTTCCTTCCTTCGGCCGTGATGGGGGCGCTGGCGGGCTCGCTGCCCGAAACCGTCATCGCGCCCGGCGCCGACGGCCTCTGGGACACCCACGTCGCCGGTTTCGATCCGCGCACCGGCAAGCATTTTTCCTACACCTGGTTCTCCTCGGGCGGAGTCGGCGCCATGGCCGATCGGGACGGGCTTTCCGCCACCGCTTACCCCTCCGGCATCGCCGGCGTTCCCGTCGAGGTGATGGAGACGATCGCTCCCCTTCTGGTTCACAGCCGCGAACTGCGCTGTGATTCGGGCGGGCCTGGCACCTACCGGGGCGGCCTCGGCCAGGAAATGACGTTCGAGGTCCTGACCGACCGATCGTTCCTTTTCTCGGGCCTCTACGAGCGCACCCGCCATGCCGCGCCCGGCCTTGCCGGTGGCTCGCCGGGGGCCAGCGGCCGGCTTTCCGCCGAGGTCCGCTCGGCCGACGGGCGCCACGAACCGCTCGAGATCGCCCCCAAGCTCACCCGCACCCTCAAGCCCGGCACTGTCGTCACCGTGGCGATGCCCGGCGGTGGCGGCTACGGCCCACCGGCCGCCCGCGACCAGGCCGCCCTCGACCACGACATCGCCGAGGGCTACGTCTCGCCGCAGGCCGCGCGACAGTCCTATGGTCGGGCTTGATCGCACGGACAGTCGGCGCCAGAGCTGCTCGACGGTCACCGCAGCACCGTGCAAAGCCGCAGCCGCCCAACTGCCCGAGGAGGTCCCATGCGCATCGAAGCGATCCCCATCGGCGACAATCCGCCCGACGACATCAACGTGCTGGTCGAGGTCTCGATCGGCGGCGAGCCGATCAAGTACGAGATGGACAAGGCTTCCGGCACGATGTTCGTCGACCGCATCCTGCACACCGCGATGCGCTATCCCGGAAACTACGGTTTCATTCCGCACACGATCTCCGACGACGGCGATCCCGTCGACGTGCTGATCGCCAACAACCGGCCGCTCATGCCAGGATGCGTCATCAACTGCCGGCCGATCGGGGTTCTCTTCATGGAGGACGAGGCCGGCAAGGATGAAAAAGTGATCGCCGTGCCGAGCGCCCGCGTTTCCCAGCGCTTCGTCGGTGTCCACGACGTCGCCGATCTGCCCGACGTGGTCCGCCGGCAGATCGGTCACTTCTTCGAGCACTACAAGGACCTCGAGAAGGAAAAGTGGGTGCGCGTCGCCGAATGGGGCAACCACGAGGTGGCCAAGCGCGTCATCCGCGAGGGCATCGCCCGGGCAGGCGGTCGCTGACGCGTGCCCTTCGGCAACTGGGAGGGGCGGTCGGCCGCCGCATTCGAGCCAACCAACGTCGGCGCGCCCGTCCTCCGGAGGCGGCTTGCGTGTGCCGCGACGAGCCACTTTGGGAAGACACCCGATGCAGAATTATCCACCGCTCTCGAACGCGATCAGGCTCGTGGTTTGCATGCTCGCCGCCGCGGTGACGATCGCTTTTTCTCAACCTTCGATGGGAACGTTCGCAATGGCTGACGACGATGCCGGATGGGCTCGGGCAGAGCCGGGCGAGGTGGGGCTTGCCGCCAACCTCGGCGAACGGATCGAGGCCGCGGTTTCGGCCGAGGGTCTGGCAGGTCTCCACGGTGTCGTCGTCGTTCGCAAGGGACGCCTCGTCCACGAACGCTACTTTTCGGGTGAGGACTATCGGTGGGGCGAACGGCTTGGTCACGTCACCTTCGAGGCCTCGACACTTCACGACGTGCGCTCGGTCTCCAAGAGCATCGTATCCCTCCTCTACGGCATCGCCCTTGCGGAGGGAAAAGTTCCGCCGCTGGATGCCCCGCTCTACGACCAGTTCCTGGGCCAGGAGGATCTCGCCGCAATTCCCGGCCGCCGGGCCATCCGCGTCGAACACGCGCTGTCCATGACGCTCGGTCTCGATTGGAATGAAAACCTTCCCTACGACGATCCCCGCAACAGCGAGATCGCCATGGAGAACTCGCCCGACCGCATCCGTTATGTGCTCTCGCGGCCGCAGGTCGCGGCTCCGGGCGAAGCCTGGACGTATTCCGGCGGGGCCACCGCTCTCATCGGCCGCCTCATTGAGGAGGGTACCGGTACCGATCTCGAAAGCTACGCGCGATCGAGACTCTTCGCTCCGCTCGGGATCGAGCAAGTGGAATGGATACGAGGCTCCGACGGCCGGCCCGCTGCGGCTTCCGGCCTGCGAATGCGCCCTGCCGACCTGGCGCGCATCGGCCAGATGGCTCTCGAGGGCGGCGTCTGGAACGGCCGTAGGGTTGTCCCAGCGAACTGGCTCCGGCGGTCATCCGGCCTGCATGCCCTGACGCCGGAGGGACTGGCCTACGGCTACGGCTGGTGGATCGGCGCGCTGCGCAATGGAAAGCGCTGGTTCGCTGGCTTCGGCAATGGTGGCCAGAGGCTTGCCGTCGTTCCGTCGCTCGACCTCGTCGTGGTCGTGACGGCGGGCAACTACAATGCGCCGGAGGCCTGGCGGCTACCGGTCGCAGTCTTCGTTGCCGTCCTCAAGGCAGTGGAGAACTGAGAGGCAGAACAATGAGGAACCAGCAGCGCTAGGCCGCCCCGTCCACCAGCATTTCCGGCAGCGTCACGACCGAGACGCCGGCCGCCTCGAGCCCGCGCCTCACCGCCCGTGCCACCGCGACCGCCGTCGGCTCGTCGCCATGCACGCAGAGCGAATGGAACGGCAGGCGCAGTACTTTGCCGCTCCGTGCGACGATCTCGCCGGTCGTCACCATACGCACCGCCCGCGCGCTCGCCACCGCCTCGTCGCGGATCACGGAGCCGGCCATGCTCCTCGGCGTCAGCGTACCATCGTCCTCGTAGGTGCGATCGACGAACGCTTCGAGCGCCGTCACCAGCCCCAGCTCGCGCGAGACCCGCTCCAACTCCGTGCCCGGCATCACCAGATGAATGAGGCCGGCATCCACCACCTTGACCGCCCGCGCGATCGCCATTGCATAGCCCCGGTCGGTGCAGGCCATGTTGTTGAGCGCCCCGTGCGCCTTGACATGCGTGACGGCGATGCCCGCGTAGTGCGCCATCGCCTGCATCGCCCCGATCTGATAGGCGCACTGATACTCGAGTTCGTCGGCATTCATCCTGATCTGCCGCCGCCCGAAGCCCCACAGATCGTCGAACCCGGGATGCGCCCCGATGCTGACCCCCTTGGCCGCCGCCGCGATCGCGACCCGCCGCATGGTTGCCGCATCGCCTCCATGAAATCCGCAGGCGACGTTGGCCGTTCGCACGATATCGAGCAACGCGTCGTCGTCGCCGATGTCGTAGGCCCCGAAGCCTTCCGCCATGTCGGCGTTGATGTTGATGCGGTCGGACATGGCATTCACCGGTGCGGGCTGGACAAAGAGATCGACCCGCGCACTATGGCCCGGCCCGTGTCGGCCTGTCCAATCGGGCGGTCCCAAGACGCCATCCTCGCATCGCGCAAGCGGCGCATCCTCGACGGTTGCCGCAGTGTCGCGGGTCGGAGCCGAGCCACAGCCATGACGACATCACCTCGCTTCCTGCCCATGGGCGACACGGCGCTGACGATCGAGTTCGCGACCAACGTCGAGCGAGAGACGAGCCGCCGCATCCTGGCGCTCGACCGCCGGGTCGCAGAGGCCGCGCTCGCCGGCATCGTCGAGACCATCCCGACGTTCCGCTCGCTCACCGTTCACTATGATCCGCTCGTCTGGAAGCCGTCCGACCTCGAGGCGGAGTTGCAGGGCCTCGTCGCCGGCCTCACGTCCATCGAGGATTCCCCGCGCACCTGGCACATCCCGGTCTGTTACGATCCCGAATTCGGCCTCGACCTCGACGACGTGGCCCGCTCCCGCGAACTGTCCGTCGACGAGGTCGTGCGCCTCCACAGCGACGCCACCTACCTCGTCTACATGATCGGCTTCCTTCCGGGCCTGCCCTACATGGGCGACATCGCCCCGGCCATCGACCTGCCACGCCGCCTCGATCCACGCGTGCGTGTGCCGCGCGGTTCGGTGTCGATTGCCGTCGGCCTCACCATCGTCTACCCGCTCGAGAGCCCGGGCGGCTGGCACATCCTCGGGCGCACGCCGGTTCCGCTCTTTACCCTCGAGCGCGAGCCCCCGACCCTCCTTGCGCCGGGTGACAGCGTGCGCTTCATCGCCATCCCGCGGGCCGATTACGACAGGCTCGAGGGCACGCCCGAGGCCGCCGACTGGAGCCGCTGGCAAGCCCCCGCATCGACGGGAGGCCGCCGATGACCCGTGCCGCTCTCCTCGTCCGTCAGCCGGGCTTCTTCACGACCGTCCAGGATCGCGGCCGCTTCGGCCACCAGCGCCTCGGCGTGCCGACCTCGGGCGCGCTCGATGCGGCGTCCTACCGGCTCGCCAACGCGCTGGCTGGGGCCCCGGCGGGTGCCGCCGCCCTCGAGATGCGCCTCGTCGGCCCCACTTTGGAGGCCGTGGGCGGACCGGTCCGCCTCGCTGTCGTCGGGGCTGAGGCAAGCCTCGAGATCGCTGGCACAGGGGGCTCCGGACCACGCCGGGTGAAGTCGGGTGAAAGCGTCACGGTGCGTGCCGGTGAACGCGTCGCTGTCGGTCCCCTCGCGTCGAGCGCGACCGCCTACCTCGCGGTCGCTGGTGGCCTCGACGTACCGCTGATCATGGGGAGCGCCTCGACCTATGTGCGCGGCCGTTTCGGTGGTCACGAAGGGCGCGCACTTGCCGTTGGCGACCGCCTTTCGCTCTGCCAAGACGGTCCCCCAGCCGGCCTCGAGCGCCGCCTGCCGCCCTGGCCGATCCAACCCGCCGACTACATCCGCGTCGTACCCGGCCCTCAACGCGACCACTTCACCGATCGCGGATTTGCGACACTTCTCGAAGCCGAGTGGACGGTCAGCAGCGAGGCCGACCGGATGGGCCTGCGCCTCGACGGCCCCCCGATCGAACACGCGGGCGGCTACAATATCGCCTCCGACGGCATCGCCACCGGCGCCATACAGGTGCCCGGCTCCGGCCAACCGATCGTCCTCCTCGCCGATCGCCAGACGACCGGCGGCTATCCCAAGATCGCCACGGTGATCTCGGCCGACCTGCCTCACCTCGGCCGAATGGCGCCCGGCGCCCGCTTTCGCTTCGCAGCTGTCGCACCGGACGAGGCATCCGCCGCCGCACGCGCCCACGAGGCCGAACTTTGCCGTCTCGAGCGGGCCATCACCACGTTCACATCCGGCCCTCCGGACACGGCCGCTCTCCTCGCCGCGAACCTCATCTCCGGCGTCTGGGGACCGGCGGCAGCCCCTCGGCGGGACGGCGACGAGCCGGTCGGAGATTGAAAGCCGAGCTTCGGAGCGTGCCGCCCCTGCCCCAGCGCATGCGAGCGCCGCTCGTTCGGTGCCGTCAAAAGATGCCCGCATCGAGCCCGGCCGCCATCAGCGCGCCGAGTTCCTCGCACTCGCCGACGAACCCGTCCCGCCACGTCCCACGCATCACCAGCGGCTCGGCCACCGCCCGCCAGCGCAGCCCCGTCGTGATGGAGGCGACCGCGCGGCAGGTGCCCGTTCCATCGTGCCCTGCGCGAACGTAGAGGGCGTAGGCCAGGCCCTGCTTTTCCTCCAACACCGGATAATAGGTGCGGTCGAAGAAGTCCTTGAGCGCACCGGACATGGTGCCGAGGTTCTCGGTGGTGCCGAGCACGATCGCCTGGCACGCGCGCACGTCGTCGGGGCCGGCCTCGAGCGGCGCCTTGACGACCACCTCGACGCAAACGTCCGGCTCGCGGCGCGCGCCCCGTTCAACCGCCTCGCGCAATCGCAAGGTGTTGGCAGATGGCGCATGGGCCACGATCAGCAGCCGCTTGCCGTTGCCGACGGTCACGTTCCGCACCACTCCCACCACGCCGCCCGACCGCCAGCCTCGCGATCAAGGCGCTTGCCTCGACTTCCTCGATGGTGATTGTATCGCCGCCCATCCGCTGGTCAAAGCGATCGAGGACCGACCATGAGCCGCATCGTCTACGTGAATGGCCATTTCCTGCCCGAGGCGGAAGCCAAGATCTCCGTCTTCGACCGTGGCTTCCTCTTTGCGGACGGCGTCTATGAAGTGACGTCGGTGCTTGAGGGCGAACTCATCGACAATGCCGCCCACATGACGAGGCTCGAGCGCTCCATGCGCGAACTCTCGATGCCGGCCCCCGCGAGCGCCGAGGAGATCGAGGCGGTCCAGCGCGAACTCGTCGCGCGCAACGAGCTGCGCGAAGGCATGGTCTATCTGCAGGTGACGCGAGGCGCGGCCGACCGCGACTTCGCCCTGCCGAAGGACCCCAAGCCCTCGCTCGTTCTCTTCACCCAGACGGCCAGCATTCTCGACAGCCCGCGCGCGGCACGAGGCATTTCGGTCATCACCCTGGAGGACATCCGCTGGAAGCGGCGCGACATCAAGACCGTCGCGCTGCTCGCCCCGAGCCTCGCAAAACAGCAGGCGATCGACGCCGGCGCCGACGACGCCTGGATGGTCGAGGACGGATACGTGACCGAGGGCACGTCGAACAACGCCTACATCGTGACCGCCGACGGGACCATCGTCACCCGGCATCTCGGCAACGAGATCCTGCACGGCATCACCCGCAAGGCCGTTCTCGACCTCGCCCGCGAGGCGCAGTTGCGTGTCGAGGAACGCCGTTTCACGCCCGAGGAGGCCAAGACCGCGCGCGAAGCGTTCATCACTTCGGCGTCTTCGTTCGTGTGCCCCGTCGTGCGCATCGACGGTATCGCCCTCGGCGATGGCACACCGGGCCCCATCGCCAAGCGGCTGCGCGCGCTCTACATCGACATGGCATTGGCCGAAGCCCGCGCCCGCAAGGGCGCTTGAATAGGCGGCGCTCCGGCAGGCTCGTTGTCGGTCAACCCAGGGCGCGCGCCGTCCCCGCCGGCCGATCGTGATCGAACCCGGCGAGCTTGCTGAGCCGCGAGCCGTCACGGATGATGATCGCCCCGCGTACCACCTCCACGATACCGCCGCGCCGCCAGCCGGTCAGCACCCGGTTCATGTGCTCGCGCGAGGCCGCCACCTGATGCGCGAGCGCCTCCTGCGAAATTCGCACCGGCTGGCCGGACACCCCGGCCCGGCCCTCCAGCCGCAACAGCTGGCGCGCCGCCCGAACCGGTACGGACAGGGTCGTCGCTTCGAAATACTGTTCGTTTATCGCCCGCAAGCGTCTCGCCAGCAATTCGAGGAGCCGTCGAGACAGGCACGCATCGGACGCCAGTGCGGCCAACAGGTCGTCGCGCCCGATCATCCAGCAATCGATGGCCTCGAGTGCGGTCACCGTCGCCGTTCGCGGCCCGCCATCGGCGATCGCGATCTCTCCGAAGAGATCGGGCGCGCCGATCACATTGACCACGACCTTGCGTCCATCGAGACCGAGCACCGAGACCTCCGCCCGGCCAAGCGCCAGAAGATAAAGTGACGTGGCAGGCTCGCCCAGCCGCACGATCTCCTCGCCCCCGGCGAACGAAACAGCTCGCGCGCGACGGCTGATTTCTGCCACCGTGTGCTCACCGATCCCCCGGAAGAGCTCCACCTTGTCGACGAGCCTCCGCAACTGCCGCTGCGCGCAGCTTCCCCCTTTCATCCCTGCCCCCAATTCGTCCCCCCTCGAGCCGCGCTCGCATACGACGAGAAGCACCCGCCTTCGGCCGTGGACATTGTTATATCGCCTACCGGTAAACCTCTTGTGCCAAGCAGGGGCGAAAACCAACCGGGCGCTGTTAGGAAAACCGCAGTAACACGTTGCATCATCCCATCGATGAAACGTGCGTCGCAAGGCGGTACCAACGGCCGCACACCTAGCGATCCCGATCAGCCCGGCAGCCCCGCCGCACGCAGCGCTTCGGCATAGACCGTTTTCCCCTCCTCGGTCATGGTCGGCTGCACGGCGATCCAGCGCTCGACGGAAAAATCGGGCTGGTACCGCAAGAGGCGGTCCACGTGCCGGCGCGGGTCACCGCCGAGGCGCGCGGTCGCGGCGGCGAGCAGGCGATAGGATTGAGTCGGATCCCGCATCCGGCTGAGCACGCGCAGAACCGCCTCGTCGTCGCCCCTCTCGAAGTGGGCATCCCCGAGCGACCAGAGACGATAATCCGGATTCGTCTCGTCGAGGGCGAGCGATGCCTGCAAGAGATCGATCGCCTCGTCGCAGCGATCGAGATAGCTGAATACCATGCCGAGGTCGCCGGCCACACCCGCGCACCCTGGCCGCATGCGCCGCGCCCGCTCGAGCGCATAGACTGCGCGATCGCGCTCACCCGACCAGAAGTGACAGAACCCGAGCTGATGCTCGCAGACGGGATCGATCGGGTCGATCTGCACCGCCCGGCTCGCGTGCTCGATCGCCGTCTCGAGCGGCTGAGCCGGTCCGCAAGCCCAGTCGAAGCGCCACGCTATGGCATAGCCACGCGCCAGGAGGGCATGTGCCCTCGCATAGTCGGGATCGAAATGGAGGGCCTCCCTGAGTGCCCTTATGCCTTCCAGTATGCCGATCCGGCTGTATGTGGAAAGCAAACGCTTTCCCTTGAGGTAGTGATGGAAACTGCCACGGGGGGAGAGGACCTGGTTGTCGCTCGCTTCGATCTCACCGACCTCGATCGTATCGACGACATAGGAGGCGACCGTATCGACGCTCGCGCCACCCGGCGCCCCCGCGACATTGTGTCCTCGACCGTGTCCGAACTCCAGGCAGCCAAAGTGTCGCGAGAGAAGGAATCTCCGTTGCTGGCGGCTGTAGATGCCGAGCTTGACCGACCGCCCGAAACCGGGCTCGCCTTCGATCAGCACCAGGTAGTCGCCGCAGCCTGCCCCATCCCTGGCCATTCGCGAGAGGAGATTCCTGAGGCCACGCTGCACCTGTCGCGCCGTCACGTCGAACGCCGCGCCGACGAGATGATCGACCACCCGGCCGGCCAGCACATCGCGGACCTCGTCGTCCGTCGTTCCGGCCACCAGCACCTCGACCGCGGTGACCGCCCTGAGGCGACTGCCGGCGCCACGCGGAACCGGTGGCGGGCAACCGGTCGATATCGCCGCCGGGTCGATCTCGATGCCGCGAATAGGCATCGACCCCGCCTTTGCGACCCCCCCGATCCGCCTCGGCTCGAAGACGCGCAGACTGGGGGCGAGGGCCTGAAAAACATCCTCGTCGACTCCGATGCAACCGGGAGCCGTCAGGGACTGGAGGCGGGCCGCCTTGATGATCACTTCTCCGAAGAGCCCGCCCTCACCCTCCGTGGTTTCCCCTTCGCATATGGCGATTCGGAATCTCAGAGCCCGACCATCGCCCTCGCCGTGACCGCGGCTCAGCGCGTGCTGGACCGAAAGCGCCGCCCGCATGGCCGCCTGGCTGGTGTTGAAGACGGCGAGCACGCTGTCGCCCGTCATCTCCACGATGCGGCCGTGATACTGCGCGGCAGCTTCGCAGAACGACCGACGCGCGGCCCCGATTGCCTCGATCGTCTCCGATCTGCACAACCGCATTGATTCTGAATATGCCACGGCATCGGCATAGAGAACCGATTGCCAACGAACCGGAGAAGATGAATCCATCATTAATACCGTTTGCACGCATCCGATTGAATGATTGACTTGACGCGTTAAGAAACCTGTCAACAGGAGAGGAAAATGACAAAATCCACGGCGACGACCGCGATCGAGACGCCCTCGAACGTTGGTGGACGCATCGCTCCCAAGGCCGTGACTCCGGCTCAAGTTGGCGGTCGTATTTCCGCGACCGCGGTTACGCCCGCCCAGGTCGGCGGACGCATTCGCTGACTTATGCACCGTCGCGGATCGCCGTGGAGCGATTATTCGTTCCGGTCCGCGACGGTCGACAATCGATCTCTCCTCACGGTCGAAACGCTTGCGCTGCTCAGGTGAGAAGGAAAATATAGACGAAGAATCAATTGTTTAGAACAGATTGAAATTTTCGATGCCAAGCGCTCGCTCGCATGTGCGGCGGATTGTCCCCGCACCCTGCCGATTGAACGCGACACCCGAACCCATGTCGCAAAATTCGTCGGCGGATGCAGCCGATCGGTTCGGCATGCCCGCTTGAAGGAGGATCAATCGCGCAGGGATAATGCGAGAGGGTCGAGGTCGCGGGGTTTAACGATTCCGCTAGTTTTGGTCCCGGATGAATGGATGGATTAAATCCCGGATGAATGGAACGTTTGAATTCGACTTGAATATCAAAGGGCGATTCGGATTAGTCCCGGGTGATAACAATGACCGATCGAAGCGGCCTCCAGCGCGCGCTTGAAAGCCCGTGACGATCGATCGCAGGACTGTTCGGGGCTGAGGGTTCCCGGCGGTTCTTGAGTATAGGGAGATCGTCGGAGCCCCCGCCCGACGGACCGCCCGACAGGACCGGATCGGGGCGGTCGCTGTCGATCCGACCATCGTTACCCACCCGGTCGGCTGAAGTGGAGGCAGTCCCGTGGTGTCACAGGGCGCAAAGAGCTCATGCCCTCGCGTTTCGGCGCTCCATGTCGCCGACGCGAACGATGACCATTGCCTTCACAGCCGCTACTGGAGCCCCGCCTCGTGATGGATGACGCCGCTCCCGGACCCCGCCTCGCGACCGCCCCCGCCGGGACCACAACACACTTGATCCACCCGGCCGCCCTCGAGCCCGGGGCCCGCCACGCTTACGATGGCACGTTCCGCTCGCGCCCGCCCGGCGAAACACTGGATCGCGTGATGCCGCTCCTGCCGCGTTACGGGATCACCCGGGTAGCCAACATCACAGGGCTCGACAGGATCGGGCTGCCCGTCGTCAATGTGGTGCGCCCGCTGTCGCGCTCCGTCAGCGTTTCCACCGGCAAGGGGGTGTCGCTCGAAGCCGCCAAGGTCTCGGGGATCATGGAGTCGATCGAGGCCCACCATGCCGAGAACCTGCGCCTGCCCGTTCACCGCACGACAGTGGCCACCGTCGCCCGCCTCGGCCGCCCCGTCGACCTCACGCGCCTGCCCATGCGCGACGATGCCCCGCCGCTCGACGAGGCTCCGCTCGCCTGGGTCGAGGGCTTCGACATCCTCGGGCAAACGCCGCGCCTCTTGCCGCTCGAAACCGTTACCAACGACTTCACGATCGGGGTGGATCGCGGACCCGAGGGGATTTTTTTCAAGGGCTCGAACGGTCTGGCATCCGGCAACAACGTCCTCGAGGCGATCACGCATGCGCTCTATGAGATCATCGAGCGCGATGCCATCACACTGTTTCATTACCACTTCGGTCGTGTGCGCGCCTTTCCCCGCCTCGACCTCGACCATCCCTGTCTCGATGGCCCCCGTGCCCTGATCGAGCGCATCCATTCGCTCGGCATGGAAGTCCATCTCTGGGACATCACCAGCGACGTCGGCGTGCCATGCGCCTATTGCATGATCTGGGAGGGACTCGCCGCGTCGCGCTCGAAGGCGCGCGCCACCATCGGTTCAGGTTGTCATGCCAGTCCGTCCATCGCCATGTCACGCGCCATAACGGAGGCCGCCCAGGACCGGCTCACCCTGATCGCCGGCGCCCGTGACGATCTCCTCGCCCGCAACTATGTGATCGACGGCGATTTCGCCGATCGCATTCGCGAGAGCCTCGAGATCGACACGCGCCCCCCGGTCGCCCCCTCATGGCCCGCGGATCCGTGCACCCCGACCTACGACGCCGAATTGCGCCGCGTCTGCGCGAACCTTGCGGCCGTCGGGATCGAGGAAGCTGTCGCGGTGGACCTCGGCTGGCCCGAGCATCCCGATATTTCCGTCGCCAAGGTCGTTGTTCCGGGCCTCGAACCGCCCCATGACGATGTCGGTTACCAACCGGGGCCACGCGTGCTCGCTCCACTCGGCATCGGATGAAGCGGCGCACACCGTTCGCGATCGACGGCGGGACCACCAGGCATTTGACCACGTTCGAGGTTGCGTGCAGGATCGCAACCGTTCCGAAGGGGGACCGACCGCGGGTGCCTGACCAGTCTTCTGCCGCAGGCCGCCGTATCGAGAGGAGCTGAATGGATGATCGTCGTTTTTGCCGGCCCCACCCTCTCGGCGTGCGACCTCTCGCGCTGGCCGTCATTGGAGTTTCGCCCCCCCGCCGCGGCCGGGGATGTTGCCACCGCGGTTGCAGACGGCGCACGCCACATCGCGATCATCGACGGCTTCTTCGAGACCACCCGTGCGGTCTGGCACAAGGAGATCGTCTGGGCCATGGAGCGTGGCGCGAGGGTCTACGGCGCATCCAGCATGGGCGCTCTGCGTGCCGCCGAGCTCCACGCCCTCGGCATGGAAGGTGTCGGCCGCATCTTCGCCGACTACCGCGACCTGGTTCATGAGGACGACGACGAGGTGGCGCTGATCCATGGCCCCGCCGAGGCCGGCTACATGCCGCTGTCCGAGGCGATGGTGAACATTCGCCACGCCTGCGAACTGGCGCTCACGGCCGGCCGGCTAACCTCTGAAGAGGCAAGCGTGATCGTCGCGACGGCAAAGTCCCTCGACTACAAGGAACGCACCTGCGAGGCCGTCGTCGCGGCCCTCGAAGGTGCCGGCAACGAGGGCAACGACCTAGGCCAGCGCTTCGCCGCCTGGTGGTCGGGCGGCGATTTCGACCTGAAGCGCAAGGATGGCATCGCCCTGCTCGACCGCCTTTCGGCCTGCGCCGCCGGCGCGACGACGGACGGGGGAAACGATCCCGGCGATGGCATCGCCCGGGCCGCGCGCCCGCCCGTCCCCCTCACGGCCCAGTTCGTTGGTCTCCTCGCCGAGCGTGGCATCACACCGTGAAGGGACAATTGTCCTCCGATCCGCTCCTGGGCGCTGGCCTCTACACGATCGCCATCGCCCTCCTCGCTGCGATGGATGCGCTTGCCAAGCATCTCGTTGCGACCTTCGATTTCGCGCAGATCGTGTTCTTTCGCGGCGCCTTCGCGCTTTTGCCCGTCCTCGCCTTCATCCTCGCGACGCGGCGGCGTTTCGTCCTCTCGACCTCCAGTCCGGCCATGCAACTCGCGCGCATCGCGACGGCGGCGATCGCCACCGCCTTATTTTTCATCTCCCTCAAGTATCTCATCCTGGCCAAGGCGGCCGCCATCACGCTGCTGGCTCCCGTGCTCATGACCATCAGTGCAGGGCTCCTCGGTATGGAGAAAATAGGCCTGAGGCAGGCTGGGCTCGTCGCCCTCGGCCTCGTCGGAGGTCTGCTCATCGTCTCGCCATGGAGCCTCGACTGGCACGATACCTCGGCTCTAGGCATCCTGCTCGCACTTGGCGCAACGGTCTTTTATTGCGCGGCGATGCTGATGACCCGCGAGCTTGCGGCACGCGGCGAGTCGGACACCATGCTGCTCGCAACGCCCCTCGGCATGTCCCTCCTCGCACTGCCTGTTGCCTTGCCCGCTTGGGATATCGGCTGGCAGGACGAGTGGCTCGCCTTTACGGGTGTTGGTCTCCTCGGCGGCGCCGCCACCATTCTCATCATCCAGGCATGCCGTTTTGCGTCGATCGGCGTACTAGCGCCGTTCGACTACTCGATTTTCCTCTTTTCCGCGGCGATCGGCTACCTCGTCTGGTCCGAGCGGCCCGAGGACCACACATGGCTCGGCGTAGCCGTCATCGCCTTCGCCATGGTTCTGGTTCGCAAGCGCCGCCAGCCACTTGCCGTCAGTCCCGAAGGCGGCGACCTGCAATCGCCTCTCCCGGCCGATCCGCCGCGCCGCTGACCGTTCGCCGCGCGGCCCCAGGCGTTTCGCCGAACTGCCGTCGGAAGGCACGTGCGAACGCCGCGCTGGAGGAAAAGCCTGAGCGGTCGGCGATTTCAGTGACGCTCAACCGCGAGTGCTGCAACAGGCGGCGGGCATGCCCGAGCCGCAGATCGAGATAGTAGGCGTTGATCGATGTCGCCAGCGCACGGCGGAACGCAACCTCGAGCGTGCGCCGCGCCACCCCCACCCGGCGCGCGATCGCCTCGACGCCGATCGGCGCGGCGAGTGTCCGTTCCATGATCCGGATCGCCTCCGCCACCTCCGGCGCATCGAGCGCCAGCCGCCCGACCGGCACCAGCGGTTGCGGCTCGCCGGCCCGCATGCGGTGGTCGTAGATGAACGCGTTGGCGACCATCAGCGAGAGGTTGAGACCATGGTTGGCGGCGATGAGGTCGAGCGCCATCTCGAGGGCCGGTGTCGCGCCACCCGTCGTGATCCGCCCCCGGTCGACGACGTAGCGATCCGGCACGACCTCGACCTCCGGGTGCGACGCCGCGAACGAGGCCAGATCCTCCCAGTGCGTGGTCGCTCGATAGCCGTCGAGCAACCCCGCCGCCGCCAGCACCCAGGCACCCGAATCGATACCGCCGAGCGTCACCCCTCGGCGCGCCAGCGTCCGCAATCGCCGCGCCAGAGCCGCCGCCTGACGCGCCACCCCGAACGAGGCCACACAGATCACCGCATCCCGCTCGGCCTCGGCGTTGAACTCCCCCTCCACGATCATCTGCATGCCGCTGGAGGAAGCCACGGGTCGCCCGTCCGCCGAAAGCACCCGCCAACGATAGAGCGCCTGACCGGCCGCCCGATTCGCCGCCCGAAGCGGCTCCATGGCCGCCGCCAGCCCGAGAAGCGTGAACTCCTCCAGCAAGAGGAAGTCGAGTCTGAGCGGCGCGGTGCCACCACGAGCCTGAAAGAGCATCGTGCCTCCTCCAACCGTTGCCGGCGCGGCCGCGTGCGTGGCATGTCCGGCGATATGCGGCGTTGCGCAAATTGCATGAGTTTCCACGCAAATTGTGAAGCATGCCGATGCCACCCGCAATAGCATCTCGGCTCGCACCATGCTGAGCAAGAGGAGACGATCCACGATGAACTGGGAGGTCTTCGTCACCTGCGCCGTGACTGGCGCCGGCGCCACCACCGACAAGAGCGACAAGGTTCCGGTCACCCCCGCGGAAATCGCCGCCTCGGCTATCGAGGCCGCCAAGGCGGGCGCCGCCGTCGTCCACCTCCACGTCCGCGATCCCGCAACGGGTGCCGGTTCCCGCTCCGTTGCCCTCTACAAGGAAGCTGTCGACCGCATCCGCTCCTCGGGCGTCGATGCCGTCATCAACCTCACCGCCGGCATGGGCGGCGACCTCGTGCTCGGCTCGCCCGAGCGCCCCCTGCCGCTCAAGGAAAAGGGCACCGACATGGCCGGCGCCGAGGAGCGTCTCGCCCACGTCGCCGAATTGCTCCCCGAGATCTGCACCCTCGACTGCGGCACCATGAACTTCCTCGCCGGTGGCGACTACATCATGGTCAACTCCGTCGACATGCTCCGCGCCATGGCCAAGAGGATCAAGGAACTCGGCGTCAAGCCCGAATGCGAGGTCTTCGACACCGGCCACCTCTGGCAGGTCAAGGACCTGATGCGGGAGGGATTGATCGACTCTCCCGCCCTCATCCAGCTCTGCATGGGCATTCCCTATGGCGCGCCGGCCGACACCAACACGTTCATGGGCATGGTCAACAACCTGCCACCCGGCTCGATCTGGTCCAGCTTTGCCATCGGCCGCATGCAGATGCCCTGGGTTGCCCATTCGGCGCTGGCCGGCGGCAACGTCAGGGTCGGTCTCGAGGACAATATTTACCTCTCGCGCGGCGTGCTCGCAACGAACGGGCAACTCGTCGAGCGCGCCGTGACCATCCTCGAGGCGATGGGCGCGACCGTCATCGGCCCGGCGGATGTTCGCAAGCGCCTCGCTCTCACGAAGCGCGGCTGAGCGCCGCGCGCCGCCAACCCGACGTCAGTCGAACGAGGAAAGAAATGAGCGCAGTGGAAAAGGCCGCCTGCATCGGCGGTGGCGTGATCGGGGCAGCCTGGGCCGCCCGCTTCTCGGCCAACGGCATCGACGTCGTCGTCGTCGACCCTGATCCCGAGGCGCCACGCAAGGTCGACGAGGTGATGCGCCTCGCCCGCCGCGCCCAGTCCAAGCTGACCCTCGCCCCGCTCGGTCGGCAAGGCAGTGTTCGGGTCACGACCGACCTTGCCGAGGCTCTCGCTGGCGCGCAGTTCATCCAGGAGGCCGCGCCCGAGCGTATCGAATTGAAAAGGCGCCTTTTTGCCGACATCGAGGCGCTCGTTCCGCAGGACGTCGTGATCGCCTCCTCGACCTCCGGCTACAAGCCGAGCGATCTCCAGGAAGGCATGCGCAATCCGGAACGGCTCCTCGTCGGCCACCCCTTTAATCCGGTTTATCTCCTTCCTTTGGTCGAGATCGTGCCGAGCCCCGCAACGGCCCTCGCCGTGACCGCGACCGCGAAATCGTTCTATGCCTCGCTCGGAATGCATCCCCTGGTCGTGCGCAAGGAAATCGACGCCTTCATCGCCGACCGCCTCATGGAGGCCCTTTGGCGCGAGGCCCTCTGGCTCGTTCACGACGACATCGCGACGGCCGCCGAGATCGACGACGCTATCCGCTATGGTTGCGGCCTCCGCTGGGCCCAGATGGGCACCTTCCAGGTCTTCAACATCGCCGGTGGCGAGGCGGGCATGCGCCATTTCATGGCGCAGTTCGGCCCCGCGCTCAAATGGCCGTGGACCAAGCTCATGGACACGCCCGAGATGACGGACGAACTGGTCGAGAAGATCGCCGTCCAGTGCGAGGAACAGGCCGCCGGTCTTTCCATCCGCGAGCTCGAGCGCATCCGTGACGACAACCTCATTGCCATCATGCAGTCGCTCCGCCAGAACCGTTGGGGCGCCGGCAGGACGCTCTCCGAGTACGAGGCGAGCCTCCTCGCTCGCACGCATGCCTCGGCTCCCGACGCCGGCAGTCACGACCTCTCCCGCCCTTTGCGCCTCTACGAGGACCAGGTGCGACCCGAGTGGACCGACTACAACAACCACATGAACGAGAGCCGCTATCTCGAAACCTTCACGAACGCCACCGACGCCATGATGCACTTCGTCGGCGCAGACGACAGCTACATCGCCGCTGGACGGAGCTATTTCACGGGCGAAACCCATATCATCCACAAGGACGAGGTGCAGGCCCTCGAGCCGATCTACGTCACCACCCAGGTCCTCGGTGCGGATGACAAACGCATGCACCTCTTCCACAGGCTCTACAACGGGCGCAACGACACCCTGCTGGCCACCGGCGAGCACATGCTGCTGCACGTCGATCTGAAGGCGCGCCGGGTGACACCGGCCGCACCCGAAGTCGAAGCAAGGCTGCGTGCCGTCGCCGAGGCTCACGCCGCCCTCCCCCGTCCGGCCGAGGCCGGTCGCCACGTCGGCGCGCCGCGCGCCTGATTTCCATTTGCCCGCGACCGGGTGCGCCAGGAGGGTCCGACCGATGCACTTCGCCTTGACCGAGGAGCAGGAGATGATCGTCGCCACGACGCGTGGCTTCGTCGAAAAGGAACTTTATCCGCACGAGGACGAAATCGAGCGGACCGGCGTCCTGCGTCCCGAGTTGCGCGATGAACTGCGCGCCAAGGCCATGGCCGCCGGCCTCTATGCCGCCAACATGCCCGAAAGCGTCGGCGGCGCCGGCCTCGACACCCTCACCTGGGTCCTTTACGAGCGCGAACTCGGCCGCGCCAACTATGCACTGCACTGGTGCTGTGTGTTCCGTCCCTCCAACATCCTCATGGCCTGTGAGGGCGAGCAGCGCGAGCGTTACCTGCTGCCGGCGGTGCGTGGCGAGAAAACCGATTGCCTTGCCATGACCGAGCCCGACCACGGCTCGGACCTGCGCGGCATGAAGACGTTTGCGCGCGCCGACGGGGACGATTTCGTCGTCAATGGCGTCAAGCATTTCATCAGCCACGCCGACGAGGCGAGTTTCGTCGTCCTGTTCGCGGCAACCGGCGAGGAGACAACGCCCCGCGGACCGAAAAAACTGATCACCGCTTTCCTCGTCGACAAGGGCCACCCCGGCTTCACCGTCCGCCCCGGCTACCGCAACGTCTCCCATCGCGGCTACACCAATTGCATCCTCGAGTTCACCGATTGCCGGTTGCCAAAGAGCCAGGTCCTCGGCGAGGTGCACAAGGGCTTCGAAGTCGCGAACCAGTGGCTGGGCGCGACCCGCCTCCAGGTCGCGGCCACTTGCCTCGGTCGCGCCGACCGTGCCCTCGGCCATGCCGTCGATTGGGCCGCCAACCGGCGCCAGTTCGGCCAGCAGATCGGCAAGTTCCAGGGCGTGTCGTTCAAGCTCGCCGACATGGCCATGGAATTGAGGGCCGCCGAACTCCTCACCTTCGAGGCGGCGTGGAAATTCGACCACGGCACCGTGCGCGACGAGGACATGGCGATGGCCAAGCTCAAGGCGACCGAGGTGCTCGCCATGGTCGCCGACGAGGCCATCCAGATCCACGGCGGCATGGGCCTCATGTCGGACCTGCCTCTGGAGCGCATCTGGCGCGACGCGCGCGTCGAGCGCATCTGGGAAGGAACGAGCGAAATCCAGCGCCATATCATCTCGCGTGCCCTTTTGCGTCCTCTCGGAGCCTAGATGAGCACCACCGCACCCCCCCGACCGACGGGCCCTGGCCGCCGCGACTTCTCCCGCCTGCTCGCCCCGCGCAGCATCGCCGTCCTCGGCGGCCGCTGGGCCGAACGCGTCGTCAAGCGTTGCCTTGCAACCGGCTTCAGGGGCAACCTCTGGCCGGTGACGCCGACGCGGACCGAAATGTGCGGCCTGCCGACGTTTCCCGATCTGGCCGCCCTTCCCGCTGCGCCGGACGCCGCTTTCGTCGCCGTCAACCGTCACGAAAGCGTGCGCGTGATCGGCGACCTGGCGGCAATGGGTGCGGGCGGTGCGGTCTGCTTCGCCTCCGGCTTCGCCGAGACCGGACCGGACGGAAAGGCCCTGCAGGACAGGCTGTCGGCCGCGGCCGGCCCGATGCCCTTCCTCGGCCCGAACTGTTACGGGCTCATCAACTACATCGACAATGCTCTCCTCTGGCCCGACGAGCACGGCGGCGCCCCCCTCGAGCGGGGAGTTGCCCTCCTCCTGCAATCCGGCAACATCGCCTGCAACGTGACGATGAACCGCCGCAGCCTTCCGATCGCGTATGTCTGCGCCATGGGCAATCAGGCCAACGTCGCCATGCCCGACATGATCGAGGCACTCGCTGAGACCGGCCGCGTCACGGCGATCGGCCTCTTGATGGAGGGATTAGGCGATCCGACGCGCCTTTCCGAAGCGACCGCCGCTGCCCATCGGCTCGGCGTGCCGGTCATCGCCCTCAAGGCCGGGCGAAGCGCCGCCGGCTCCGACATCGCCATGACGCACACCGGCTCCATGGCCGGAAGCGACGATGTGATGGACCTCCTCCTCGAGCGGATCGGCATTGCCCGCGTCGACAATCTCGCCGTCTATCTCGAGGCCATGAAATTGCTCCATGTCTTCGGGCCGCTTCCCGCCAACCGCATCTGCACCATGAGCTGTTCCGGCGGCGAGGCCCTCCTCGTTGCCGACGCCGCGCGCCATCACGACGTGCAGGTCGCCGATTTCACTCCCGAGGACCACGCCCGCATCCGCCCGACCCTCCACGACCTCGTCCACCTCGGCAATCCGTTCGACTATCACACCTTCGACTGGGGCGACCGCACACGCCTCGAGGCGACCTTTACCGCCGTCATGCGCTCTTCCTTCGACATGACCGCCCTCATCAACGACCCGCCGCGCCGCGACCGCTGCGATCCTGCCGATTGGGACGTCGCGACCGAAGCCTTCGCCGCCGCCGCCGCCACGACTGGCGCTCGAGCGGCCGTTATTGCAACGCTCGGCGAAAGCATCCCGGAGCTCCAGGGCGCCGCCCTCCTCGCTCGGGGGATTGCCCCCCTCATCGACATCGACGCCGCCCTCGCCGCAATCGCGATCGCAGCGAAAGCCGGCCGCGAACGCCCGCCCTACTCCCCCCTCGGCGCGCGCGCAACGGCCGGCCACGACCCCGACGCCTCCGGTCGGCCGCTCGATGAGCCCGCCTCCAAGACGGCACTTGCCGAATTTGGCCTCCCGGTACCTTCGTCTCGCGTCTGCAGAACGCAGTCCGAGGCGGTTGCCGCCGCCCTCGACATCGGCTTTCCCGTTGCCCTCAAGGTCGTCGGCGCTGAATTTCTCCACAAGACGGAAATTGGCGGGGTCCGCCTCGGGCTCGGCGACGAGGCATCGGTACGTGGCTCCGCCGCCGACCTCCTTGCCCTCTCCGACCGCATCCTGGTCGAGCGTATGGCGCCGCGCCCAGTGGCGGAACTCATCGTGGGCGTCAATCGTGATCCAATCGCCGGACTCGTTCTGCTCCTCGGTGCCGGCGGCGTGTTCGCCGAACTGCTGAACGACAAGACCCTGCTGCTCCTGCCCACGACACGCGAGGAGATTTCGGCAGGTCTGGCCCGCTTGCGGATTTCCCGCCTCCTCGAGGGCTGGCGCGGCGGAGCGCGCGGCGACACTGAGGCCGCGATCGATGCAATCCTGGCGGTCGCGCGATATGCCGAGGCAAACGCCTCGAGCCTCGTTGCCATCGACGTCAATCCGTTGATGGTCCTGCCCGAAGGGCGCGGCGCGCTCGCCGTCGATGCCGTCGTCATCCACGACCGCGAGCCGACCGCCACCCGAACCTGACCAATCCCGAGCCTCAAGGAGCCGCCGATGACCGACACCCCCGTCCGCACCACCCGCAACGGCCACGTCCTCGAAGTCACCATCGACCGCCCCAAGGCGAACGCGATCAGCTACGCGACCAGCCGCCTCATGGGCGAAATCTTCCGCGACTTCAGGGACGATCCCGATTTGCGCGTAGCCATCGTCACCGGGGCGGGCGAGAAATTCTTTTCCGCCGGCTGGGACCTCAAGGAAGCCGCGGCCATGGAGGGTTACGAATCCGACTACGGCATCGGCGGATTCGGGGGCATGCAGGAATTGCCCAACCTGAACAAGCCGATCATCGCGGCCGTCAACGGCATGGCTGTTGGCGGCGGCTTCGAGATCGCGCTCTCGGCTGATCTCATCATCGCCGCCGAACATGCGAGCTTCGCACTTCCCGAGATTCGTGCCGGCACGCTCGCCGATGCCGCCACGATAAAGCTCCCGAAACGCATCCCCTACCACACGGCGATGGACCTCCTCCTCACCGGACGCTGGATGGACGCAGCCGAGGCCCACCGCCTCGGGCTCGTCAAGGAGATCGTACCGGCCGGCGAGTTGATGGCGAAGGCACGCGAACTGGCCTCCCTCCTCGCTTCCGGTCCTCCGCTGGTCTATGCGGCACTGAAGGAGGTCGTTCGCGAGGCCGAGGGACGCAGCTTCCACGAGGCCATCCGCATGACGGCGGACGGGTCCCTCGCCACCTGCCGCACCCTCTATCAAAGCGAGGATCAGAAGGAAGGCCAGCGCGCCTTCGCGGAAAGGCGTGACCCCGTCTGGAAGGGGCGCTGACAAGCGGCGCCATCGCCGGCGCTTTTCCGTGCCTGCGGGGTGACCGGGCCGTTCCCCGACCGGTCGAGGACTTCAGATCAGCTTCTCGTCGAACGGACAGCGCGTCAGGTTCTCATAGCCGGTCTCGGTGATGAGAACCTGATCCTCCAGCTTGATCCCCTCCTTGCCACCGACGGCGCCGACATAGGCCTCGACGCAAAGCATCATGCCGGGCTCCAACACGCCGTCGTAGCCGCGTTCCTCGTAGTCCATCGGATACTTGATCGCCGGCCACTCGTCGCAGAGCCCGACGCCGTGGTATTTCGATCCGTAGCGCTGCGGCACGAACTCCTCGGGCAGGGCGTGGCCGGAAAAGGCCAGTTCCCGGAAGCTCACTCCGGGCCTCAAGAGTTGCATGTTCGTCATGATGTGTTCATGGGCGACCGCGTGCAGGCGGCGCTGCTCGTTCGTCGGTTGACCGTCGCCGATGAACCACGACCTCGAGATGTCCGCGCACATCCCGTAGCACCCGATGAGATCGGTATCGAAGCTCAGGATCTCGTTGTTTTGGATCACCCGCGGCCCGCATTCCTGGAACCACGGGTTGGTCCGCGGCCCTGACGCCAGAATGCGGGTCTCGATCCATTCCCCTCCCCGTCTGATGTTCTCCTTGTGCAACTCCGCCCAAACGTCGTTTTCCGTAACGCCCGGTTGCGCCGCGATCCGCATGGCCGCCACCGACTGCTCGCAGGCCCACATGGCGCAGCGCATCGCTTTGATTTCGTCCGGCCCCTTGATCGCACGCGTGCGCTCCGTCACCTCCTCACCATCGTGGACCTCGATGCCGAGCCGCTCGAGGGCCCGAAGACCGGCGATCTGGATCTTGTCGACCGCGAGCCGCCGGTTGGTGCCAGCATGGGTCCGCATGAGCTCGTCGACCTGTCCGGCAAAGCGCGCTGCCTTCTCCTCCGTTCGGTCACCGGTCGCGAAATAGAAGAACGAGCCGCCGCCCCGCACCTCCGAGACGAGAGGATTGTATTCCGATAGATACTTGAGCCCGGCGTATTCCCAGAGCACCATGTGCCCGTCGGCGAGCACGAGACAGGCGCGGAACGGATTGTGCGCCGCCCAGAGTTGCATGTCCGTCGTGTCGGTCGCATAACGGATGCTGAGCGGATCGTACATCAACAGCCCTGCGAGATCGCGCGCTATGATGGCATCCACCAGCCGCTTCAGCCGGAACGCGCGCATGGCCGGCAGGTCGGGACACGCGAGCCCCGCCGCCTCCCACTCCGCGAATGCCAATGGCGTCGGCCCTATCTCCACTCGGTCGTTGTCGTCGGGTGTGTTGTCCGGCCGCATGCCGCCCTGAGGGCGACGGGACGGGTCGATCTTGGGCTTGGCGATGGAAAAAGGTGACGACGACATCTGGGCGCCTCCGGGAGATGCAACCGGACGTGCGGCCTTGCCATCGCTCCGATCGCGCTGGACGATCATGGCGTAACGGCGACCGCTTGGCAATTGCGCAGCCCCTGCGTGGCGGCGATCGCGCCCCGGATCAACCCCGCGCGTCTTGCCGCCGGTAGAGGAAATAACGCCCCGTCGCAATACCCTCGGGCAGCGCCAGCTCGCGCGTGCCCTCGATGATGAGCGGCGCATTCGAAAGAACCAGCGCTCCCGGCGCGAGGGCTGGGGCGAGCGCCCCCTCGAGCATCGTGCGGATCGCGGCCGTGTTCTCAGGCGTACCGTCGCCGAGATCGTTGTGCACCATCGCCACTCGTCCCCGATGGCGGGCAACCGCGGCCGGCAGCGTTTCTCCGACCTCTCCGAGGATCATGTGTCCTGCATCCGGCACCGAGGAGGGATGCGCCGCGACGCGTCGGTCGAAGACGAAAATCTCGCGCCCCGGGAGCCGTTCGCGCAGATGATCGAAAGTGCGCCCGTTGCCGAGGCCGAGTTCGAAGACGACGCCGGGTACCTCGGCGATCATGGCGGCCGCTTCGTTGATGAGATCGCGCTGCGCCATCATGCGGCGGATGAAGCTGTCGAGCCTGGACACCGGTTTCAGCTCCTGTAGGGATCAGCCGCATCGCGCAGGCCATCGCCGAGAAAGTTGAAGGCGAGAACGACGATCACCACCGGCAACATCGGCAGCATCAGCCAGGGATAGAGCACCACGGCTTCGATGTTCTGCGCTTCCGAGAGCATGACACCCCAGCTCGTGATCGGCGGGCGCAGACCGAGCCCGAGATAGGAGAGCGCCGTCTCTCCGAGGATCATGGAAGGGATCGAAAGCGTCGCCGAAGCGATGAGGTGGCTCATGAAGTTGGGCAGCAGGTGGCGCGCGATGATGTGGCGTGGACGCGCGCCCATGAGCCGCGATGCGACTGCGAAATCCTCCTCGCGCAACGAAAGCAGCTTGGAGCGAACTGCCCGCGCGAGGCCCGGCCAGTCCAGCAACCCGAGGATCACGGTGATGCCGAAATAGACGAGAATCGGGCTCCATGTGACCGGCAGGGCGGCCGAGAGCGCCAGCCAGAGCGGCAGTTCCGGCAGCGACCGCAGGATCTCGATGACGCGCTGGATGACATTGTCGATCCAGCCACCGAAATAACCCGCGATACCGCCGAGCGTCATGCCGAGCACGAAGCTGATGGCGATCCCGACCAGCCCGACGGTGAGCGAAATGCGCGCGCCATAGAGGAGGCGGCTGAACACGTCGCGCCCGAGCTTGTCGGTGCCGGCAATGAAGAGCGTTCCCCCCTTCGGCGGGCACACGAGATGAAAGCGCGATTCGACCAGCCCCCAGAATCGGTATCGGTCCCCTTCGCAAAAGAAGCGCAGCGGCTGCGGCTTCCGCGTGTCGACGGAATACTCGCGCTGCAGCGTCTGCATGTTGAGCTTGAACGACAGCGGATAGACGAATGGTCCGACGAAGGAACCCTCGTGGAAGAGATGCACCGACTGCGGCGGCGCATAGATGAAGCGCGAGTTACGCGTCTCCAGCGCATAGGGCGCCAGCACTTCGGTGATGAGAATTGAGAGATAGGCGAACAGCAGGATGATGCCGCACCACAGCGCGACCTTGTGGCGCTTGAACCGCCACCACATCATCGTCCATTGCGAGGCGAGGAAATAGCGCTCCTGCTCGGGCGTCAGGCGCTCGTCGTCATCGACCACGAAGGGGCGCGGCGAAACGTAGTGCGCGAGCGGTTCGAGACCTTCGTTGTTCCTCTCCTTCACCGCCGCACCCCTCCCTCGAGCCGAATGCGCGGATCGAGAACGGCGAGCAGGACATCGGAGACGAACATTCCGACCACGGTCAGCAGTGCGAGGAACATGAGGAAGGAACCGGCGAGATACATGTCCTGGCTCTGCAAGGCCTGCAGCAGCATCGGCCCCGTCGTCGGCAACGACATCACCGCCGAGACGATCACCGAGCCCGAGACGATCTGCGGCAGCAGGCTCCCGATATCGGCGATGAACGGGTTGAGCGACATGCGCAGCGGATACTTCCTGAGCAGCCGTCCCTCCGGCAGCCCCTTGGCCCGCCCCGTCTCGACATATTGCTTCTGCAGTTCATCGAGCAGGTTCGCCCGCAGCCGACGGATCATGCCGGCCGTGCCCGAGGTTCCGATCACGATCACTGGCACCGCCAGATGCTCGAGCACCGACAATGCCTTGCCCCAGGTCCAGGGTTGGTCGATGTACTTGGGGTCCATCAGGCCACCGATCGAGATTCCGAACCAGGAATTGGCCAGATAGAGGAGGATCAGGGCGAGCAGGAAGTTGGGCGTCGCGAGCCCGAGGAGGCCGAGGAAAGTGATCCCGTAGTCGCTCCAGCTGTACTGGTGCGTCGCGGAGTAGAAACCGATCGGGAAGGAAACGACGTAGATGAAGAGCACCGTCGCGAAATTCAGCAGCATCGAGAGCCACAAGCGGTCCCCGACGACCTCTGTGACCGGCAGATTGTATTCGAAGCTGTAGCCTAGATCGCCCCGCAAGAGGCCCGTCGCCCAGGTCAGGTATTGCTGCCAGAGCGGCTTGTCGAGGCCGTATTGCTCCCTGAGGAAGGCGATCTTCCTGGGATCGACCGCCTCGCCTTGGGCCTTGAGTTCGTCGAGGTGGCTGGTGAGATAATCTCCCGGAGGGAGCTGGATAATGACGAAGACGAGCAGCGAAATGACCCAGAGGGTCACCGCCATCGTCACCGTTCTGCGGAGCAGATATCCGAGCATCCCGACCGCCGCCTCCGTTGACTGCATGCTCGCGAACGCGATGCGCCCGCCGCCGATCCGACGCCCGCCGAACGGTGGGCGCCTTTCTCAGACTACTGGTCCATCCAGAACGTATCGGGACTGTAGAGACCGAAGTGGGCACCTGGATCCCAGCTGTAGATCCCATCTTCGGGCACGTTGTGCAGCTTGCGGCTCACGACGACAGGCTGCGGCACCCGGCAGACCACCCCGATGGTGAAGACGTTCTCGGCATGGGTGGCAAGGATATCATGCCAGATGGTCTCGCGCTCGTCCGAGTCGAGCGAACTCGCCCAGCGCTCGTGGAGCATTGCGAGCTTTTGGCCCTCCGGCATGTCGGGTGCCTCGCCGCTCTTGCCGGCGGTCTCGTAATACCTCCCCCAGAGCGGCCACTGCAGCTGGTCCTCGCTCGTCGGCACGAATTCGATCGGCGCCGTGTCCGGGCCCGCCAGTCCATTGTCGATGCCATAGAAGATGGTGACCCACGCCGTGCCCGACTTGGCATGATCGCGCATCACCTCGCGCCGCGACGGCTTTATGAAGAGCGCGATTCCGGCCTTGCGCCAGGTATCCCGGACCAGTTGCAGAACGTCCGTCTGCTCCTGATCCTCGCCTGCCGTCTCCACGATGATCTCCAGACGGCGCCCGTCCGACATCAGTCGATAACCTTCCCCATCGCGCTGGACCAGCCCGATTTCGTCCAGCAGTCGATTGGCCTCGTCGATGTCGTAGGTCGCCCAACTCGACTGATATTCGTCCTTGAAGAGCGGGCTGTCCGGGATCACGGTGTTGTTCGATTCTTCCGCCAGTCCGAAGAACAGGGTCTGGTTGATCTCTCCCCTGTCGATGGCCAGTGAAAGCGCCCTGCGGAACCGCACATCGCGCGCCAGTGTCCGCTGCACGGGGTCCGACACGTGCAGGTTGGGAAACAGCGCGACGCGTGCGCCCTGGGCAGTGCGCCAGAGGCGGACATCGTAACCGTTTCGATCCTCGCCGTTCTTGAGGAAGGTATAGTTCTTGAACTCGAGCCCCCGCGCCTGGAGGTCCGCATCGCCCGTGCCCACCTTGGCCGGAATGAGATCACCGGATGTGATGCCCGCGACGAGCTGGTCGAGATAGGGCAACTGCCTGCCGTTCTGATCGACCCGGTGGAAATAGGGATTGCGCTTGAAGATGAAGCGCTCGGAGGGGGAGTTCGTCGTATTGACCCACGGTTGCAGGCTCGGAAACGCGATGTTGTCGGCCGTATAGGGCTTGTCCATGAAGTAGTGCAGCGCCCGCCAATCGCGCTGCGAGTGTTCCGCAACGAGCGCGGCGAGGCGGTCCGCTGGTGCATAGCGTTCGTGGAATTGCCGGAGGTAGTGGGCAGGCCGGTAGATGAACGGCGGCCGCGGCGCCGCGAGAGCCGGCAGGAAGTAGGGGTTCGGCTTCTCCCACGTATAGCGCACCGTGCGCTCGTCGATCACCTCGAAGGTCGCCGGTTTTCCGTCCACGACCAGCATGCTCTCCGGCCCCAGCGGGGAGATGACGGCATTCGTTGCCATGTCCTCCCAGTAGTAGCGGAAGTCTTCGCTCGTGAAGGGTTGGCCGTCGGACCACTTGTGCCCGGCCCTGATGCGGATCGTGAACGAGCGCCCTTCCTCGACCTCCACCGCCTCGGCGATGTCCGGCACGATTTCCAGATCCTCATTGTAACGCACCAGCCGGGCGTAGCTGTAGACAGTGACGATGCGGATGTCCTTGGCGCGCGCAAAGAGCATCCGAAGCGAGCCGCCATGCCGCCCGGCATCTGCAACGTTCATGACCATGGGCTGTGCGGGCAAACGCTCGGCGAGCGGTGGCAATCTGCCGGCCGCGACCTCTTCAGCCAGCGCGGGTGGTTCGACCAGTTCCCCGGCGCGCACCGCCGAATTCGTCGCCCCGAAACATGCCGACAGCACCACGAGCGCCACTGTGAGCATCCGAACGCGCGCGACCCATGACCGGACGTGCAATGCCGGCTCGAGCGAGACGCGCGCCGAAGCTGCCACCCTAAGAACGATCATTCGACCCCTCCCTTTCGAGCACCAGGTTGATATATCCCGGCTCGGCAAACGCTTGCGCAACTCGATAGCGCAATTGAGACATGAACGCGAGGAACGACGCGAGATTGTCGTCCATCACCTCGACGAGGATGAGTGGCGAATTCTCGGCGAGCAGCCCCTTCGCCCCTTCGATCACGGCGATTTCGCCACCTTCGACGTCGATCTTCAAGAGTGCCACGTTGTTGAACCCGAGGTCGTCGAGCCTTGCCACCTCGATGCTGCCCGAGCCATCCGCATGGAGCCTCGTCGAGCCGAGGTGGCCGCGTCGCCCCGCGTCCGCCCGTGCATGGCCCGGCGCCCCGCCAACCGCGATCCCGAGCCGCGAGAGGTCGACACGGTTCGCCCCGTTGCGGGCCACCACGCTCTCCAACCAGCGACATGTTGCCGGAACCGGCTCCAGCGCCACCACCCGCTCGAGGTTCGTCAACGTCCCCAAGTAGATGGCGTGGTTGCCCGTGTTCGCCCCGACATCGACCGCAATCCCTCCCTGGCGACCGGCAAGGTACGATCGCACGCAATCGAGCTCACCGGCCTCGAAGAAGAGGCCGCGCATTTGCACGCGCTCGATCGCCGGGTTGCGGCCCGTGTAGGCCATCTCGAACGACCGCCCATGCGCCGAAACGGGGATCCAGAGATCGTGCGAGCGCTCGAGGTGGCAGCGAAGGCCGGCTCCGTCACCGACAATCGATCCTGGCAACGCGCCCGTCGTCGCCCGGGTGAGCGGCGCGGCGATCTTCAAGGATGATCCTGCCTCCCAGAGTGCGGCGGCGTAACCCGGAACGCCGCCACCGAATTCGCGCATCCTCGCCCGGGCGAGCGAGAATGCGTCGCGCGTGACGATGTGCGATGGCCCGATCCACCATTCGAGCGCGCCATGGGTCAGCGCGAGGCGACCCTGGCCCGTATAGCGCGCAATCTTTGGAACCTGTTGGAGGCCTGGTGTCGCACCCAACCCATCGTCCAGCGCGCACCCACCGAACACGGCACCAGCCACGTCGAGAAGACCCAGCACGATCGCGAGGCTATCGGCGACCGGTTCCTCGTCGGGTCCGATCAACCACAGCAGCGTCCACGGTCGCGCCTCGGCCACCTCGAGCGCGCGCTCGATCCAGGTAGCACCGTCTTCCGCCACGCCATTGTTCGCCGACGTCGACAATTCGATCCGAGGCGGGGCGAGACCGGCGCCGAGGCAAGTTTCGGCGATGGCATCCAGCGCCACGTCCGCTGGCTCCTCTGCGCAGAGGACGAGAAGCCCGCCCGCTGTCCCCGTCGCGCCCGCTGACGATCGCCATTTCGGCATCGACTTGCCCCATCTGGATCGGCGGCGCCCCGTCATGAGGCCTCGGTCGCCTCGTACGCACGCACCATGTGCCCGCCGCCGAGATCGAGAAGGCTCGGCTGGCTGCCCCCCTCGCCGCCGAACGGATAGGGCCAGTTCTCCGGCTCGGTCAGCCCGGTATCCCTGATCGCTTCGAAATCGAGCAGACGGCCGAGGTCGGGCGTCGGCACCGATCCGAGCAGCGCTCGCGTGTAAGGATGGCGCGGTCTATTGAAGATGGCCTCGCGCGGGCCGACTTCCACGAGTTTGCCGCGGCTCATCACCGCGATGCGGTCCGCGATGTAATTGACCACCGCGAGGTCGTGCGAGATGAACAAGAAGGTGAGCGCAAGCCGTTCCTGCAAATCCTTGAGAAGATTGAGGACTTGCGCCTGCGTCGAGACATCGAGGGCGGACACGGGTTCGTCGCAGATGACCAGTTCCGGCCGCAGCATCAAGGCCCGCGCGATGCCGATGCGCTGGCGCTGACCGCCCGAAAAGCTGTGCGGGTAGCGGTTGAGGTATCGCGGATCGAGCCCGACCAGCCGCATGGCTTCCTGCACCATCTCGCGCCGCCACGCTTTGTCGCCGATCCCATGGATCTGCAGCGGCTCGCTGAGGATGTCGAAGGTCGTCATGCGCGGATTGAGCGAGCCGAACGGATCCTGGAACACGTACTGGATGCGCTTGCGGTAAGGCCGCATGGCGGAATCGTCGAGCCGCGCCATGTCGACTTGCCCGCCATCCTCGGCACGAAAGAGGATCTCCCCTTCGTCCGAACTGATGCCACCGAGGATCATCTTCGAGACGGTCGTTTTGCCGCAGCCGCTCTCGCCGACGAGGCCGAGGCACTCCCCGCGCTCGATGCTGAACGAGACCCGATCGACCGCCGTGTGTTGCTCGTCGGTGTTGCGCAGCAGGCCGCGCCGAGCGTTGCGGATCGTATAGCGCTTGACGAGCCCGCGCACCTCGAGGAGCGGCCCGGCGCCCGCGTGCTGGCCCGCTGTCTCGGCCTCTGTCCGCGCGCCGAGCATCTTGCCGATCTCGGGATTGATCTCCCTCAAGGGCTGGAGGCGCATCGTGCCACCCCCCTCGATGCGCGGCACCGCCCGCAGCAGCGCCTTGAGATAATCGTGCTGCGGGTCGCCGAGGATGTCGCCGATCGTGCCGGCCTCCATGACCTCGCCCTTGTAGACGACGACCACCTCTTCGGCGATGTTCGCCACCACGCCCATGTCGTGCGTGATGAGCAGGACCGCCATGCCGAGATCCCGCTGCAAATCTTTGATAAGTCCGAGTATTTGCGCCTGAACCGTGACGTCGAGCGCGGTCGTCGGCTCGTCGGCGATGAGGAGAGCCGGTCCGCAAACGAGCGCCATCGCGATCATCGCCCGCTGGCGCAAGCCGCCCGAGAGTTCGAACGGGTAGCTCCTGAAGGCCCGATCGGGATCGGGAAAGCGCACCAGCCGCAGCATCTCGAGGCACCGCGCCTCCACCTCACCGGATTTCAGATCCTGATGCAGCTCGAGCGCCTCAGCGATCTGATTGCCGACCGTGTGCAGCGGTGAAAGCGAGGTCATCGGCTCTTGGAAGATCATGGAGATGCGTCCGCCGCGCACCGCCCGATAGGCCTCCGAGTCCGGTGCCAGGGCCGCGAGATCACGCGCCGTCGCATAGCCCTTGTCGGCGAACAGGATGCGCCCGCCGACGATCCGTGCCGACCTTGGCAGGATGCCGAGGATCGCGCGCGCCGTCACGCTCTTGCCCGAACCGCTCTCGCCGACAATGGCCACGCACGAGCCGGGCCGCACGCGGAACGAGACGTCGCGCACCGCCTGCACCTCACCGGTAGGGCCCGCGAAGGTCACCGCGAGGTTCTCGACCTTGAGGAGTTCGCTCGCCATTGCCCGTTGCATCACGCCCCACTTCCCGTTTGCCCGAGCTTGCGAGCACCGAAGAGGTCCTGCGCCGAGCGCCAGACTACGGCCTCGTGCCCCGCCGTCAATTCGAGAAAGCGCTCGAGGAATGCCCAGCAACCTGCATCGTGGGCCAGATGATGGCTCATGATGCCCGTCGCCTCCTCCGCGTCGAGCGCCCCGGTGCGTCGTGCCGCCAGGTGCTCCACGACCGTTCCCAGCACCCGCCCCTCACCACGAAACACCCTGCCCGCGCGCCAGTCGATGATGTCGGCGTGCACGTTGGCGAGCTTGACGCCCGGCGCCGCCTCGGGCGCGGCCCGGGGGCCCGCCATCGACAATCCGATATAGTCCGCCCGCGCCAGCACGCCCGCGAGGCGATCATCGGCCCGGTTCCAAGGTGGCACGAAGACAGCGAGCGCATCCTGCAAGCGGTCGGCGATCAATCGGCCGCCCGCAACCAGGTCGTCGCGCAGGGCCTCCTCGCTCCGCGAGCCCCCGAATTCCGCGCCTCTGGTTCCTTGAGGCTCATGATTGACGTGGGCGAGACCATGCTGAACGTAGGTGACCATCGGCTCCGGCCGGAGTGGAACCGTGCCCCGTTCGCCATCCGACCGCGCCAGCCAGACCGGAACGACCGCGCACATCAGCGCCACCCGGTGCTGCGCCGCTAGCGCCGCCAGCCGAATGAATGCATCGTTCCTCTGATGTGCATCGTCGTCGCGCCACCAGAGGCTGGCGCGTCGCCCTGCCCGCCGCCAATGGTCGAGTTCCCGTTCGAGATCGGCCCAGCTCGTCCCCGAAGCCGCCATCAGCCGTCTCCCATGGCTTCGCCCCGGCGCTTTCGCCCGAGCAGTCGCGTGACGATCCGCACGCTCTCGTCGGCCCCTTCGAGCCGGATTGCGGCAACCCGCTCCGAGAGGCACACGCGATCCAGCCGCACGATCGCCTCGAGCGCCGCCACCGCCAGCCGCCGGCCATCGAGTTCGCTTTCGGGCAGCACCGCAAGCAGCCCGCGACGAGCGAACAGCTCGGCACGCTCGCGCTGTTCGCTCTCGGCGCCCGCCTCGAACGGCACCACCACGGCCGGGACGCCCGCGATCAGAATGTCCATCAACGTATTGTAGCCCGCCTGCGAGATCGAGAGCGAGGCCCGCGAGAGCAGCGCCCGGAAGTCCGGTCGCGCCCACTCGACGACGACCCCGTCGGGTGCCGATGCCCGCAATTGGGCGAACGCCGCCCCGCCGAGGTTCCGCCCGACCAGGAGACGCCATCGCCGGTCGTCCAGCAAGCCGCCGCGCCGTGCCTCGAGTGCGGCCCCGAGGAGTCCGAGGCCGACCGCTCCCCCACCGACCGAGACGACGACCTCCCCAGGGCCCTTGCAGCCGGTGTGAGCACCTTGCGTGTCCGCCGGGAAAACCTCCCCCGGCGCTTCCTCGACCACGTAGCCGGTGTAATGGAGACGATCGGCGATCCCATCGGCCGCCGGGAACGAATCCGTGAGCGCGATGATGCCGGGATCACCATGCACGAGAACGCCATCGTAACGCTTCCTGATGAGATCGACGATCCGCGCGGCCTTCTCGCCGTGCCCGGCGCTGCGCACCAGGACGTCGCGCACCGAGGAGAGCACGAGGGCACCGCGCGGCGCGGCATCGAACAGCGCGGTGATCTCGCCGCGAAAGCGCCGCCGCCCGAACGGATAATGCTCCGTGACGACCACGTCCGGCGCGAACCGTAGCGTCTCGGCCACCACCACCTCGCGCCGTCGTCTCTCGAACGCCTCGTCGATCGGCTTGCCGTCGTCATCGAGCACGGCGCTGAATGACACATCCGCCGCGTGCGCCGGCGCGAGTTGCACGAGGCGCCCGCCCCCGACATCCGTTCCCGCAACCAGCCGCCCACCCGAAAGCACGACCACTTCATAACCACTCCGGGCGAATGCCCGCGAGAGCGCCGCCGCCCGGCGCAGGTGCCCGACCCCGAGCAGGTGCTGCACATGGATGAGAATTCGGTTCGTCACCGTTTCTCTCCCCGCCGGTCCGGAACGACCTCCCGCAGCCAGCCATCGAGCTGCCGGCCGGCCGCCTCCAGGGAGTGCACCCTGAGCGCCCGCTCGCGGGCCGCCTCCCCGTCTCCCACCAATACGCCCGGTGCATCGAGATAGTCACGCACCGCCCGCGCGAATGCTCGGGCGTCGCGAATCGGGACCACGCGCGCCGTCACGCCGTCCTCGCAGACAGACCGCACATCGCCCGCATCCCCGACCACGGCGGCGAGGCCGGCCGCCTGCGCCTCGAGGATCGCCATGCCGATCGCCTCGTTGATGGCGGGCCATACGAAGAGATCGGCCGCGGAAAGATATTCGGCCAGTGCCTCGCGCCCGAGCGCGCCGAGGAACACCACCCTGCGCCCGTGCCGCACGAACATATCCTCCATTTCCCCTCGGGCGGCCCCGTCCCCGGCAACGAGGAGACGCCACGCCCGCTCCCCGAGCAGGTCGAGCGCCTCGGCAAGCAGCTGGTACGATGCCACCTTGTCGCCGGCGCGCATCATGGCGGCGGTGATCAGACGGGGTTCCTCTGCCGCGAGGCCGTGGCGGGCGGCGATGACGGCGCGATGCCGGGCCCGCTCGTCGGCCGCCCGTGCAAACGCATTGAGATCCGCCGGCACGGCCAGCAGCCGCATGCGTCCCGCATCGACACCCAAAGCCGCGATCGCGGGCGGGTCCCGCCGATTGAGCGAAACGACGAGCGCCGCCTGCAGAAGGGCCGCCGCCACCAGCCCATTGCCCTCGCGCCAAGGCCCCTCGCTCTGGCGCGGCGAGTGGGACGCTTCGATCACCACGTAGGGCAGCCCCAGTTCCCGGCAGACCAGGGGGCCGACATGATCGGGAGCCTTGTGGTAGAGGTGATAGGTCAGCCAGAGATCGGGCCGGCGAACTCCCGGTCCGCGATACCGCTCCACGAGGCCGCGCGCGAGCCGCTCACCCCGCTCGCGCAACGCCTCCTGCCGGGCGCGATCCCCCTTGCCATCGAAGGTCCGCAGTCGGCATGCCACGATCACCTCGTGGCCCACCGCCTGGAGGCTCGCAACGATCGCCCTCGCGATCGTCCGATCCCCCGAAGGAACGGGCCAGTCCGGAGCTTTGAGCGGGGCATGAAAGGCGATGCGCATCACCCGACCGCTGCCCCGACCTCGCGGGACTCCACCCCTTCGCGATCGCAAATGTGCGCCCGCAACCTGCGCGCCACCCGTTCGATCCCGGCCTCGTGCGTGAAATCCCGGCGCACCCGCCGGTGGCCTGCGGCCGCCAGTCGCTTCCTCTGGTCCTCATCGCGGATGAGTTCCCCGAGAGCCGCCGCGATCGCCTCGACGTCGCCGGGATCGACAAGCCTGCCGGTGACGCCATCCTCGATGAGCTCCGGGATCGCCGAGACACGGGTCGAGAGGCAGGCAACCCCCTGGCTCTGGGCCTCCATCAGCACGTTGGGCAGCCCGTCGCGATCGCCGTCGTCCGCGATCCGGCTCGTCAGGACGAAAATATCGGAGCGCCGATAAGCCTCCAGCACCTCTGCTTGCGCCTGCGCCCCGCGCCAGGTGATCCGCCCGTCGAGCCCGAGCGCGCTCGCTCGTGCCTCGAGCCGCTTGCGCAGATCTCCTCCTCCGATGTGCGTGAACCGCCAGTCGAGCCCGGCCGGCAGCCGCGCCAGCGCTTCGAGGAGGTCGTCATAGCCCTTCTTCGGCACCGCCCGGCCGACCGAGAGGATTTCGACGGTCCTTGGTCGCCTCGTCTCCGCCGCTTCCTCGGGACCTGCGCGCAGCCCGCCCCGATCGTCATTCATGGCTCTGTTTTCCTCCCCGTCGAGGCGCGCCAGGTCGATGCCGTGGTAGACGAGTTCGATCTTGTTCGCCGCCGCCGGTGCGAGCGATTTCAGATGCCCGACGTTCGCCGCCGTGCACGTCACGAGCCATTCGAGATCGTCGAGCTTCTCACTGATTTCCCAAGCCGGCGTCGTGTAGATGTCCTTGGCATGGGCCGAACAGCTCCATCCGATCCCGAGCGCGTCCGCCGCGTATCGCGCCACCGAGGCAGGCGTGTGGAGAAAATGAACATGGATGTGGCGGACATCCGCCGGCATCTCCGCCGCGAGCACCATGGCCTGGCCGAAGCGCCGGAACCGGTTTCGCGTCGGCTGCCGCCACAGATCGGCGAGCCATTTGGCACGGGCCCTGCGATAGCCCGGCCGCCGGCGCACCGCGAGCCAGGCGCGCAGCACCCGGAGCGGCTCGTCATGAATGTATTCCGGAAGATAATGAACCGGTGCGGTGATTTCACCGTGGATCGGATGCACCTTGCCGTCGTGCGGCCGGCGCAAGGCATGGATCGAAAAGTCGATCCCCCGATCCTCGAGCCCTTTGAGCTCTTGCGCGATGAACGTCTCCGAGAGCCTCGGATATCCCTTGAGGACGATCGCGAGACTCACCTTGCGGCCTCACTCGGCAGAGCCGCTGACGACGGCCAGTTGTGGCCCCATGTTGCCTCCCATCGCGGCCCACCGATCGACGATCGAGCGGATCATCGAAAAGCCATCGAGGAGGCCCGACCGCCCCGCGCTCGAAGGGCGTGGCTGATGGGGAAGCTGACGAATTCGCGCCGCCATGAGCATGGGATCGTAGGCATCGTATTCGCTCAGCATGCCGAGCAGACCGAGATCCTGCATCCGCTCCGCCCGTATCGTCTGCTCGAGGCGTGGCACCGAGCGCGGCACGATGAGGGCCGGCTTGTCGAAAGAAAGGATCTCGCAGACCGTGTTGTATCCGCCCATCGCCACGACGCCGATGGAACGGATCATGAGGTCCTCCATGTTGGGGACGAAATCGATGGCCTGAACCATCTCGAGCCGCCCGATGCGTGCAAGGAAATTCGCCTGCGCATCGCGATCCATGAACGGGCCCATCACGACGAGCGCGCGATGCGGCAGTGTCCGGTCGTGTTCGTAGGCCCTGAGCACGCTGTCGACCAGCGCCGTGCCATCGCCCCCGCCACCGGTCGTGACGAGGATGTAGGGTTCCTCGATCTCGACGCCATCGAAGTTGAGTGCCTCGCCCATGCCGCTGGCGGTACGCCGCAGATAGCCCGTGAACGTCATCCGCCGACGCACACTGTCCGGCACATCGATTCCCTCGAGCGGATCGGCAACGAGCTTCGAGCCGTAGACCCAGATATCGTCGTAATAGTCCCTGAGCGCCTGCATGGAGCCTTTTCGTTCCCACTCCTCGCGCAGCATCTCCTGGTCGTCGAGAATGTCACGCAGTCCGAGAACGAGGCGCGCCCCGCGCGACTTGAGCAGCGCCAGCGTCGGCATCACCTCCCCGCGCAGTCCCATCGGCTCCTTGTCGACGAGGAAGATATGTGGGTCGAACTCCTCGGCGGAACACCGAATGATGGTCTGGCGGATGGCGATGGCCGCCTCGATCGAGATGTCGAGGCCGTGCGACGTGTAGCCGCCGTTGCGCAATTTGACGACGCCAGGGAACCGCACGAAGTCGACGCGCGAGCGGAAATTGTAGCTGCCGATGATCGGCGAGCCCGTGAGAATCAGCACCGACAGATCGCGCCTGTGCTCGACCAGCGAGTGCGCGATCGCCCGGCAGCGCCGGAGGTGCCCGAGCCCGAAGGAATCGTGGCTGTAAATAAGAAGGCGCAACGACTCGTGCGAACCCATTTCGGCCCCCCACACAGCCGGAACGCCCTCGGGGTTCGGCTTGCCCCTCGAGATCGGAGCGACACCACGCTGCCGCCTACACCAGCATCACCCAAATCAAATAGTCGCTACGCCCGAGTGACCAGCGTATCGCTCGAGCCCGGCAATTCGTGCGAACGGCCGGCATCAACCGATCGTCCGGCAACCTCCGAACCACTATGAATCAACCACCATCGGGTTCAAGCATTTTTTCATAACACTTTTTTTACCGTGGACGGAACGCTTCGGTCGTCCGGCGCGGGCCGGCGCTAACGATTTGATTTAATTAAAATTTACTGCAATCGACATGGGCCGGGAACAACCATCGAAGCCGCGGGTGTCGCTGCCTCGCCGCCGCGCGCTCCTCACGGTGCGGCGAGTTCGGGTTGTCCTGCCGGCTCCTCGGGCACGGTCTCGAAATGCACGGTCGTGCGCTCGCCTTCGATGAGGACGATGCCGTACATGGGCCTGCCCGTCGGATAAGCGAGCCCATGCGTGCGCCGCTTCATGGCCATGATGTGGCTCGTTCCCGGCAGGCACGTGGCCGGAATGCCGTGCCAGATCGTCTGCACGGCGCGATGCACATGGCCCGTGAAGATGTGGCGGATGTTGTCGTGCGCCGAAAGCAGCTGGCCGAGCGCTAGCGCGTCCGTTTCGTCCAACCGGATCCGATCCATGAAGGTGTGGCCGATCGGAAATGGCGGGTGGTGCATGAAGATCCAGACCGGACGGCCGCGGACACTCTCGAGGCGCTCGGCGAGCCAGGCCCGGCGCAGCTCACAAAATGCCCCTTCCGAGGTCGGCCCCTTGTACGTATCGAGAAACAGCAGCACCCCCTCTTCGGTCTCACGCATACTCTGGAGGAAGCCGTTCGCGTCGCGCTCGACCTGCGGCAATGCAGCCGCCATCGCTTCTCGGTCGTCGTGGTTGCCCATCATCAATTGCACCGGCAGGGTGAACGCCGTGAGCCGGTCCGCCAGCCAGCGATAGGCATCGACCTCGCCGCGATCCGTGAGGTCACCCGCGATCACGCAGAGCGCCGCATCACCATGCCAGCGCTGCATATCGGCAAGGCAGAGTTCGACCCCGACGCGCGGATCGACGCCAGCCATCTCCGCACCCGGCGCAACGAGGTGCAGATCGGTCATCATCAGCAGCTTCATTCGCCCTCCCGCGATCGCCCGGCAGGAACGACGCGACGACCGCCGCCCGGGGCCCCGGTTCTTGCCACCAGACGTGCCGCCGCGCCAGCCCCGGCGGGATCGTTCCGATCCGGCCGGGCAAGCCTCACGGCTCGATGCGCCAGTCGAGCGGACGTTGACCCGATCCGAGAAAACGCATGCCTGTCGCGGACTTCTCAACGGCGACGCATGCCGTGCGCCCGCCGCCGGTGAACGAGAACGTCACACAAAGCTGATCGTTGCGCAGGGTCCAGCGACCGTTGTCGACCAATTGCGATCCGAAACTGTCTTGATGCATGAACCGCCCCTGCACGGCACCACCGGCAGCCAACCGCATCTCGAACCGGCGTGTCCCGAAGAACCCGCCACCGGAGATCATGCGCCCGCTGACCGCCTGGCGAAGGTCTTCGCCCGTGAGGGGCCCTGTAGGCACCTCCGGCTCGCTCGGCTGCGGCTGCGGCTGCGGCTGCGGCTCGGTCGTCGCCGCTCCCGGCACCGTCGGCGTAACAGGAGCGGCCGCTTCACCGCCGGGCTCGGTGGCGGTCGACGTGGCCGGCGTGGCCGCCGTCTGGCTCGGTGCGGCCGGAGGCGTCGATCCGCCAGCCGGTGTCGGAACCGGCGCGGGTATCGCTGGAACGGCTGGCAATGCCGAGGCGCCATCGGCGGCCGGCGCGGTGTCGGCAACTGGGCCGATCGGCTCGGCCTGCGGTGCCTCGACCTCGACGCCACGGCCCGGTGCCGGCGTGGACGCCGGCTCAGTCCGAGGCGACTGCTCGACGATCGCAACGGGCGTTGCTCCGGTCGGCGCACCTTCCGGAGCACGCACGTCCTGCGTCGGCGTCGCATCGGCCACCTCGGTCACGGTGGCCGCGGGCTGTGCCGGCTCCTTCGCCCGGTCCGGCCGTGGCGCGACGGTGGTGCTGTCGATCTGGCCGCCGGCTGCCCCGCCGACCCCATGTTTGGAGCCGCGTGCCGTGAACGCCTCCTCCATCGCGGACATCATCCGCTCGATTCGCATTTCGTTTGGAACCATGCCGACCCAGACCGCCGCGCCCGCCGTCACCATCGCCCCGACGAGCATGGCGATGCCCCAGCCGAGCGGTCCCGAGAGGGCTGGCCGTCGCTCCTCGACCCGGGTCGTGGACTGTGGCGCGTCGTCCTCGCTCTCGACGATCTCGCTCTGGCCGGCCAGCGCCTGCCAGTTCCCCCGCCTCAATTCCCCGAGCACGCCGGTAATGTCGCGCTCGCTGAGGATCGCATCCGCCACACCGAGGGCGGTACCGGGCGGACCGACGAACACCGCCCCGATGATGCGTCCGTTTTCCACCAGCAGGAGGCGCCGGGCATGTCCGGGTTCGTCGTCGTCGACGATCAACTCCTGTCCGAGTCGGGTGAGTTCGTGCTCGCCATAGGCGACCACATCGACACCATCCATCTTGAGCTGCATGACCGTGCGCGGCACATGGCTGCCCTCCCGCCGCTTGAGGAGGTCATCGGCTGCCAGCTGCGCATGCTGGGTCGCAACCGTCCACAGGCCGGACGGTCCGTCGCCGAATTCGGCGACGTCGCCGATTGCGTAGATGTCGGGATCGCTCGTGCGCATGGCGGTGTCGACGATCACGCCGCGCCCGGTCTGCAATCCCGCCGCCTCCGCGAGCGCGGTCTCCCCGCGCACGCCGATGCAGAACAGCACGATCTGTGCCTCGACGTGCCGACCGTCCGCGAGCGTCACGCCCTCGACGTTCTCTTCTCCGTCGATGCTCGCAACCTGCGAGCGCGTCAGGACATCGACGCCGAGGCCGCGCAGATAATGTTCGAGAAGAAGGCTACCCTCCGCATCGAGGTTGCGGTCCATGAGATGGACCGAGCGGTGCACGATGCTGACACCGAGCCCGAGCTGACGGAGCGCATCGGCCGCCTCGATGCCGAGCACGCCGCCACCGACGACCACGGCATGGCGGCAGGCGTGCGCCTGGCTCCAGGCGCGGATTTCGAACGCATCACGCGCCTCGCGCAGCACGAAGCAGCCGCCGAGGTCGACGCCCGGTGCCGGCGGCACCGCCGGCCTTCCGCCCGTGGCCAGGATGAGTTTGTCGTAAGCGAGCCGCTCACCCGTTCCGAGAACCACTTCCTTCGACTGGCGATCGATCGAGCGCGCGATGGTGTTGAGCCAGACGGTGACGTCGTTCTTTTTATCCCAACTCTCGGGCAGGAGGCCGAGGCCGTCGAGGCCGCCGCGCCCGTAGATCGCGCGCCCGATCGCCATCCGGTTGTAGAAATGATGGTTCTCGCGCGTGACGAGGTCGATGCGGCAGCTCGGGCTCGCCCGGCGAATCCGGTCGGCCGCGGTCACTCCCGCCACACCGTTGCCGATGATGACGACCCGCCCGACGCCCGCCATCGCCGCGAGGTCGACCGTGCGCGGCACCGGACCTGCCGCTGCAAGGCTCATCGGGTCCTTGGCGAGATCGATGGTGACGCTGCCCCGCGCCCGGCAGACGCAGGCGAGCCGCGCCCGCCCTTCGAGGCCCATCCGCCGCAACGTCTCGAGTTCGATGGCCGACGGCGGCGAAAGATTCTCCTCCCCTGCCTCGACGACGATCGGATCGGCGCCGCACATGCCGGTCCGGCAGCCGAAGTCTATTCTTATCCCGGACGATTCGAGGAGATCGAGGATGGGCCGGTTCGGATCGAGCGGAATGCGCTTGCCACTCGCCTTCTCGAGGATCGAGGGACCCGTCGGGGCACCCGCCGCTTGCCCCGAGACCCCGAGCCGCGGCTCCTCGCCCGCCTCCCGCGCCCAGTAGAGGCGCTCGAGGCGGTATCCGGCGAAGAGATTGCGCGCCGCGACCAGCACCACGAGCCCGATGACGCCATAGGCGAGCGCATCCGGCAGCGCGACATCGAACAATTCGCGCATGGATTCGAGCACCACCGGCGCCGCGAACCAATAGTAGAGGAAAATCGCAACGACGCCGTAGGCCGCGGCCACCTTGTAGACGCTCGTGCGCAGGACACTGGTCATCACGAAGAAGCTGCCGGCCGAGAGCAGCAGCCAGAACAACAGCTCCTGCACATAGCGGACGTAGCCGATTTCTTCCGGATTGCGCCCGAGCCAGAACGAGATGATCAGCCCCGGCAGCACACCGACGAAGAAGCGGCGGTGGCCCGCGTACCACGGGTCCTTGTCGTAGAGATCCTGGAAGAACGCCGAGCGCGGACTGAAATCGTAGCAGTTCTTCTGGCAGCCGACACAGGTCGGGCAATACCCGTTCTTCACCACGACGACAGGCGTGTGGCCGTAGACCTTCTGCAACGGTCCGAGCGGGCAGAACGTGCCGCACCAGCCGCTTCGCCCCTTGTAGACGAGGCCGCCGAGGAACGCGAGAACGAGCGCCCCGAGCACCATCGCAAGCAACGGTCCGGGCGAGTTGTAGAGCGTCACGTGCTTGAGGGCGACCAGCACGATGAACGCCAGGATGGCGTAGAGATAGGAGGATTCCTTCAGCCAGATCGGCAGTGTCCTGTTCGCCGACCAGCCGAGCTGCACAGGGATCTGGTTGGCGAACGCCATCGGACAGATCTGGCGCCAGAGACCCGGCACGACCGCGAGCACGATCGGCAGCGACGGGATGACGATCTTCCAGAATACGGTGACACCGATCTCCGGCGCGACCACGAGCGTGACCGCGAGCGCCAGGGCCGCCATGAGCGTCAGAACGCGCAGCATCAACCAGAAGGCTTTGGGCAGCCAGGACCGCATCTCGGTATAGGGCTTGAAGGGATCGTCCCCACCGATCAGCCGTGCCGTGCCGCCCCCCATGCGATTGTCCGATCCGTCCGCCACGATCGTCACTCCTCGCATTCCTCGGGTGCGGACTAGCGCCGCACCGTTGATTGGCTCTGGACCCAGCGCAGTCGAAGCGCAAGAATCCGCCCGAGTTCGAGAAGGATGCGACGACCGAGGTGCGGCTCCCAGGCCGCAAGCCGCTCGAACCCGTCCCGCGTCAGGCGCAGCATCCGGCCCGCCGAGGTCGCCCGAACCGTTGCGCTGCGTGGCATTCGGTCGAAAAACGCGATTTCACCGAACACTGTTCCAGTGGGCAATTGCGCGATCACCCGCCCGCCGCGCCGTTGCCCGGCCATGGACCATCCGCCGGCATCGCCATCGTCGACGAGGCCGAGCACCACTTCCGCGCTCCCCGCCTCGATGATGAAGATCGCCTCGTCGCGCTCGCCCTCACCGACCAACACTTCACCAGGTGCGAACACCTGCGCCTCGCCGTGCCGGCGGATGAGACGCCAGCCGGCCTCGTCGAGTCCCTCGAGGAAAATGTGCACGCCATCCTCGCTTCCCGTGCCGTGGCCCTTGGGCGTCGATCCGCCATTTTGCGTCTGGCTCATCGCTCAAACCTTCCGTCGTGATGCCCGCGCCGCCAGTTCACACCCGCCGCGCCAAGTCCGCGGTCATGGTGGCTCCAATCCTGATCCCACAGCCTGGCGAAGGCCTCACGACACCGTGATTGGATTTGCCAGGGCCGGATTTGCACCCGGCTGCGGATCACTTCTGCGCTCCGGTGCCGTGGCGAACGCGCAAACGACTTGGCGAGGTGGCAGTCGCGTGCTTCCCTTGCGTCGAACCCCGGAGCGGGCTCGACCTCACGCAGCAGCGCACGAGAGACCTCGGCCATGAACGCGCCCCATGCCAAAGCTGGCGTCGTCACATACAACCATTACATCGACGGCGCGTACGTCGCGCCCGCCGCAGGCGCCTGGTTCGACAGCCTGGACCCCTATTCGGGCGCCATCTGGGCCCGGATCGCACGCGGCACGGCCGAGGACGTCGAACGCGCCGCCAAGGTCGCCAAACGTGCCCTCGAAAGCGGCCCCTGGCCTTCCATGACGCCGAGCGCGCGCGGAAAGCTCATGCGCCGGCTCGGCGACCTCGTGGCCGCAAACGCCGAACGGCTCGCCGAAATCGAGGTCCGCGACAACGGAAAGCTGATGTCCGAGATGCTGGCCCAACTTCGCTACCATCCCGAGTGGTGGTACTACTATGGCGGTCTCGCCGACAAGATCGAGGGTACGGTCGTCCCGCTGGACAAGGCCGACCACTTCGCCTTCACCACCAACGAGCCCGTTGGCGTCGTCGGCGCTATCACGGCATGGAACTCGCCGCTGTTGTTCATTGCATGGAAGTGCGCCCCGGCGCTTGCCGCCGGCTGCACCGTCGTCGTCAAGCCCTCCGAGTTCACGTCCGCATCGACCCTGGAGTTCGCTGCCCTGACCAAGGAGGCCGGATTTCCGGACGGCGTCTTCAATGTCGTTGCCGGCTTCGGCCACGAGGCTGGAAAGGCGCTCGTCGAGCATCCCGACGTCGCCAAGATATCGTTCACCGGCTCCGACCGGACTGGCGCTGCCATCTACGAAGCGGCGGCCCGGTCGCTGAAGCGCGTCTCCCTCGAGCTCGGTGGCAAGTCGCCGAACATCGTCTTTGCCGACGCCGACCTCGATGCCGCCGCCGCCGGGGCGGTCTCCGGCATCTTTGCCGCCACCGGCCAGACTTGCGTCGCCGGCTCCCGGCTGCTCGTCCAGAACTCCGTGCGCGAAGCATTCACCGAAAAACTCCTCACCATCGCCCGCTCGGCCCGCATCGGCGACCCGCGTGATCCCGCGACCAACATCGGCCCGGTCACCACGCCGCCGCAGTACGCCAAGGTCCTCGAATACATTTCCATCGCCGAGGCGGAAGGCGCGCGCCGCCTGCTCGGTGGCCGCCCCGCAACGGGGCCCGGCATCACCGGCGGACAGTTCGTCGAGCCGACGATCTTCACCGACGTTCGCAACGACATGCGCATCGCCCAGGAAGAGGTTTTCGGACCGGTCCTTTCGATCATCGGCTTTTCCGACGAGGCCGATGCGGTGCGCATCGGCAACGACGTGGTCTACGGTCTCGCGGCCGGCGTATGGACCAAGGACATCGCCCGCGCGCACCGCATGGCCAAGGCCTTGAAGGCCGGCGTCGTCTGGATCAACACCTACCGCGCCATCAGCTACATGATGCCGTTCGGCGGCATCAAGCGCTCCGGGCTCGGGCGCGAGAACGGCATGGAGGCGATCCGCGAATTTCTTTCCACAAAATCCGTCTGGATCAACACCTCGGACGCTCCTGCCGCCAATCCATTCGTGATGCGCTGAGCAAGAAGCGAAAACGACACGATGAACATCTCCCAAGCCGCCGCGCGTTCCGGTCTGCCCGCCAAGACCATCCGCTACTACGAGCAGATCGGGCTCGTCGTGCCGCAGCGCCGCGCCAACGGCTACCGCGCCTATGGCAGCCGCGAGGTCGACCTTCTGGCATTCATCCACCGCGCCCGGGGCCTCGGCTTCGACATCGGCACCTGCCGCAAGCTCCTGGCCCTCTACGAGGACGGCGGGCGCGCGAGCGCGGACGTGAAATCCCTGGCCCGGGAGCATTTGTCCGACATCGAACGCAAGATGACGGAATTGCGCGCCATGGCGGACGCACTGACGCACCTCATCGAGAATTGTCACGGCGACGAGCGGCCCGACTGCCCGATCATCGCCGGCCTTGCAGGGGCCGAACCTATCGGCTGCATTTCCAAGGAGCACGACCCATGCGACTCATAGAGCGCGCGACGCTGATCGCCATGCTGATTCTCGCCGGCCAGTTTTTCGGTCTCTCCGCCACGGCGGGCGAGCGGATCGAAGTCTGGCGCCAGCCCGGGTGCGGCTGCTGCCTGAAGTGGGTCGACCATCTTCGCGCGGCCGGCTTCGAGGTCGTGGTCGACGAAGCGAGATCGATGTCCGCGGTCACCCTGCGCAAGAGCGTGCCGGAGCCGCTCCGCTCCTGCCACACCGCCAAGGTTGCCGGCTATCTCGTCGAGGGTCACGTCCCCGCACAGGACATCGCGCGCCTACTCGCCGAGCGCCCGCCAGTCGCCGGACTTGCGGTCCCGGGCATGCCGATCGGCTCCCCTGGAATGGAGGTGCCCGGCCAATCCGCGGAACCGTATGACGTGATCGCCTTCGGCGCCGATGGCCAGACGACGGTTTATTCTTCCCACACCGGTCAGTGAGTTCGGGATCGAAGGGTTGCTAGTCGTTGTCGATGTCGCCCGCCCCTGCGCCCCGCTGGCGTGAGTTCTCGTCCGCGGGCACCAAGGTGCGGGCGGCCAGCAGCGCCAGCCGTGCCCAGACCGCCTCCGCGACCTCGGCGCCGCCCCCCCGAACGGCCATCCCGGCGATCGCCTCGCTCATGGGACCATGGTGGCGCGACAGCGTCAGGCTCGCCCGCCCCGCCTCTTCGCCGTCGAGCAGCCGTGCAAGGGCCTCCCCCTTCGCGGGGCCGGCGGGTCCGACCACGATCCGCCCGAGCCCGGCCATCTCCACGGCCAGTGCAACGCCACTCTCCTCGGCCGCCACGCCGGCGAGACCCAGAACCAGCAGCGGCTCGTCGATCGGCGCCAGCACGACGCTCTCGGCCCGCGACCCGGCAAGGAGGAGATCGACGGCACTCGGCCCGTCGTGAGCGGCCCGCGCCCCGCGAAACGCCACCATCCTGCAGTGATCGGTGAACCTCCCCGGGCCCTGCACCTCGCCGATCGCCCGCGCCGCCGCACCGACCCCGTCGAGCCCGCTCCGCGTCAGCCACACCCCGGCCCGCGCCACATCCTCCGCCAGCCCGAGCGCGAGACCGGCCCCGCCCGCTGCCTTCGTCAAAACTCCTGCGATCTCGTTCAGCGATCGTCTCATTCCACTCCCTCATGAACGGGGAGCCACCAGTCGTCGGCCCGCTCGTCATCCACCTCGTCGGCGAGCGGCGCCCCCTGGAAGAGGGTGATGCGCGTCCACCGGTCCGACTTTGGATCGAATTTCGCCGCCCCGAAGAAGGCCAGCTTGCAGCGCAGGAGATCGATGGCCTCGCAGTCCTCCCCGATCAGGTTGTCGTGGATCTCGGCGTAAGGGTGCGTCGCGCTCGCTTGCACCCGGCGCGCCGCGTGGCGATGCTCGGGATGCTCCATGAGGAAAACCGCCAGAGTTGTGCCTGCGGGCGCGCCGTCGAGATCACGGGCGAGGGACTGAACCTGCCGCGCGATGTCGAGCCGCAACTCCCGTTCCGCCCCCGGTTCCTCGTGGCGGCGGCCGAGTCGGGGCTCGAGTTTCTCCTCCGACACGTACCAGAACCGTGCCGTCTCGCGGGCATCGCTGAAATCCGTCGTGAGCGCCCACGCGAATTGCTCGCCGATGAGGTCACGCAATGCTCCCAAACGCATCGCCGGATCGAGCCGCGGTCCCGCCCCACTCGCCATGCAATCCGCGAGATCGTCGACGAGGTCCCCGTTCGGCTCGAGCACGAGCGCGGCAACGAGCTCCTGCGTCTCCAGCGAACACCCCTCGGCCAGTCCGAGCAGCCGGTCGAATGCGAATGGCGCGGAAAAGAACGCTGCATCGACCCGCCGCGTGATGGTGGCGATCTCCTCGCGCGCAATTTCGATCCGTCGCATCTGGCGCGCATCCCCGACATTCCACTCCTCGAGATGTGCCCCGGCTCGTGCCAGGAGACCGCGGGTCGCCCGTGCCCGCTCCGTGTCGCAGGTCCGCACCCCGCGCACGCGCGAAAGCGCCGTTTCGCGCGCCATCATCCAATTGTTGATGAGTATGGGATGATTGACGAGAAATGGCGCCATGCCAAGACCGGTGGCATTCCCGATCCCGAGATGACGTTTGAGTCGGCGATCGAGCGTTACGGCGCGTTCCGGGCTGCGCATCCGCGCCACGTGCTCGACGAGGTCATGGGAAAAGCCACGGATCAGCCAGACCGTCAGCATCTCCCCCTGGAAGGGACCGGAAAGCTCCGGTCGCTCCACGATCCGCTCACGGTCCGCTATCCCGAACTTGCCATTGCCATAGACGGCTGTCGTGCGCATGAGATAGCCGGTGGACACGACCGCTTCCCTGTCCGGTTGCGTACCTTCAGCGAGCCTCGAGGCGACGTGCTCGAAGAGGCGGACGGATTTGTTCGCCCGGCTGAGGACGAGGTCACCCGCCTGGTAGCGCCCTGCTTCCTGGCGCGGCACCTGCGCTTCGAGCCGATCGAGATCGGCGCGCGCCGGTTCGCCGTCGACGAGCGCATAGCTCGTATCCCAGGCCTCCGCGATCACCCTGTCCGTCCGGCGCTCCGGCTCCAACGCCTGCGAGAATGCAACGAGGCTGTAGGTCCGCCCTCCGAGATCGAGCGAATAAACCGCCCTCCCATGGCCATCGCGATCGATCTCCCAGACCGGTCTGCGCACCCGCGCCCTGTCGCGCACCAGACGCCGCACCAGCGTACGCCCGAAGCTGAGGCGCGTTGGATAGGACGCCCCCATGCGCGCCAGACGCATCACCTCCCCGGGTGGGCGCAACCCCGCCGCCGGGCCGGGCATCGCCGGTGCGCGCGTCATGACCCGGTCCCTGCGAACGAAGCCTCGAAGAACCGCAGCCAGTTTCCTCCCATGATCGCCGCGACCTCCTCGACCGAGAAGCCGGCTCGCCTGAGCCCGTCGCCGATCCCTGCCAGATCGCGATTGTCGCCGAACCAGGCAGGCTGCGCCGGAAACACAGCCGGCGGGGCCGCTTCCCGTCCACTGTCGATCTGCCGCAGCCAGCGCCCGTTGCGCATCCAGGCAACGACCGAATCCGGCTGACCCTGACAGAGATCCGAACCGATCCCGAGGCGCTCGGTGCCGTAGCGCTCCGCCGCACGCGCAACCATGGAGCAAAATTCAGCCATCGTGCAGTCGGACCCGCGCGCCAAGTGATGTGGATAGAGCGAGAACCCGAGCATGCCGCCCGATTCCGCGAGCGCCCTCAAGACCGTATCGGACTTGTTCCGCACCGCCCCGTGCCACCAGTGCGGGTTCGCGTGCGTGATGGCGATCGGGCGCAAGGAAATCTCGATCGCCTCCAGCGTCGAGCGCTCTCCCGAATGGCTCATGTCGATGACCATCCCGACCCGGTTCATCTCCGCGATCACTTCACGCCCGAAGCGCGTCACTCCGGCGTCCGCGGCTTCGTAGCAGCCCGTCGCGAGCAGCGATTGGTTGTTGTAGGTGAGCTGCATGAAGCGCACGCCGAGCTGGTGCCAGATCTCCACCAGCCCTATATCTTCCTCGATCGGTGCTGGTGTCTGGAATCCGAAGAAGATGGCGGTCTTGCCCTCCGCCATGGCCCGCCGGACATCTCCACCCGTCCGCCCGTGAAAGATCAGGTCTTCGTAGCGCCTGAACCGGTCGTTCCAGGCTTCGACGTTCGCGACCGCCTCGCGGAACGTCTCGTGGTAGGCGATCGTTGCGTGCACGGCATGTACGCCGCCCTCGCGCATCTCGTGGAACACCGCCTCCGACCAGTTCGCGTACTGGAGGCAATCGATCAGCGGGCTGGTCATGTCGGGCACTCCTGCGCCGGCCCCGGGGAGGCAACTCCCCACCGCACTTCACTTGCGGGCCGCCTCGACCGCCTCGGCGATCACGCAGACCAGTTCGAACATGAGATTGGCCGCCGTCACCGACGTCACGCCAGTCGGATCGTAGCACGGGGCGACCTCGCAGATATCCGCCCCGATGACGTCGATACCGGAAAGCGCCCGCAGAATGACCTGGACGTCACGCGGCGTCAGACCACCGATTTCCGGAACCGCCGTGCCGGGACAGAACGAGGGATCGAGCCCGTCGATGTCTATGGTCACGTAGGTCGGCCCGCCTGCGAGCGTCCTTTTCATCCTCTCGATGAAAGCCGCCCGCCCCATCGCCTCGTAGTCGTCGATGGTGACGACCGTGAAGCCCGCATCGATGCCGAACTGGATGTCGTCCGGGCGAAACCGCGAGCCACGGAGCCCGACCTGCACGACCCGCGAGGGATCGATCAGTCCCTCTTCGAGACCGCGCCGCATGAAGGTCGCGTGGTTGATTTTCGTTCCGCACATCTCATCGAGCGTATCGGCGTGACTGTCGACTTGCAGTATGCCGACGGGTCCGCCCGCCGCGAGCGCCCGCAGGATCGGCGTCGGGATGGTGTGATCGCCGCCGATCGCCACTGGACGGATGTCGAGCGATTTCAACTCGGCAAAGAAGGCCTGGATCGCCTCGATCGAGCGATCCTTGTCGAGCGGGTTGACCGGCGCATCGCCGAGATCGGCGATGTTGCAGAGTTCATAGGGTTCCGTCCCACTGGTCGGATGCGCCATGCGGATCAGCCGGCTGGCGTGCCGAACCGCCCCCGGCGCCTCACGCGGCCCGCCGCGATAGTTGAGTCCGATGTCGAACGGCACGCCGACCAGTCCGATATCGATCTCCGAATTCATCTCGACGCGCCGCGTCCTGAGGAACGTCGCGACATCCGAGAATCGCGGCACGATGGACGCATCGACCGGACGGTACTTGGGATCGGCCATAATTTCTCCTCCGGCAGATGATCACGCGGCTCTGCGCGCCATGTAGGGCGCCGCCCGGGTCTCGAAATCGGTGAGCGTCAGATCGAGACGGCGCACCATTTCGTCGCACTCTTCCTCGGTGATGGTAAGGGGTGGTGCAACGATGAACCAGTCCCCGTTGCGCCCGTTCGCCGTGCGTCGCGTATAGATGATGAGCCCGTGCTCTAGTCCCGAAATGCGCACTTCCTCGGTGGGAGAGAATTCGACCGGAAATCTGCCTTTGCTCTCCTTGTCGGTCACGAGTTCGACGGCGAGCAGGAGCCCGGCACCACGCACGTCACCGACCGAAGGGTGACGCTCCGCGAGCGCTTCGAGACGCCGCTTGAGCGTGCGGCCACGCTCGCCCGCCGCCGAAACGAGATCCCCCCGCTCGTATTCGTCCAGCACCGCGAGCCCCGTCGCGCAGGCGATCGGGTTGGCGCAGTACGTGTGCGAGAGGTTGAACCCGGTCAACCCGGCGAGTTCGTCCACCATCTTCGCCGGCGCGAGCGTCGCGGACAGCGGTGCATAGCCCGAGCCCAGCCCCTTGGCGAGCACGACGATGTCGGCATGCCCCTTCGGCCAGGCATGGCTGGCCAGGAAATGCCCGGTCCGCCCCGTGCCGCAGAGAATTTCGTCGTAGACGAGGTAGATGTCGTGGCGCGAGCAAATCTCCCTGACCTTGTTGACGTAGTCCTCCATCAGCGGTTGTGCGCCCGTCGCCAGACCACCGACCGGCTCGGCGACGAAACACAGGACGTTGTCCGCCCCGAGTTCCTTGATCTTTTCCTCCAACGCGTTCGCACACGCCATCCGGTACGTTTCTTGCGTGTGGTTGGCGGGCACCCGGTACTGGAACGGCGCCGGAACATGCTCCGCCTTGATGCCGAAACCGTCCAGGAACGGGTCCATGGCCTCGTCGCCGCTGACCCCGAGAAGGGCCACCGTTCCGCCGTGGTAGGACGGTGAGAGGGAGATGATCTTGCGCTTTTGGGGCCGGCCTGTCGCGACCACGTACTGGCGCAGGAATTTTATCGCGATCTCCATCGATTCCGAGCCGCCCGAAGCGAGACAGACGCGCTCGTAGCCGGGCCCCGCGAGCTTTGCGATGCGCTCGGCGAGATCGATGTTCGGCTGGTGGCGGGCAACCCGTGTATAGGCGAAATCCATGGTCCGTGCCTGCCGCGCCATCGCTTCGGCGACGCGCGCGTTGCCGTGTCCGATGTTGCTGACGACCGGACCCGAGGAGACGTCGATGTACTCGCGGCCGCCGTCGTCCCACATGCGCACACCCTCGGCCTTGACGATGAGCGGCAGCGGCACACGGTTCGAACGGGATGAAAAGAGATCCTGCGGCCCGCCGATCGGATAGTCGGTCATGCATGCTCCCCGAAGTCGATTTCGCCTTGCGCTGCCGCGAGCAGCGCGTTCGCCAGCACTTCAGCCCCGGCCGCCACGTGCTCCGGCTCGGCGTGCTCGGCCTCGTTGTGGCTGATCCCGTCGCGGCAGGGAATGAAGATCATCGCCGTCGGCAGGAAGCGCGCGACGTTGCAGGCATCGTGTCCGGCCCCGGTATACATCCGCCTGTAGGGCTTGGCGGTGGCGCGCGCCGCAGCCTCGACCGCATCCGCGAGCGACCGGGAGAAGTCGAGGGGAGGAATGTAAATCCGCTCGGCGAGGGAAATCGAAAGGTGCATGCGCGCCGCGATCTCGCGCGCCGCCTCGCGCAATTCGCGGTCCATCTCGCTCAGAACGGCATCGAGCGGATGGCGCAGGTCCGCCGAGAACGCCACGCGCCCGGGTATCGTGTTGGGCGAGTTCGGGAAAACCTCGACGCGCCCGACCGTGCCGCAGCCCATCTCGTGCGACCGTGCGATCCGCTCGACCTCGAGGACGATCCGACTCGTGCCGACGAGCGCGTCGCGCCGCGCCGCCATCGGCGTCGGCCCCGCATGGGCCTCACGCCCGACGAGTTCGATGTCGTACCAGCGCTGACCCTGCGTGGCATCGACGACACCGATCCACTCACCGGCCGCTTCCAGAACCGGGCCCTGCTCGATGTGCGCCTCGAGATAGCAGAGCGGCCGGGCGCCGACCATCATCGGTGCGCTCCCCGCATAACCGATCTCCCCGAGCGCCTCCCCGATCGACCAGCCGCCGCGCGGCTCACGCATGGCGAGCGCCTCATCGAGCCCGATGAGCCCGGTCCACACCGCCGAGCCGATCATCGGCTTGAAGATGCAGCCCTCCTCGTTCGTCCAGTTGACGATGTCGATCGGATGGCGCGTTTCGATGCCGGCATCGTTCATCGCGCGAACGGCCTCGAGCGCCGCCAGCACACCGAACGGACCATCGAATTTGCCGCCGGTCGGCTGGCTGTCGAGGTGGCTTCCGGCCATCGCGGCAGGCGCCTCGATCAGGCGCCCCGGGCGACGGGCGAACATGTTGCCGAACGGATCGACCCGCACCGAGCAGCCCGCCTCAGTCGCCCAGCGCGCGAAGAGATCGCGCGCCTGGCGGTCGAGGTCGGAGAACGCGATGCGATTGACGCCACCCTTTGCGGTCGCCCCGATCCGCGCCATCTCCATGAGGCTTGCCCAGAGCCGCTCGCCGTCGATCCGCAACCCCATCGTCCATCCACCTTGCCGCCGCAATGCCCGATCGCCGGCCATGCTGGCGCGCATTGCCGGCCGCGGCAAGGTGCAATCTGATCTCCCGGCCAGTCCCGAACTCGGCGAGTGCAAGGCCGAGCGGATCGCTCGATGCCGGTCACCCGACCGCCAGGACCATGGCGATCGGTGTCACGTCATCGCCCCTTGGGACCACCGGATCAGAGGCCGCACTGCGCTGTGAACCCGGTGCCGTGGACGGTGGAGAAGGCTTTGGCGCAAAGCCCACTGCGCTTTTTTGCAGGCGCACGGGTTGTTGCGGCCGATCGCCTCGGCGTGGTTTGCGTCGCGGTTCGGGTCCGTGTGGGGGCACTGGCCTTCTTCGGCCGGTTCGGCGCGGTTGCCCGCGCAGCGCGGGGCGCCGTCGGCGTGTAGCACTTGCCGCGGCTGTTGCGCTTTTGACCGGAAGCGCAGGCCGCGACGGTCTGACGCTTCGGAGCGGCCTGCCGTGCCGCCCGCGAGGGCGTGCTCGTGCTCGGAGCCGCGGCCTCCTGGTCCGGCTCGCAGAGCCCCGTTTCGGCACCCGCCACCAGCTCGATCAACTCCTCGCTCGGCTCCACATCTCCGGCATCGTCATCCTCGATCTCCTCGAGAAAGCGCGTCATCGCCCGACGACCTTGCCGACCCCAGATCCCATCGGCACGGCCTTTGAGGCACCCGACCCGTTGCAGCTCGGTTTGCAGCCGCACCACGAGATCACGCTGGGCGTCGGCATCGAGCGCAGCCGCAGCCGGGATCTGACGGTCATTCTCGCCGCCCTGCGACGAGGCCGTGTCGGCCGCCGCCAACTGCGAACCACCCGGTTGCCCGGCTGCGGCTGCCCCGCCACTGGCGCTCGCATTCAGCGCCGCCAGCCGTTCACCGAGCTGCTTACGGCCCCGCTCGCAGGTCGCGACCTCGAGGAATGCCGTGATCTGCTCGCGCGTGCCCGAACTGGCGAGTTGTTCGGTGAGCGGCGCCTCGTCGGCGCAGAAGGCGTCGCGCCGCTTGATCTCGGCGAGCCGCGCCCGCAACGGATCGCGCTCGGGACAGTAGACGCAGGTCGCAAGATAACCGTCGATCTCGGCGACATCGTCGGTCGTCGCCAGCAGTGCCGCCCGGAGCCGTTCGCGCTGCTTGCGCCGCTCGGTGGTCAGCCACCTCGGCGTCGCCGCGAGTCCCTCGACGAGCACGTCGTCATCCGCGAGCCCGACGAAATCCGGCGTCTGCACCACCCCCGGCTGAACGCTCGCCAGCCGGCGCGCCATGCGGGCATCGACGAAGTCCCGCAATTCGCGCGCCGTGACCTGCCCGTCGCCATTGCCGGAATAGCTCGGATCATCCGCCTCGCCATGCATGCCGGCGACCAGCGCATCCGTGAACACGCTCATCCCGTGGTCGCCGTCCCAGACCGCGAACTGATCCCCTCTCGCGGCGGCCATGACGACGAGATCGCCCGAGACTTCCGTCAGATGCCGCGAGAGCACGACGGGCGCGCCATGCAACGGCGCGCTACGATCCTTGATCAGGTCGCCAACGTGGGAACGGCCGGAAAAGCAACTCTCGAGGAACACGGTTATGGTGCCTTCCGGCATCGCCTCGCGCTTGAGGCGGCGCAATTGGCCGAGGAACTGATCGAGCGCGAACCCCGTCTCCTCGAGCGCGCCGGGAACGGAATCGACGCCGAGCAGGTACGGCACCGAACTCTGACCGTCGGCGGCGGCCTCGCGCGAGCCATGCCCGGCGAAATAGACGAAGAGTTCGGCCTTGCTGCCGCGCACCAGCCCCGGGAGCCGCCCGAGGCCGCGTTCGCCGCCCATCAGCGCGCGCATCTCCCCGAGCGTGGCATTGTCGAGCCGGAGCACGTTGCGCCGTGCAACCCCGTGCACGTTGACGAGCATCTCGGTCACCGCATCGGCATCGCTCGCGGCGTATTTCACGTCGTCGGCGACGCGATAGTCGGAGTTGGCGATGACGATGGCGTATTTCTCCGCCGATGCGGGAGCGGTGGCGAACAGCGCGGCAGCGGAAACGAGGACAGGCAGGATCTTGCGAAGCATCTGCAGCATAGTCCTTCTCGGAACGGAGCGTGCGCAAGTCGATCGGAAGGACCACAGCTTATCACATCGCAGGCCTCTGCTCCAGCCTGCGCCGGCTATTCGAGCGTGTCGGCGCAACATCCCGACCACGTCGGATCGGATCGAACGGGAAGCGGCGGCGCCACGATCGCAACATTGCGCTCGGCGATGAGCCGCTCGATCACGTGCCTGAGGACGAGACGCGGAGCAGGAGCCATGATGACGTGCGCTGGCGGTGCTGGCGGCACCATCTCGATCCCCTTGGCGGGAAGGTCCGTCGCCTGACCGACCAGCATGGCGACGGCGAGATCTGAAACGCGAAGGGTCCTAGGCACGTGGTGTCCTCCCGTGGCAAGGCAATCGATAGGTGTTGCATCACCATTGGAAGCGCGAGACCGATCGGCGAGCCCTACCGTGGTCTCACACGGCCTTCGCCAAGAGGCGCGGGTCGCCGCCCGTCGCGACGTCGGCCACCACTTCGCCCGGACCCCCCTCGTCCAGTTCCAGCGCCTCGATGCGGGCCCCTCGCGATACGATCCGCCCAGCCGAGGTCGAGACCTTTTCCAGCGAGCGCTGCGCCTGACCGAACTGGCGCTCGAGATCGCTGATCCGCTCGGCGAGCCGCGCCACGTCCTCCAGCATTAGCGTCACCTCGCGCTGGATGGCACCAGCCGCCTCGCGCACCTTCACGTCCTTGAGGATCGCCTGCATGGTCTGAACCGCGAGCATGAGCATGTTGGGCGAGACGATGAAGACGTGCGCCCGGTGCGCCTTCTGGATGAGGTCGGGAAACTGCTCGTGCAGGTCCGCATAGGCCGCCTCCGACGGCACGAACATCAGTGCCGTCTCCTGGGTCTCGCCTGCGATGAGATACTTGCCGGCGATCTCCTCGATATGGCGGCCGACCGCCTGACGCACCGCCGCCGCGGCCCGCCGATCCTCCTCCGGCGTCGTCGCCTGCCGCAAGGCCTCGAACCCCTCGAGCGGGAACTTGGCATCGACCACGATCCCGGCGGCCGCGTTCGGCAGTCGGATGAGACAATCCGGCCGCTTGCCGTTGGAAAGCGTCGCCTGGAAACTGTAGGCGCTGGCCGGCAGCGCATCCTGAATGATGGTCTCCATACGCACTTGCCCGAAGGCGCCGCGTGCCTGCTTGTTGGCGAGCACGTTCTGCAGCGAGACCACGCGACCGGAGAGTTCGGCGAGGCTCTGCTGCGCCCGGTCGATCACGGCGAGACGTTCGGCGAGCTGCTCGAGATGGCTGCCGGTGCCTTCGCTCGAGGCCGTGAGGCCGGTTGCGAGCCGGCTCGTCGCCTCGCCGAGCTGGCGGTCCATTTCGGTGCGCGTTTCCTTGAGACTGCGAACCATTTCGCTCGTCACATGGTCGAGTCGGGCATCGAGGGTCGTTGCGAGGTCGGCCTGATGGCGGGCGCCGAGTTCGGCCATTGCCCCGATCCGACCGCGCAGTTCCACGATCTGCTCGGCGAGCGCCTGGTTGGTGCGCAGGAGTTGGGCCGAGAGTGCCCGTTCCTCCGCCTCGCGGCCAGCATGCCGGCGAGCGCGCGCCGAAAGGGCGAGCCCGGCCAGCAGGAGCGCCGCCAACAGCAGCAGGATCGCGGCCACCGGCCAGACCATGCCGGACGCCAGGAACGTCCCGAACGCCTGCCGGATCTCACCGAAATGCGCGCCGAACTCGCGCCCGAGGCGCTCGATGGTTTCGCTGTCCATCCCCCGCAGCTAGCAGATTCGCGAGCAGCCACCGAAACCCGATCGACGACGCCCGCCCGCGCGGCCCCCATCAGCGCCCGGCGCCGTGGCACTTGTCCACCAGACCACGATCGCCCTGCGGCAGGATCGCAACCGCCGTCGCCCCCGGCACGACGAACGCATCGAGCGCCGTCATCGTTTCATCCGAGATCGCGACGCACCCGGACGTCCCCGATTTCGGCGACCGCCAGAGATGGATGAAGATGCACGAGCCCCCGACCTGCTCCCGGCTCGTGGGAAAATCAACCAGATAGCCGCGGCGATAGAGCGGGATGGACCACATGCGCTCGCCCGTGACGCCCTTTCCGGCCATCGCCGTCGGAACGATCCGGTTGTAGTGGGCCGACGAGATGTCGTCGACGCAATAGCTCTGCTCGGCTCGAAGGCGCAGGTAGTTCGGCCCCGCCTCGTCGCCGAAGCCGAATCGCCGGTCGAGTGCGAAGACTCCGGCCGGTGCCCGTCCGTCACCTTCCCGCTTGACGGGCTCGCGCCGGGCCTCGGCGAACCGCCTCAACGGCCAGCTCCAGCCGAGCCCCTTTCGTCCGATCCGGGCGGGAAACGAGCGACCGACCCGCCGCCACGCGAGGCTCTCGGAATCTCGCTCCAGCAACTCGAGGCGGGCGGCCGATGTCGAGAAATGATCCACCGTCACCAGCACGAGCCGATTCATGGCAATGAGCCAGGATGGGCAGAGCGCCGTTGCGGCGTCGTCCCGCGTTTCGATGGTCGCATCCGGCGTCTGCACAGCCCCCGCCGCATGCGGCGTCCTGATGGGCACCGGCGGCCCTTCGGCCGGAGTCGTTCCGGCCAGCGCGATCGACGTCATCAGAGCCGCCCCGCCCGCCAACCCGACAAGCAAGTGGGCCCGCCCACGCCATTGCGATGCGGAGAGCCGTGTCCCCTGGGTCGTGCGCCCCTCGGACCACCTCAGTCGGCCAACTCCCTGCAGCATCTGATCCAGTTCCCATGCGCCCAGCCCAGCGTGCCGTCACGCAACTGCACCTGCAGCCAGGCCCCGCTCCGATCGATCACCGTGAAAGGCGTGCCCTCCGGCATCTTCATGATCCGTCGGCCGCTGGACGACGAGGGCCGGGTCCGCAGTGCCAGCCAGTCGTCCGGCGGATTGACGGGCCCGACGTAGTGGTAGCTACGGGTGCGTGGCGGCTGCGCAACCGGCGCACCGAAGCTCGAGCCGCCGCCCGAATTGCTTCCCGAACTGGCGCTTCCCCCGCCCGATCCCGAGCCACCCGAGCCGCCGCTGCTCGTCCCGCCCCCGGCATTCGCCAGCGCTGCGATGATGTCGTTGGCCGCCTGGACCTGGAGCGTGCAGCTCGGGTTTTCCCGCACGAAGGTCCGATAGCCGTCGACGGTTCCGCGTGCCCGGGCCTGCTGCCAAGCCCCATCGCAGGCTGCCCCGTCGAGCCGCGTCACCGCCGCCTGCGCTTCGCCCGCCTGCGGACAATCACCGAAGAAGCTCATGAAGAAGCGATAGCCCTCCGCGGTGTTGATGGCCGTTGCCTTCGACCAGCCGTCGAGGCAGCGCGGATCGACCGGCGCCACGATCGGCACGGCGACGTTGAACGGACGCACGCAGGTGTATTGCCCCGTGCCCGACGAGGGATCGTTGGCCCACATCACCACTTCGAGGCGCGTCTCCTGCGCCGTCACCTCCAGGGGCCGGAGCAGGATCGTCACCTCGGCATTGCGCGCCGCCTCGTCGAGCCGCGCCATCCGGATGACCGCATCGGTGTCGAACGCGCCTTGCGATCCGGCGATGGTCTGGAAGGCCGGCGCCACGGTGATGCGGTTGCGCGTGCCGCTGCCGAGCTTGTCGGAGAGCGTGTTGAGCATGCGCGAGCGCTCGATATCCGGCAATGTCACGCCGCCCGCCTCGACGCCGAGCACGTGCACGTGCCGCTGATATTTCGGCTCCTTGAAGCACTCCTGCGCGAACTGCAGACCGAGCACCCGGTTGATGACGTTCTCCGTCCAGTCGGCACGGGCTGCGATAGGATCCGCGAATTGCGCCGAAAGGACGCCGACGGCCAACACGACGCACCGCGCCGCGATCACCAGCCCCCGCGTTCGCAACCATGCAACAACGCTCACCAGCACCTCCGTTCGATGGTCATTCGCCTCGACGCGACTGTGCCCGCAGGCGGACCCACCCGGCAACGAGGCGCCAGCGCTCGTCGGCACTCTAGCCGTCGGCTTGCCAACCGGCAAACCGAAGCGCGCCCGGCTCAGGCCGTGCCTCACATGACGTGGCAGAGCCGCAAGGCGTCGAGCACCGCGACATGGATGTTGCGGCTCGCGACCGCATCCCCGATCCGGTGCAGCTCGAAGCCATCGTCACGCATGGCCGGTTGCGGCCGCGCCGCGATGAGGGCATCGAGATCCGTCACCCCATCGTTGCGCGATCCGGCACGCAGGCCCTCGAACACCTCCGAGACCGGCAACGTACCGCTTTCGACCACGACCCGATCCGCCTCGATGTCGATCGGCTTGTTCGTGAGGTCGCTGCGTAGATGCGCCACCAGCCGGTTGCCCCTGCGCTCGACGCCCTCGAGCCGCACCTCGCCGCGCCAGGCGATCTCGAGTTCGGTCAGCCGCCGCCGCCAGATCGCCCGCTCCGCATAACCCATCTCGGCCACCGGTTGCACATCGAAGCTGGCGATCGAAACCGCCTGGCCCGCCGCCTGGAGCCGTTCGGCAACGGTCGGCGCCACATGCCGGCCTGTACCATCGAAGATCAGCGTTTCGCCGCCCGGCGCCGGCGTCTCGGTCAGCGCCGTCCAGGCATCGTGGCAGTGCTCACCGCCCGGCAGCCAGCCGAGATCGGGCATGCCGCCGGTCGCGATCAGCACGATGTCCGGTGCCATGGCGACCACGTCGTCGGGCTCGGCGAAGGTATTGAGCCTGAGATCGACTCCGAGCCGCTGCAATTCCGCGACCCGCCAGTCGATGATGCCGATCACGTCCTTGCGCCAGCTCGCCTTGACCGCCAGCAGCACCTGACCGCCCGCCCGGTCGGCCGCTTCGAGCACCACCACCTCGTGGCCCCGCTCGCCCAGCACCCGCGCGGCCTCGAGCCCGGCCGGCCCCGCTCCGACGATCACCGCCTTGCGGCGTGGCCCGCTCGCGGGCGTGATGATGTGCGGCAGCTTCAACTCGCGCCCCGATGCGGCATTGTGCACGCACGAGGGTCGCGTCTCGCCCATGCAATAGGTCATGCCGATGCAGGGGCGCACGCGGTCCTCCTCGCCCCGCTCGAGCTTGCGCACGAGATAAGGGTCCGCGATGTGCGCACGCGTCATCGCCGCCATGTCGATCAACCCTTCGGTGATCGCGTATCGTGCGGTCGCGAGGTCGATGATCCGCGCGGCATGGAACACCGGCAACTTGACCTCGCGCCGGAACGCCCCGGCCTTCTTGAGCCACGGCGCGATCGGCGAAGCCATGCCCGGCATGTTGTCGACGGCGAGCGCGATCTCGGTATCCATGCGCCCGTAGATGGCATTGAAGAAATCGAGGAGGCCGCTCGCCTCGAAGCGGTGCGCCATCTCGAGGCACTCATCGAACGAGAGGCCCTCCTCGTAGCCTTCGTCGACCACGAAGCGCAGGCCGACGAGGAAATCGTCGCCGACCCGCCGGCGGATCTCCTCGTGCACCTCGAGCCCGAAGCGGCAGCGGTTCTCGAGCGAGCCGCCATAACCGTCCGTGCGCTTGTTGGTGAGCGGCGAAAGGAATTGGCCGATGAGGTGGCCGCCAGCCAGCGTCTCGATGCCGTCGAGCCCGCCCTCCTTGCAACGCCATGCCGCATCGCCGTAGGCCTTGACGACCCGGCGGATGTCGTGCGCGTCCATCTCGCGCGGAATGGCCCGGTGCGCCGTCTCGCGGATCGGCGACGGCGCGATCATCGCCAAGAGATTCTCTTTGTAGTTGTCGCCCCGTCGGCCGAGGTGCGTGATCTGCACCATGAGGGCGGCACCGTGCCGGTGCATCCGCTCGGAGAAGCGCTGGAAGTGGGCGATGCAGGCGTCCGTGCCGACGTTCAATTGCTGGAAGGTGTTGGGGCTGTCCGGCGCGACGTTCGAGGAGCCGCCGAACATCGAGAGCGCGATGCCGCCCTTGGCCTTTTCCTCATGGTAGGCTTGGTAGCGCTCGAGCGCGAGCCCGCCCTCCTCGAGGCCGCAGGCATGGCTCGTGCTCATGATGCGGTTCTTGAGCGTCAGATGCTTGATCCGCAGCGGCTGGAGCAGAGGGTCGCTCGCGCGTGCGCCGCCCTGGCCCGCACCCTTTCCGCCCACCGCCGAACCACTCACGCCTGTCGTCGCCATGTCACCGATGCTCCCGGCCGATGTGAAGGGCGCGAGAGTTGCCCGCCGCCCGCTGAATTGCAAGCAGCACTACCCCTCGGGGCGCCCTGCGAGCGATCCGATTTGCTCCGATCCGCCGTGCGCGGTTCGCATGACATATCACTCGGCGGCATGATCTCGGGCGACACATTGACGCTCCCCGACGGCTCGCCTATGTCCCGCCCATGAGCATCCGACCGATCGTGACATTTCCGGACCCCTCGCTTCGCAAGCCGAGCCTGGCCGTGGAGCGGGTCGACGACGACTTGCGTCGTCTCGTCAAGGACATGTTCGACACCATGTACGACGCGCCCGGCATCGGGCTCGCCGGCGTTCAGATTGGCGTCCCCCGCCGCATCCTGGTCGTCGATACGGCCCGCGAGCCGGAGGAAGAGAAGCGCCCCATCGCCATGATCAACCCCGAGATCGTCTGGCATGGCGATACGCCCCGCATGTACGAGGAGGGATGCCTCTCGATTCCGGAGATGTATGCCGAGGTCGAGCGCCCCGGTGCGGTGCGCGTCACATATCTCGACGTCGATGGCCAGCCCCGCGAGTTGCTGTGCGAGAACCTGCTCGCCACCGTCGTCCAGCACGAACTCGACCATCTCGACGGCATCCTCTTCATCGATCACCTCTCGCGTCTGAAGCGCGACCGGCTCGTGCGCCGCTTCCTCAAGGCGCAGAAGGACCGCGAAGCCACCGTCTGATGGCCGCAGGCAGTGGCCACGGGGCGTTGCCACTGTCGAAATGCCGGACCATTGGGCTGCGTTCGCATCGTTGAGGGAGGGGGAAATGCGCGTCGCCTTCATGGGCTCGCCGGCCTTTGCGGTCCCCTCGCTCGCCGCGATCCTGCAGGCCGGCCACGAGATCGTCGCCGTCTACAGCCAGCCGCCGCGCCCCGCCGGCCGGCGCGGTCTGGAGCGGCTGGCAACCGCCGTCCACGTCCACGCCGAATCCCACGCCCTTGCCGTGCGCACGCCGGCAAGCCTCAGAAGCGTCGAGGAATCCGAGGCCTTCGCTGCTCTCGACCTCGATGTGGCGGTCGTCGTCGCTTACGGCCTCATTCTGCCGCCTGCGATCCTCGCCGCCCCCCGCCACGGCTGCCTCAACCTCCATCCCTCCGCTCTGCCCCGCTGGCGTGGTGCAGCGCCCATCCAGCGTACCGTCATGGCGGGCGACGCCGAGACCGCGGTGGCGGTCATGCGCATGAACGCCGGCCTCGACACCGGTCCCGTCTGCCTCACCGAAACCCTCCCCGTTCCCCCGGACGCGACGGCCGGCGAGATGCACGACGTCCTCGCCGCGCACGGTGCCCGCCTGATGGTAGCCGCGCTCGAAGCGCTCGCCGATGGCCGCCTCGAGTGCACGCCCCAGCCCGATGCCGGCGTCACCTATGCGGAAAAGATATCGAAGGCCGAGGCGCGCATCGATTGGACCCGGTCCAACCGCCAACTCCACGATCAGGTTCGCGGCCTCTCGCCGTCACCCGGCGCCTGGTGCGAGATCGGCCTCGGCGCAGAGCAACTGCGCCTCAAGGTGCTGCGCAGCGAACTCGTCGCAGCGAGCGGTGCGTCGGCTCCGCCGGGCACGCTCCTCGATGATGACTTCACCATCGCTTGCGGGCAGGGTGCGCTGCGTCTCGTCTTGGTCCAGCGCGAGGGCCGCAAGGCCGCGCCCGGCGCCGAGGTCCTGCGCGGCCTCGCGCTCACCCGTGGCGATCGATTGCCTTGAGCGGATCCGACCGGGAGAACGACGCGGGATGCCGCGCTACAAGCTCACCATCGAATACGACGGCTCCCCGTTCTCCGGCTGGCAGATCCAGGAAAACGGCCCCTCGGTGCAGGGCGCCCTCGCCGAGGCGATCCGCCGCTTTGCCGGCGAGGAACGCATCCCGACGGGAGCCGGGCGCACCGATGCCGGCGTCCACGCCCTCGCCCAGGTTGCCCACGTCGACCTCGCACGCCCCTGGCCAGCCGACACCGTCCGCGACGCCTTGAACGCGCACCTTCGCCCGCACCCGATCGCCGTGCTCACCGCCAGCGTGGTCGGAGTGGAATTCGACGCCCGCTTTTCCGCCCTTGCCCGGCACTACCTCTACCGCATCGCCGTGCGCCGCGCCCCGCTCGCCCTCGACGTCGCCCGCGTCTGGCGCGTCCCGGTGCCGCTCGATGCCGCCGCCATGCACGAGGCGGCCCAGGTCCTCGTCGGTCGCCACGATTTCACGACCTTCCGCGCCAGCCAGTGTCAGGCCCTTTCGCCGGTCAAGACGCTCGACCGGCTCGACGTCGCGACCGTCGGAGCGGAAATCCACATTCGCGCCTCGGCGCGTTCGTTCATGCACAACCAGGTCCGCTCCATGGTCGGCAGCTTGCGCCAGGTCGGGGAGGGGAAATGGACCGCGGGCGATCTCGCTGCGGCGCTCGAGGCGCGCGACCGCGCGCGCTGCGGCCAGGTGGCGCCGCCCGAGGGGCTTTATCTCGCAGGCGTCGACTACTGACGGGAGCGCCCCGTCGCCCCGGTCAAGCCCCTGGGATGGTTAAGAAATATCGATCGAGAAACGCGGAATAGACGTCTCGCAGTTCCGCGATCCGCGCCACGGCCATGCGCTCGTCCACCTGATGCATGGTCTGGTTGATGAGCCCCATTTCGATCACCGGACAATAATCCTTGATGAAGCGCGCGTCCGACGTTCCACCGGCGGTCGAGAGCCGCGGCTTGCGCCCGGTCACCGCCTCGACCGCGCCTGCCATGCAGTCGACCAGAGGCCCCGGACTGGTGAGGAAGGATTCCGCCGAACCGGAAAAGGTGAGATCGTGCGAGACGTCTCGCCCCTCGAGCACTCGGCGGACGCGCTCGGCGAGGAGCACCCTGAGACTGGCCTGCGTGTGCAGATCGTTGAACCGTACGTTGAAGGTGGCGCGGATCCGCTCCGGGATGACGTTCTCCGTCGCGTTTCCGACATCGACCGTCGTCACCTCGAGGTTGGAGGGCTCGAAATGCGCGTTGCCGGCATCGAGCGGCGTTCCGGTGAGGGCGCCGAGCGCCGCGAGCATGGCGGGCACCGGATTGGCGGCGAGCCTCGGATAGGCGACGTGCCCTTGCCGGCCGGTGACGACCAGCCGGCCCGTGACGCTGCCGCGCCGCCCGATCTTGATTTCATCTCCGATCTCGCGCGGATTGGTCGGCTCGCCGACCACGGCGTGGTCCGGCACTTGCCCGTTCGCCGCCATCCATTCCAGCACCTTCACCGTACCATTGACTGCCGGCCCCTCCTCGTCACCCGTGATGAGAAAACTGATCGAACCGGTCCCGAGCCCGCCCTGTTGCCCCGTGCGCGCCAGCGCCGCCGCAACGAACGCGGCGATCGCCCCCTTCATGTCCGCGACGCCGCGCCCGTGCAGAACGCCATCCTCGATGACGCCCGCGAAGGGAGGATGACGCCAGCTGGCCGGATCGCCGGGCGGCACCACGTCCGTATGGCCGGCAAAGCAGATGTGTGGACCGCCAGTGCCGATGCGCGCGAAAAGGTTCTCGACGGCCGCCGTTCCCGGCGCCTCGAACCGCAACCGCCGGCAACGAAACCCCGCCGCGCCAAGGACCTTCTCGAGAAGAGAGATCGCCCCGCCCTCCTCGGGCGTCACACTCGCGCACCTGACGAGTTCGCGTGCCAATTCGACCGGATCGGGGGGCGTGACCATCACCGTGTCCTCCATTTCTTGCCGCGAATCCCCCGGCCGCCCGCGCGCTATTCCTGGAGCGGATCGGGACCATACGGGTTTCGCCCTTCGGTTCCCTTGAGGAACCCGTTCTCCACGAGCAGCCAGAGCGAATAGGCCGTGATCCCGGCCCAGACGGCGATCTCCCCGGCACCCATGCTCGCCGGATCGTCGAAGAAGCCGAAATGGGCAAGTGTGGCGCTCGCGATGCTGACGAGAACGAACGTCTGCGCCACCCAGGGCGCATGCCCCCGGTCATTGAGCCGCTTCTTGGTCAGCGCCGTTTCCGGCCAGACGAGGAGCAGGGAAAGAATGGAGGAGAATGCATTTCGCGTTCCCGGCTCGTTGCCGAGAATATCGTTGCCGACCGATTGCACGACCGAGATCGCGACCAGCGAGGGCACGAGCAGCATCAGGATGCCGAGCCACCAGGTGGAACGTGAAATCCGCCCATCGAAGGAGGTATAGAGCTCGACGATGTTCATACCCGACCTTCGCCCTGGTCAAATTTCATACGCCCGCACCGGCCGCCCGGCTCAGTCCGCGACGACGCCATGCGGGGCGACCTCGAGATCGAACGCCGCCGCCCAGAGTGCCTTGGTGTAGGGATCGCGAGGATTGTCGAAGACCTCGACGGCCGGCCCCTCCTCGACCACCTTTCCGTGGCGCAAGACGATGACGTAGTTCGACAGCGCGCGGACCACCTTGAGATCGTGCGAGATGAAGAGATAGGCGAGCCCGCGCTTCTTCTGGAGGTCGCGCAGCAGCTCGACGATCTGAGCCTGCACGCTCATGTCGAGCGCGCTCGTCGGTTCGTCCAGCATGATGAATTTCGGCTCCAGCACCATGGCCCGCGCGATCGCGATGCGCTGACGCTGGCCGCCGGCGGCTTCGTGCGGATAGCGGTCCTGCATCGCCGCCTCGAGCCCGACCTCCTCCAGCGCCGCCCCGACCCGCGCGCGCCGCTCGTCGTAGTCGAGCTCGGGCCGCTGGATCTCGAGCCCCTCCTCGATGATCTGTCCGACCGAGAGCCGCGGCGAGAGCGAGCCGTAGGGGTCCTGGAACACCACCTGCATTTCACGCCGGAGGGGCCTCATCTCCGCCGAGCGGAAGCGGTCGATCCGCTTTCCCATGTAGGCGATTTCCCCCGTCGAGGAGATGAGCCGGAGGATTGCGAGACCGATCGTCGTCTTGCCCGATCCCGACTCCCCGACCACGCCGACCGTCTGGCCGGCCCGGAGCCGGAGGGAAACGCCGTCGACCGCCTTCACATGATCGACGGTGCGCTGCAGGAAGCCACGCTTGATCGGGAACCACACCTTGAGGTCACGGGTCTCGACCACCACGGGGGCGGTTTCGTCCGCGACCGGCGGCTCGCCTTTCGGCTCCGCATTGAGGAGATGGCGGGTGTAGGCGTGCTGTGGGGCATCGAACACCCGGCGCGTCGGACCTTCCTCGACGATCCGGCCTGCCTCCATGACATAGACGCGATCTGCGATCTTTCGCACGATCGCGAGATCGTGGGTGATGAGCAGCATCGCCATGCCGGCTTGCCGCTGGAGGTCCTTCAGCAGCTCGAGGATCTGCGCCTGGATGGTGACGTCGAGCGCCGTCGTCGGCTCGTCGGCGATGAGCAGTTCCGGCGCGTTGGCGAGGGCCATTGCGATCATCACGCGCTGGCGTTGCCCGCCCGAGAGCTGGTGCGGATAGGAACCGAGACGCTTTTCCGGCTCGCGGATGCCGACCCGGTGGAGCAGGTCGAGGACACGCATGCGCGCCTCGTCCCCGCCGATCCCGGAATGAATCTCGATCATCTCGCGGATCTGCTTTTCCACCGTGTGGAGCGGATTGAGCGAGGTCATCGGCTCCTGGAAGATCATCGAGACCGTATCGCCCCGCATGCGCCGCAAGTCGTCCTCCGGCGCCGTCAGCATGTCGCGCCCCTTGACCAGGATGCGCCCGGAAGGGTGCGAGGCCGCGGGATAGGGCAGCAGGCGCATGATCGAGAGAGCCGAGACCGTCTTGCCGGACCCCGATTCCCCGACGATCGCCACCGTCTCACCGGGGTCGATGTGGAAGGAAACGTTGCGCACGGCGTCGTGCACGCTGTCGCCGGAGCGAAAGCGAACCGAAAGGTCACGGACATCGACGAGTGGGGCGGTGGTCATGATCTCGGCGCTTCTCCCGCACCCGGCCGCAATGCGTCACGGCCATGACCTCGACGTTGGGGGCGCATCATCACCTACTTGAAGCTTTTTCTCGGATCGAGCGCATCGCGAACCGCTTCTCCGGTGAACACCAGCAGGCTCAGCATCGTCGCGATCGTCACGAACGCCGTTGCCACCAGCCACCAGGCATGCAGGTTGGTCTTGCCCTGCTGCAGCAGCTCGCCGAGCGAGGCCGACCCCGGCGGCAGACCGAGGCCGAGGAAATCGAGTGCCGTCAGCGTCACCAGCGAGCCCGAAAGGATGAACGGCATCATCGTGATCGTCGCCACCATCGCGTTCGGCAACAGGTGACGCACCATGATCTTCCAATTCGGCAGACCGAGCGCGCGCGCCGCCCGGACGTAGTCGAAGTTGCGCACCCTGAGGAACTCCGCGCGCACGAGCCCGGTCAGCCGCGTCCAGGAAAACAGCAACAGGATGCCGAGCAGCACCCAGAATCCGGCCGGGAGGATCGCGACGATGATGAGCAGGATGTAGAGCACCGGCAGCGACGTCCAGAACTCGATGAAGCGCTGGAAAATGAGGTCGATGATGCCGCCGAAATAGCCCTGGATCGCCCCGGCGAGGATGCCGATGATCGAGGAAAAGAACGTCAGCAGGAGGCCGAAGAGCGCCGAGAGCCGGAACCCGTAGATGACGCGGGCCAGCACGTCGCGGCCCTGGTCGTCGGTCCCGAGCCAGTTCCAGTTCCAGATCGTGCAGTTGGCGTCCTCGACCCCGGCCGCGTAGGGCGAGCAGCGCTCCTCGCGCGTCATCGTCCAGGAGGGCGGCGACGGGGCCGGCTTCGGCAGCTCGAGGTTCACGGTGCGGTAGGAATAGCGGATCGGCGGCCAGAGGATCCAGCCGTTGGCATTGATCTCGTCGAGCACGTACTGGTCGCGGTAGTCGGTCTGCGGCAGGAACCCGCCGAATTTCTCCTCCGGATAGTCGATCAGCACCGGGGATAGCAGTTCGCCCTTGTAGCCCATCAGCAGCGGCCGATCGTTTGCGATGAACTCGGCAAAGAGTGAAATCGTAAAGAGCAGCAGGAAAAGCCAAAGGCTCCAGTAGCCGCGGCCGTTGGCCCGGAAGTTGGCGAGCCGGCGCTCGGCGATCGGCGAAAGAGACATGCCGAACCACCGCCGACGGCGGTAGGGACCACCGGCCGCGGCGGTTGGCGTCGCCTGCCCTGACCGGCCACGGTTCGCGTCGCCGTCGCGGTTCGCTTCGGCCACGGGCGCGCCCGCGGCCAGAGGCGTCGCACCCTGCACGCCGTGCTTCTCGCCCGCGCGCTGGCGCCCGCGCTCGCGATGGCGTGCCCGCTTGCCCGACTTGCGCCAATCGTCCGCCATCGCTCAGACCTCCCTCGTCTCGAAGTCGATGCGCGGATCGACGATCGTGTAGGTGAGGTCGGTGATGAGATGTACGATGAGACCGAACAGCGAAAAGATGTAGAGTGTGCCGAGCACCACTGGGTAGTCCCGGTTGATCAGTGACTTGAACCCGAGCAGGCCGAGCCCGTCGAGTGAGAAGATGGTCTCGATGAGGAGGGCGCCCTCGAAGAATGCCGCAAGGAACGCCCCGGGAAACCCTGCGATGATGATGAGCATCGCGTTGCGAAAGACGTGCCCGTAGAGCACCTGGCGCTCGGTGAGCCCCTTGGCCCGCGCCGTGATGACATACTGCTTGGAGATTTCGTCGAGGAACGAATTCTTGGTCAGGAACGCCATGGTCGTGAACGCCCCGACCCCCATGGCGGTCAACGGCAACACGAGATGCCAGAAATAGTCCGCCACCTTCTCGAGGAGGCTCATTTCACTCCAGTTGTCCGAGGTGAGGCCACGCAGTGGAAAGAGGTCGAGGAACGAGCCGCCGGCAAAGAATACGATCAACAGAACCGCGAGCACGAAGCTCGGGATCGCGAACCCGATGACCAGAACCGCACTGGTCCACACGTCGAACGCCTCGCCATCCTTGACCGCTTTGCGGATGCCGAGCGGCACGGCGACCAGATAGGTGAGCAACGTCAGCCACAACCCGAGCGAGATCGAAACCGGCAATTTCTCCTTGATGAGTTCGAGCACGGAGACGCTGCGGTAGTAGCTCTCGCCGAAATCGAAGCGGATGTAGTCCCAGAGCATCTTGAAGAAGCGCTCGTGCGCCGGCTTGTCGAAGCCGAACTGGCGCTCGATCTCCTTGATGAACTCGGGATCCAGACCCTGGGCGCCACGATACTTCGAGGTGACGGAGGCATCGCTGCCAGCCCCTGGCTGCACGCCTCCCGTCGCCCCGAAGTCGCCACCCGTCGAGCCACCGATACGCGCCGTCGCCGAGACGTCCGAGCCCGTGATCCTGGCGATCATCTGCTCGACCGGTCCCCCGGGCAGGAATTGCACGATCACGAACGTCACCAGCATGATCCCGAACAACGTCGGGATCATCAGCAACAGGCGCTTGATGATGTAGCTCGTCATCGTCGCTTGTCGTCCGCCCTTGAACCCTGGCCCGATCGCCGCCGTCCGCTCGTCCCGTTCAACCGCCGCCTGCGAGCCGCTTGGCCTTGGCCTCGTCGTACCACCACGTCTCGATCACACCGCGATCGTAGAGCGGCTTCGTTTCCGGCCAGGAGAAGCGGTCCCAGAATACGATGTTGTGCGCCGACTTGTACCACTGGGGCACCCAGTAGTGCCCCGCCCGGAGCACTCTGTCGAGTGCGCGCACGGCAACCACCAGTTCCTCGCGCGTCTTGGCCGCCAGCGCCCGCTCGATCAGCGCATCGACCACCGGGCTCGCGATGCCGGAGGTATTGAAGCTGCCCGGATTGCCCGCCGCCTCGGAGCCGAACATGTTGAACAGCTCCGGCCCCGGCGTCAGGCTCATGACGAAGCGCCGCGTCGTGATGTCGAAATCATAGCTTTTCAGCCGGCGCTCGTACTGCGCCGGATCGACGAGCCGGATCGTGGCATCGATACCGAGCAATTTGAGGTTCTTGACATAGGGCGCGACGATCCGCTCGAAGGCCGGCGAGAACAGCAGGAACTCGATCGTGAACGGCTGTCCGGCGGCGTTGACCCGCTGCCCTCCCGCTGTCGACCAGCCCGCCGCCTTCAGTAGCCGATCGGCTTCGCGCAGCGCTTTGCGGTCTTGACCCGACCCATCGGAAACCGGCGGCAGATAGGCCGGGCCGAACACCTCGGCCGGCAGTTCGCCACGGAACGGCTCGAGAAGCGCCAACTCACCGGCCGAAGGCGGTCCTTCGGCCATCATGTCCGAGTTCTGGAAAAAGCTCTCGGTTCGCTTGTAGAGGCCGTAGAATAGCTGCCGGTTGGTCCACTCGAAGTCGAAGGCGAGATCGAGCGCCTGGCGCACACGAATGTCGGCGAACTTCTCGCGCCTGAGGTTGATGAAGAAGCCCTGCGTTCCGGCCGGCCGCTCATCCGGGATCGTCAGCAGCTTGAGCCGACCCTCGCGCACCTGCGCGATGTCGTAGGCGGTCGCCCAATCGCGGGAGGTGAACTCCTCGCGCAGATCGAAGACGCCGGCCTTGAGCGCCTCGAGTTCGGCCGTGCGGTCCTTGAAATACTCGAAGCGCAATTCGTCGAAGTTGTAGCGCCCCGCATTGACCGCCAGCCCCCACCCCCAGTAGTCCGCACGCCGTCCATAGGTGACGAACTGGCCCTGGCGGAAGGCTGTGATCGCATAGGGTCCGGAGCCGAGGGGCGGCACGAGGAAACTCTCCTCGAAAGCCTGCTTCTCGTACCAGTGGCGCGGCAGGATCGGCAATCCGGCGACCAGCAGCGGCAGATCGCGCGTGCCCGCCCCTTGGAAGCGAAAGCGCACCGTGTGCGGCGCGACCGCCTCGGCGGCGACCACGTCCCGCAGCGCCAGCCGGTAGCGCGGATCGCCCTTTGCTTTGAGCGCCTCGAGCGTGAAGACGACATCGTCCGCCTCGACCGGCTCGCCATCCGCAAAGCGCGCCTCGGGGCGCATTTCGAACGTGACCGACGAGCGATCCTCGGCGACCTCGGCACTGCGCGCAACGAGCCCATAGACCGCGTCCGGTTCATCGAAGGCCCGCGTCATCAGGCTGTCGTAGACCAGCCCGAGCCCTTCGGCGGAATCGCCCTTCGTGATGAAGAGGTTGAAGCTGTCGAACGTGATCCGCCCGCCGGTCCCGATCATGGTCAGCCGGCCGCCCTTGGGCGCCTGCGGGTTCACGTACTCGAAATTCTTGAAGTCGGCTGGATACTTCAGCTCGCCGAACGCCGACAGGCCATGGCTCGACGAACCGCCCATGGCCGGCTGGATGGGGCTGGTGGCAACCACCGCCGCGAGCGAAAATGCGCCTGCGAGCGCCCTCGCCGTTCGCCCCAGCCTCATTGCCGCGTCCTTCCGATGGCGGCGGCCTTTGCGGCGTCGTACCACCACGTCCGCAGCACCGAGATCGCTCGACTCGGCCGCTTTTCCGGGTAGGAAAAGATATCCCAGCGGGCGATCCACACCTCCGGATTGTACCACTGCGGCACCAGATAGTGGTTCCAGAGCAGCACCCTGTCGAGCGCCCGTGTCGCCGCGACGAGGTCCTCGCGGTTGGTCGCGAAGATGACCCTGTCGATGAGCTTGTCGATTGCCGGGTTTCGGATTCCGATCAGATTCCGGCTGCCGTCCTTGCCGGCCGCCTCCGTCCCCCAGAACTCCCGCTGCTCGTTGCCCGGACTCTCGGACTGCGCAAACCCCGCGACCACGATGTCATAATCGAAAGTCTCGACGCGCCGCTGATACTGCGCCGAATCGATCACCCTGACCGAGGCATCGATGCCGAGCCGAGTCAGATTCTTGATGTAGGGCAGCACGATCCGCTCGAAGAGCGGCTGCACCAGCACGAATTCGGCCTTGAGCGCAAGGCCACTCTCGCCATGCACCAGCTTGCCGCCCTTGGCCACGTAACCCGCGTCCTTGAGCAGTTGCGAGGCCGCTCGAAGGTTCTCACGCAGTCGCGATGGCTCGTCGTTGATCGGATTGGCGTAGGGGGTCGTGAAAACCTCGGGCGGCACCTCGGTCCGCACCTCCTCGAGGAAAGCGAGTTCACGCCCCTCCGGCAACCCACGCGCCGCCAGCTCCGAATTCTCGAAGTAGGAGTTCACACGCCTGTAGAGCCCATGGAAGAGGTTCTTGTTCGACCACTCGAAATCGAACGCGAGATTGAACGCCTGGCGCACGCGCGCGTCCTGGAACTGCGGGCGCCGGAGGTTGAGCACGAACCCCTGCATGCGCGCGACACGGATTTCCTCGAATGCCTGGCGCAGGATCCGCCCGTCCTTGGCGGCGGCGAAATCGTAGCCCGTCGCCCAGTTCTTCGAACTCGTCTCCTGGTGGAAGTCGGTCTGGCCTGCCTTGAAGGCCTCGAAGGCGATCGTCTCGTCGCGGAAGAACTCGAAGCTGACCTCCGCGAAATTCCACTGACCGATCGAGACCGGCAGGTCCTTGGCCCAATAGTCGGCGACCCGCTCGAAGGTGATGGAACGGCCCGGCTTGATCTCCTTGACCCGGTAAGGGCCGGAGCCCAATGGGATTTCCAGCGAGGAGCGCGCGAGGTCGCGCTGTGTGCCGTCGGCGGCCGTGCCCGTCCAGAAGTGCTTCGGCAGCACCACGAGCTGGCCCATGATCTGCGGCAGCTCGCGATTGCCCTTCACGTCGAAACGGAAGGTGACCTCGTTCGGTCCGCTCTCCTCGGCCGCCACCACGTTCTTGTAGTAGGCGGCGTACGACGGGTTGATCTCCTTGACCTTCTCGAGGCTGAAGATGACGTCGGCGACGGTGACGGGCTTGCCGTCGTGGAAACGCGCCGCGGGATTGAGCCGGAACGTGACGGACGAGAAGTCCGCCGGATGCGAGACCGCCTCGGCGATGAGCCCGTATTCGGTCGATGCCTCGTCGGGGCTCTCGATCATGAGGGAATCGTAGATCAGCCCCATGCCGGTCGCCACCTCGCCCTTGATCGAGAACGAGTTGAGCGAATCGAACGAGCCGATCGACTGCATCCGGATGTGCCCGGCCTTCGGAGCGTCGGGATTGACCCAGTCGAACCGCGTGAACCCCGGGCCCATCGCCGGCTCGCCGATGAGCGAGAGTGCGTGGCGCCAGGTCCTGGCTTCTTCGGCGTGTGCTCTTGGCGTCGTGACGGCCAGCATGGCGCACACCAGCGCGGCACCACCCATCACCTTTGCCAACGATGCGACCCGATCGCAAACTGCTCGTGACATGACTGGCTGCTCTCCCGCATTCACGCCGCGCGCGGGTGCCCCGAGCGCCGGCCCGGCATGATGGCCGACAGCACCGGGCCACGCCAAGTTAAATGCATGTCATGACGTAATCTGGCCGATGCCGCGCGGTCGGGCACGGTCCCACAGGGCGCCGTGGACCATGCCCGCCGACAAGAACGCCGCCACGGCATGAATTGCCGCGGCAGCCTCCCGCATGATCCGTCCAGAGGGAACCAGTCGACCTCCAGCGCGCTATTGCGCCGGCAGCGCGGGCGGGTTTTCGGTGTTGGCCTTGAGGTAGGCGATCAGGTCGGCACGCTCGTCCGGCTTCTTGATGCCGGCGAATGCCATCTTGGTGCCCTTCATGTAGCCCTTTGGATTGGCGAGGAAGGCGTCGAGCGCCTCGTAATCCCAGGCGCCGCCGTGCTCCTTCATGGGCCCCGAATAGGCGAATCCGTCGACAGCGCCGATGCCGCGCCCGACGATGTTGTGCAGATTGGGGCCGACACGGTTCGCGCCACCGGCCTCGACGCCGTGGCACGCCGTGCACTTCTTGAAGACCTTCTCACCCGCCGCCACGTCGGCCGTCGCGAGCCGCGCCCCGATCGGTGGCACGGCCTCGGCGGCACCGGCGTCCCCCCCGGCGCTCGGCGTCGCGCTCGCGATTTCGACTTCGTAGCCGGACTTCTCGGGCGGTCCGCTGTGATTCATCTCGTGCATCAGTGTCCGCGTGCCGAAGATCACGATGAGCGCGGCCAGAACGGCCCCTGCGATCTTGTTGAACTCGAAAGAATCCATTGCTCGACCATCTCCCGTCGTGGCGCGGGCCCGAGCCGCGACCGGCTTCGCCCGAGGACCGCCGACCGATTACAGAGATTGCTCGTGGCTTGCAACCGCAGCGTCCGCCATTTACCAGCTTGCTGGTCGTTTTCAGCCGTAGAGAAACATGTCGAGCATCCTCGTCGTCGTTCCCGCGCGCCTCGCCGCCACGCGCTTGCCGGAAAAGCCGCTCGCCGACATCGCCGGGCAGCCGATGATCGTGCACGTTTGGCGCCGGGCCATCGAGAGCGGGGTCGGGCGTGTGCTGGTTGCCACGGACGACGAGCGCATTGCAGCCGCGGTGCGGAGCGCCGGCGGCGAGGCGGTGATGACGCGCGCCGACCATCCATCCGGTTCCGACCGCATCGCCGAGGCGGTGGCGCTGGTGGCGAGCACCGGTTCGCCGCCCGACATCGTCGTCAACCTCCAGGGCGACCTGCCGACCCTCGATCCAGCCCTCGTCGACGCGGTCGTCGCCCCGCTCTCCGACCCGGCCGTCGACATCGCCACCCTCGCTGCCGTGATCACCCGCCCGGAGGAGCGCGAGAACCCGAATGTCGTCAAGGTCGTCGGCTCGCCCGTCTCCGGTTCGCCGGCCCGCATGCGCGCCCTCTACTTCACCCGCGCCACGGCGCCGCACGGCGAGGGCCCGCTCTACCATCACATCGGCATCTATGCGTATCGCCGGCGCAGCCTCGAGCGCTTCGTGGCACTCCCCCCCTCGTCCTTGGAGCGGCGCGAACGCCTCGAGCAGTTGCGCGCCATAGAGGACGGCATGCGGATCGACGTCGCCGTGGTCGACACCGTGCCGCTCGGCGTCGACACGCCCGACGAACTCGAACGCGCCCGCCAAGCGCTTTCATGACCGACAGACCTCGGCCGTGCGGATCCACCAGCCGGCGCAACGATACCATGAGCCCGGTGAGCAGAACCGAGCCCCAACGCGAGCGAGCGAGCGACATGCCCAACAGGAAGCCAGCGCGGATCTCTTACCAGGGCGAACCCGGCGCCAACTCCCACCTCGCCTGTCGGGCCGCCTTCGACGATCTCGAGCCGGTCGCCTCCCCGACCTTCGAGGACGCCATCCAGGCGGTGAAGTCGGGCTCGGTTCGTTATGCCATGATCCCGATCGAGAATTCGGTGGCCGGCCGTGTCGCCGATATCCATCACATCCTGCCGGATGCCGGTGTCTATATCGTCGGTGAGCACTTCGAGCGCGTCCGCCACCTGCTACTCGCACCGCGCGGCGCCACCCTCTCGGGCCTCAAGACCGCGCACAGCCATACCCAGGCGCTCGGCCAGTGCCGCCGCACCCTGCGTGACTTGGGGCTGCACCCGGTCCCCGAGGCCGATACCGCCGGTGCCGCTCGCATGATCGCCGAGCGGGGCGATCCGACGCGCAGCGCCATCGCCTCCAGCCTGGCCGCGGAGATCTATGACCTCGAGGTTCTGCGCACCGACCTCGAGGACGAGGCGCATAACACCACCCGCTTCGTCATCCTCGCCGCCGATCCCGACGACGCCGAGCCCGGCACCGGCCCGGTGGTCACCACCTTCGTCTTTCGCGTCCGCAACGTGCCGGCCGCTTTGTATAAAGCCCTCGGCGGCTTTGCGACCAACGGCGTCAACATGACGAAGCTCGAATCCTACCAGCTCGAGGGCCGCTTCTACGCCGCCATGTTCTATGCCGATATCGAGGGCCATCCGCGCGACCGCGCCGTCCAGCTCGCCCTCGAGGAACTGTCGTTCTTCTCCACCGAAGTGCGCATCCTCGGCACCTACGCCGCCCACCCCGAGCGGCTCCGCCTCAAGGCCGATCCGATCGCCTGAGGAGCCCTTTTACGTATCGTCGTGCGGCCAGCCACCCCGTTGCGACAGCCGCGAGCGGTTCCATGGCCGTTCGCGGCCGAGAAAATCGTGCAGCGTCTTGCCGGGTTCGTTGGCGAAACGCTCCTCCGTGGCCTCGAAACTGCTGATTCGGTCGAGGCGGAACGTGCGGAAATCGTTTCGTAATTCGCACCATGCGGCCATCATCCAGACGGGACCGAAAAAGGCGAGCGAGAGCGGGCGCACCGTTCGCCCCGAAGCGTCCCCGACCACATCGACATAGGCGAATCGGACTTTGAATCGCTCGCGGACCGCCCGCCGCAGCGTCGCGAGATCGAAAGTGATCGGCTCCATCGCATGCTCGCTCGGCGCCAGCAGCGCGGTTCGGGACATATAATCCCGCAGCCGCTCCGGAATGACCGCCTCGACCTTCGCGATCACGTCGCCGGCCGCCGTCGCCAGCTCTCCATCGCCCCACGACTGAACGATCCGGGCACCGAGTACCAGCGCCTCGATTTCGACCTCCCGGAACATGAGCGGCGGCAGATCGTAGCCGTCCCTGAGGACATACCCGACCCCCGCCTCGCCCTCGATCGGCACCCCGCTCGCCACGAGATCGGCGATGTCGCGATAAATCGTCCGCTCGGAGACCTCGAGCGCCTCGGAGAGGTCGCGCGCGCGTGTCAGCTTCTGACGGCGCAGGTGCTGGATGATCTCGAACAGCCTGTCGGCCCGCCGCATATCCACGCCCCACTTGTCCACAAGCCACCGCAAGCGATGTCGATCCGCCCCGTTTCAGTCGGCCGCTTAGCATAGGCCTCCTGACAACACGTTGTCAGGAGGTCGTGAACGTCCTGACATCGGGCTGGCAGCAGGGGTTGGCTACAAGACCCCTATCGCAACGCCTAGCAACGATCGAGGCCATCCCAGGAGTTGGGTCATGAGCATGAGCAAGAGCATCCAGAATCCATCCACACACGGCCGGCCGACGGCCTTGCGCGGCGCACTCGAGGCCGCTGTCACCGCACTGGCCGCGATCCTGGAAAGTCCCACCCGTCTCGCGAGGATCGTCGCTCGCCGCCGCCAGGTTTCACGACTGCTCGAGTACGACGATCGCATGCTGCTCGACATGGGTGTGACCCGCGGCGACGTCCATGACGTTCTCTCGGGTCCCTGGTCGCAGGACACCATGAGCCGGCTGGCGACGATCCGCAAGGATCGCATGGAGGCCGAGCTCGCCGCCCGGCGTTCGCGCTACCAAGGCAATTTCTGACACCTTGCGCGGGCATCACCACGAACGCGACAGGGCCCGGCCATTGGCCGGGCCCCCCGCTGTTCTCCGCATCTCGCAGCTCGGGCGTGCCCTATTGCATCCGCATCACCCGCACGACCGCGGGCCCGAGGATGACCACGAACAGCACCGGCAGGAAGAAGACGATCATCGGAACCGTCAGCTTCGGCGGCAGCGCGGCAGCCTTCTTTTCGGCCTCCGACATGCGCATGTCGCGGTTTTCCTTGGCCATCACGCGAAGTGCCTGACCGACCGGCGTACCGTAGCGCTCGGCTTGGATGAGACTGGTCGCCGTCGCCTTGATCTGCGCGAGACCGGTGCGCTTGCCGAGGTTTTCGTAGGCCTGCCGCCGCTCGGAGAGATAGGACAGTTCCGCCGTCGTGAGGCTGAGCTCCTCGGCCAGTTCCAGCGACTGGCTCGCCACCTCCTGGCTGACCTTGCCGAACGCCGCCTCCACCGACATGCCAGCCTGTACGCAGATCAGCAGCAGGTCGAGCGCATCCGGAAAGGCATTCGCGATCGAGGTCTGGCGGCGCGAGATTATGTTCGAGAGGAAAAGGTTGGGGAGGTAGTAGCCGATATAGGCTCCCGCCAGGGCGATGCCGATTTTCATGATCGGCATCATGTCCTTGCCCGCCTTGGCGAACACCAGGTAGACCAGAACGACGCAGAAGACGATGACCGGCGTCGTCAGCCGGAAGAACATGAACGCCACGACCGGTGACTGGCCACGAAAGCCCGCCATCTTGAGCCGCTCGCGCACATCCTCGGTATCGAGGTAGTTGCGCAGATTGAAGCGGTCCACGATCTGCTGCATGTAGTCCTTCGGCTTGTGGCGCAGCGCCCCTCGGTTCTGCAGCGCCGCGAGCTCCTGAAGCCGCTGGGCGCGCATTTGCTCGCGCTGCGTCGCCATGACCTTCATGCGCGAACTCATCCTGTCGCGCGAGATCGCCGGGAGCGCGATCGTCATCACCGTCGCGAAAGTGGCGATCGCGATCAGGATCATGAACAGGATCTGCGGATCCAGGATGAACGTCAGAATCTGTTGCATCGCTCTGTCCTCCGTGCGGCGAGCCCGCCACCGCACCTGCCCACTGCTCGCGGTTGCGCGTCAGTACTTGAAGTTGATCATCTTGCGCATCACGAGGATGCCCAAGGTCATCCAGACGCCGCCACCCGCCAGCAGCATGTGACCCGTTTTGTCATTCCACAACAGCGAGATGTAGTCCGGCGCGGAGAAGTACGTCATGCCCATCACGGTGAACGGCAGTGCGGCGAGGATCATGGCCGACGCATTGGCCTCCGCCGAAAGCGCCTTCACCTTGGCCTTGAGCATCTTACGCGCGCGCAGAACGCCCGAGAGGTTGCCGAGCGCCTCGGCGAGGTTACCGCCCGCCGACTGCTGAATGGCCACCACGATGGCAAAGAAATTCACCTCCGGAAGCGGCATGCGGCGCATCATGCGCTCGAAGCAGTCGGCGAGCGGAACGCCGACGCGCTGCTGCTCGATGAGTTCGCGGAACTCCGAGCGGATCGGCTCCGGCGATTCACGCGCGATGATCTCGAGACACTCGTTGAGCGGCAGACCGGATTTCACGCCGCGCACAACCACGTCGATCGTGTTGGCGAACTCGTTGAGGAATTTATTCTGCCGCCGCTTCATGAGGTGCCCGAGCAGCCAGCGCGGCAAGCCGAGCCCAGCAACGAACGCGATCGCCGCGCAGATGACAGGCTGCAGCCCGCCGAGGAACGCGCCGATGCCAGCCGCCGCTCCGAGACCGAGACTGAACATGTAGAACTGTTGCACGGAAATCGAGAGTCCCGCGCGCACGATGCGCGTGCGCAGAGGAACCGAGTTCTTCTGCTTCTGCTTGCGCTCGAGCTCCTGTAGCGTCTGCTGCACGTTCTTGCGTCGTGCGCTGTGCTCTTCCTCCCGGCTGGCGCGCGCCCCGCGCGCCTTCGTGCGTCGCGCCGCCACGCTGCGCACGCGCTTTTCCGCCTGCTTCTCGCCGGACAGATAGGGCAGGATCAGCACGTAGACGATCATGCCCACGCTGAGCGCGGCAAGGCCGATTACGGCGATCTGCACGACGGTATCGTTGAACATCTCAGTCTCCCATCGGACGGCCGTAGCTGTCCTGGATCTCGGCCGAGGCAAGCGCCTCCGCGAGCCTCGTCTCCTCGCCGTAGTAGGCCGCGCGTTCCCAGAAGCGAGGCCGCGCGATGCCCGTCGAGCGGTGCCTGGTGATCAGCTTTCCGTTGTCGTCCTCACCGATGATGTCGAGGACGATGATGTTCTGCAGCGTAACGACATCACCTTCCATGCCGAGCACTTCGGTGACGTGCGTTATCTTCCTCGAACCGTCTCGGAGGCGCGACGCCTGCACGATGATGTCCACCGAGCCGGTGATCATTTCGCGGATGGTCTTGGTGGGGAGCGAATAGCCACCCATCATGATCATCGATTCCATACGGCTGATGGCCTCGCGCGGGCTGTTCGAGTGCAGCGTTCCCATCGAGCCGTCGTGGCCCGTGTTCATCGCCTGCAGCAGGTCGAATGCCTCCGGTCCGCGCACCTCGCCCACGATGATCCGCTCGGGACGCATACGCAGGCAGTTCTTGACCAGGTCGCGCATCGTGATCTCGCCCTCGCCCTCGAGGTTCGGGGGCCGCGTCTCGAGGCGAACCACGTGGGGCTGCTGGAGCTGCAGTTCCGCCGAGTCCTCGCAGGTGATGATGCGCTCCGTGGTCTCGATGTAGGCCGTGAGGCAGTTGAGCAGCGTCGTCTTTCCCGAGCCCGTGCCGCCTGAAATGATGACGTTGCAGCGGCACTTGCCGATGATCTCCAGGATTGTTTTCCCCTCCGGGGAGATCGAGCCGAACTTGACCAGCTGGTCGAGCTTGAGGCGGTCCTTCTTGAACTTACGGATGGTGAGCGCGGGTCCGTCGATGGCGAGCGGCGGCGCGATCACGTTGACGCGCGAGCCGTCCGGCAGACGCGCGTCGCAGATCGGGCTCGATTCGTCGACCCGGCGGCCGACCTGGCTGACGATGCGCTGGCAGATGTTCATGAGCTGCGCGTTGTCGGCGAACCGCACGCTCGTCTGCAGCATCTTGCCGTCGACCTCGATGTAGGTCGTGTTCGCACCGTTCACCATGATGTCGGCGATGTCGTCACGCGCGAGCAGCGGCTCGAGCGGACCATAACCGAGCACGTCGTTGCAGATGTCCTCGAGCAGTTCCTCCTGCTCGGCGATCGACATGACGACGTTCTTGACCTGGATGATCTCGGCGACGATGTCGCGGATCTCCTCGCGCGCCGCATCGGCGTCGAGCTTTGCGAGCTGCGTGAGGTCGATGGTGTCGATCAGCGCGTTGAAGACCGTCGTCTTGACGTCGTAATACTCCTCCGAATGGCGCCGCTTCGGCGGCTCCTTCTGAGGCTCTACGGCCGGGCGCGCCTCGGCCGGCTTTTGCGCGGCGCCCTGGCCCGCCTGGGGTCGTGTGCCGGCCGACGCGCCGGGCTTGGCGCCCGGCTGCGTCTGCGGCTTGCTCGCAGCCGGAGCCGTCTGCACCTGGGGAGGTGCCACCCGGGGCGGTTGACCGGATTCCGAGCCGGAACCTGAACGCTTGCCGAACATTTTTCAAAGCTCCTTACTTGCGCAGCTTCAGCTTCTGCAGCAGCGGCGACAGCACGGAAGACTTCTCCGGCTTGCGCATTTCCGTCCTGTGGCAGAGCACGAGCGCGAGCTGGCGGAACTGCTCGGCCGCCTTTGCGCGATCGTTGAGTTCGGCCACCATCTGCCCGTTGTTCGCCGCCTGCCCGAACGTCTCGCCGTCGAAATCCACCACGAACTTCGGCTGCAGCCCGACGGCCTCGGCGAAGTCCTTGACCGGGATTTCGGGCCGCTTGGGCAGCCCCACCTGGTTGATGACCAGGTGCGGTGGAATATCGTTGTTGCGGTGCTCCTTGAGCAAGTCGACGATGTTCTTTGCGTTGCGCAGACACGCCAGGTCCGGCGTCGCAACGATGACCACCTCGTCGGCCTGCAGCAGCTGCTGACGCGTCCATGGCGTCCAGATGTGCGGAATGTCGAGCGCCAGATAAGGCACGTTCTGGCGAACGACGTCGATCACCCACTCGAACGACTCCGGAGGGATATCGTAGTTTCGGTCGAGCACACCCGGCGCGGCAAAGAGACTGAGATAGTCCGTTACCTTGGAGAGGAGACGGTCGAGCAGCACCTCGTCGAGCCGGTCGGGAGAGGAAAGCGCATCGGCTATCCCCTGGACCGGGTCCTGGTTGAAATCGAGGCCGGCCGTTCCGAAGGGCAGATCGAGGTCCGCGATGACGACATCCGCCTTGATGATCTCCGAAAGCGTCCATGCGACGTTGTGGCAGATCGTGCTGGCCCCGACGCCGCCCTTGGCGCCGACGAAGGCGAGGACGTGGCCGACCGGATCGGCATCCGGATTGTTGTAGAGGTTGGAGATGCTCTCCATGATCTGCAGCGGCCGGATCGGCGCGATCACGTACTCGCTGACGCCCCGGCGCACCAGTTCGCGATAGAGCAGCACGTCGTTGACGTGGCCGATGACGATGACTTTCGTCTCCGCATCGCAGTACTCGGCCATCCGGTCGAGCTCGGCGAGCATACCCTTGCGCTCCTGGCCGCACTCGACGATGACGAGGTTCGGCGTCGACGCCTCCTGATAGTGCGCGATGGCGCCGGCGATGCCGCCCATGTGGATGGCGACGTGCGCCTTGGAGAGGCGGCGGTCCTGGGCCGCGACCTCGATCACCTGGGCGGTCTCGGGATACTCGCAGAAGATCTGGATCGAGATCCGCGGCACCGGGCGGGCCCGCTCGACGCTGCGCGTGTCCGGCTCGCTGACCGGCATCGACATCCGGCCGACCAGAGCGTTGTCGCTCGGGATCTCGCCCGGATATTCATCCATGACGTCGTCGGCGTAGGCGACGGCGTCCTGATCGTCGTAACCGGCGTCGTCCATGACGTGGTCCTCGTTGCCGAACTGCGGCTCGATATCGTCGAAATCCTCGATCGACTTCTTCCTCGAGGGGTGCATGATGTTGCTCATCAGTTGCTCGCCACTTCGCTGATGTTGCCGGACTTCTCGTCCTCCGAACGCTCGGCGCCCGTCGGCTGTCCCGCGATCCACTTGCCCCACTGCGTATAGCCGCGCTCGCCCGGCCTCGGGTCCATCGTGCGTGGCCCGAGCAGGTCGCGCGGGTTGGCCACCATGGCGGCGAGGTTGCGCTGCTGGGCGCAGCCGTAGTTGTGGTAGTGTTCGTTGCGTGAGGTTTCCCCGAGGTTACCCGGCCAACGACCGCACTCGGGAGCTTTTGCCACGGTTTGGATGAAGGAAATCTTCACGGGCGCGCCGGGATGGTTCGGTGCGCCGTAAGGCTCCATGTAGATCGCGCTGGCGTCGATGCCGGTCTGCTGCGCGAGACGCTTGATCTCCCCGGCGGCGTACATGCCGGAGGTCTCGTTGAGGCTGCCGCTCGGCGCCGAGATCGTGAGGCCGCCGCGCCCCTCGGCCCGGTAGCCGGAGAGGAACCCGCGCACCTCGGCGAGCTGGGCGGGCGTGAGGCCGGAGGAGCCGCGCGCCACGTCCACCTCGAGGAACACCGGCGCATCGGTGACGATGATCGGGTGCTTCATGGCCGGGTCCGGCACGGTGTAGCCGAGGACGTAGGTGTCCGGCTTGTATTCGGGCTTGCAACCGGCGACCCCGAGCGCGACGAGGGAGATCGCGAGCACGCTTGCCGTCGCACGCAGATTGCGGCTCTGGCGGATGGAAACGAACGGAGACATCGCAGTTTTCCTTGTGTTCGCGAGCGAGGTTATTCGACGATCCAGCCGACGCTGTCCTTGGTGCTGCCGCCGACCTGGACGGCGACGTCGTGTCCGTACATCCGGTTCATCTCCCCGAGGAAGATGGCCTTGAGGTCGGAGGCCGGCATCCAGTTGTCGTCCGGGCGCGAAAGCTCATCGCGAGCGACCGGTTTGACCATGTAGGGCGTGAGGATGATCACCAACTCGGTTTCTTTCTTCTGATAATCGCGGCTGCGAAAGAGGGCGCCGAGGATCGGCAGGTTGGTGATGCCAGGCAGCGCGTCGTAGTTCTGGCGCGTGTCGTCCGAGATGAGGCCGGCGAGGACGAGCGAGCCGCCGCTCGACATTTCCACGGTCGTGTTCGCGCGGTTCACTTTGAGGCCCGGCGCACCCAAGACTTCAACGGTAGAATCAAGTTCCGAAACTTCAGTCGCGACTTTCACACTAATCCGCTCCTCGCTCATAACCATCGGCGTGAACGACAGACCGACGCCAAAGGGCTTGAACTGGAGCGTCGCATTTCCCTCATTGTCGAGGACGCGGATTGGAAATTCGCCGCCAGCAAGAAACGTCGCCGTCTCGCCGGAAATCGCGACCAGCGTCGGCTCTGCCAGCGTCCGGGCGAGACCGTGGCGCTCGAAGGCTTCCAGCGTCTTGGTCAGGCAGTTCGCGGTTCCCGCAAAGCCGAGGTTGTTCGGCAGGATCGCATTGCCGGTGCCGAGTCCGCCGATCGTGCCGGGTACGCCGACGCCGCCGGGCGCAAAGCAGTCCGCACGGTCCGCGCTCGGCCCCCAGGTGCCGGTGAGGAGGCTGTTGGCCCCGAAGGCACTGGTCAGCGGAAAGGCGTTCTGCGTGCCGCCGATCGTCGCGTAGTCACCGATATTGACGTTCGACCAGTTGACGCCGAGCCGCTTGATCGCCGTGCGCTTCATCTCCGCGACCGTCACCTTGACGAGCACCTGCTCGCGGCTCTGCACGGTCAGCATGTTGATGACCTTGGCCGCATGGCGCTCGTTGGCGTCGGCGGCCGGCGAGACGATGAAGCGCGCCGCGATGTCGTTGGCGCGGTTGGAGTCGACCGGCCGCGGCACCGAGCCCGTCAGGATAACGGTCTCGTTCATCATCTCGACGGAGACATTCGCGCCGGGAATGAGCCGGTTGATGATGTCCGCGAGCTGGTTGGTGTCGCGCTCGATCGACACCTCGAGGGTCATGATGCGTTCGCCGTTGGAGTCGAAGAAGAACGCGTTCGCCTGGCCGCGTTTGCGGGCGATGAGGGAGACGCGGCTCGAGGTGTGCACGACGGCATCGAGGATCTCGGGGTCCGAGACGACCACGTCGCGCAGCTCGCGGGGAAATTCCACCATCAGCGACTTGTTGATGCCGATGCGGGCGACGCGGTGCGTCGGCAGGGCATCCTCGTAGGCGATCCGCAGAACGGAGGTGTGCTGCGTTGCAGGGTCCGCGAAGGCTGCCGTCGGCTCACCCGTCAGCGCGGCGAGAGGAACGAGGCAGATCGCTGCGGCGGCCGTTGCCGCGCGGAGGGCTTTCATGAGCGTGTGCATGGCACAAACCTTTCGACGAGCGAAGGAACAGGACTCTGGAACCGTTACTTCACGCCATAGGCGCGCGAGGATACGCCATACCGGAGAACGCGGACGGAAGAGCCGCGGTCGTCTTTGTTGAGCACTGCCGAGCCGTCATCGCCCTCGCCCTGGCCGGGGCGGCTGTCGGTGAGGCTGCGCAGTGAAAGGGAAATATCCCCCATGAGATTGGCGAGCGCGAGCGTCTCGGCCTGGGTCGGCGTCAGCTCGAGCGTCGCGGTGTCGCCCTTGGCGGTCTTCTCGTCGCCCTTGGCGTCGATGGCGCTGCCGATCGCGAGCACGCGGATGTTGCGAAAGAGCGTATCGGAGACGTGCTGTTCGCGGCGCCCACCGGCCGAGCGGATCTTGCGGGTGAGGATCACGTCGACGCGGTCGTTCGGGAGGATGAAATTGCCGGCCGCGTTCTGTGCCGTGATCGAGGTCGATACCGCCCGCATGCCGGCCGGCAGAATGGCCGCCATCACGCCGCCATCGCTCGCCTTGATGAGCTTTTGCTCCTTGATCGGCTCGCCGGCGAGGAACTGGGCACGGGCGATCGCGCCCGAAAGGTCGGTGATGGCGCCCGGCTTCTGGTGCTTCTGGATGTACGTGGCCGTGGCGGCATCGCGCGGCCAGTCGATCCAGCCGATGTCACCGGCCTTCAAGGTGTCGCCGAGTTGGATGTCACGCTTGGCCACGAGAACCTGGACGGTGTCGAAGTCGGTCTTGACGACCGTCCGCACCTCCGGCTTCTTGCCCATATAGCCCTTTGCGAGCAGCGCGGCGCCGCCGGCAGCCAGGAGCGCTATTCCAAAGACGATCAGCCGAGCGCGTTTCATGACCCGCGTGTCCTTCCCATCGACATGATTCGATCGAGTTTCAGGAAGGACGGTGCCCGATAATCCTCAACGCCGGGTTAACCGCCGTCCCGGTTCGGGAAACTTCTTGCGAGTCATCGACTTGTGTCAGCAGGTCGCGGGCGCCGCAAGTCCGGCGCCCAACCCGGGCCGGCCCCTTTCAGAGCACGAACGCCTTGATCCACGGCACTTGCGGATAGACCAGCAGTGCCCCGCCCGCGATCGCGATCCCGTAGGGCACGCCCGTCTCGCACGCGTGCAGGCGCCCGATCCACTTGACGGCGAGCGCACGATCGGGAAGTGGCAGACGACGGAAGGCCAGAAGCACGAGCGTCAGAACCCCGCCGCAGATCGCCGTCAGTACGATGAACTGACCGAGCATCGCGGGTCCGATCCAGAGGCTTGCCGCCGCGATGATCTTGGCGTCTCCGCCGCCCATCCAGCCCCGCGCGAACATGAAGATGCCGATGCCGAGGACGCCGAGGAAGGTGGCCGTGTGAACGGCGATGTCGGCGATGCCGAGGCCGGCGAACGGCGCGATGACGAAAAAGGCGACCACCAGGACTATGGAGATCCGGTTCGGTATCGTCATCGTGAAGAGGTCCATCGTTCCCGCGAACGCCATGACGCCGGGAAAGACGGTCGCGCAGACAAGTTCCATCATTGAAGCCACCCCAGTTTTCGCTCACCCTGCCCGCCGACGACGGGACCATTTTTTTGTCTTGGATCGCACACTAGACGACCGCCGTAAAATCCCGGCTAAACGGATGCTTCGCATTGTAGGGTTTGCATCGATTGGTGCTCCCTTCTGTCCGCGCCGAGTCCGAAACGCAGGACAGCCGCCATGCGGGGCGGCATGGCGGCTGTCCTCGAGCACGCGTCGTTCCAAGGGATGGGCGGGGAGCGGAAGCGGCACGCCGCTCGTGCGCTCGCGGCGGCTGCACACCGCCGGCGAGCTGCAGCATCAGGCGCCGGTGAGGCCGTTCTTGACCGACGTGAAGGTGTTCTCGATCTCGGTGCCGACCTCGCCGAGGATCGTGATGATCGCAACACCGATGAGAGCGGCGATGAGCCCGTACTCGATGGCGGTCGCACCGGACTGATCCTTCTGGAAGCGTACAAACAAAGACGTCATGATCTTTTCCCTGTTCAAACGGCACAACGGAGTTCAACGCATCCGCCCGCGGCCGGTTTTCTGACATCTGACGGCTTCGACTGCGCCGCCGCCGATGGATTCGAATATAGATCGAATAGCGCGAATTTTGAATCGAATTCGAAATGAATGAAGCATGAATACGAAGCAATGCCAAATGGATCGTAAACATGGCTCGATCGCCCCGCCGGACCCCGCAAACGCAAGAGCCACCCGCCGGGGCATCCCCCGGGGGTGGCTCGCGATCGGGCCGGCGCCAGGTGGCGCCACGCCTATCCGATCATTAGGCGCCCGTCAGGCCGTTCTTGACCGACGTGAAGGTGT